>MGOK01000001.1:0-14400 GCA_001795335.1 Chloroflexi bacterium RBG_19FT_COMBO_55_16
TCCACACCAGCCGGCTGTCGCTCTAAGGAATGCCCCTCTGCCACCGGAGCAACAGAAGGATCAAAGGCGAAGGTCGAACTCCCCCACGAAACAGCCTCGATGACCAGGTCATCACCATCCAGGATCAGTACATCATCCCCACCATTGCTCAGGTTAAGAGTACCACCAGCCCAGGCAGAATACTTAACCAGGTCGGGCACCTCCGGGTCTGAACTGACCAGCTCGTAATCAGGGTTAAAACCATACATCGAGAAAAAGGTTGTGGCACGATTGGCAACCAGGATCACTTCGCCAGCAAGCTGGGATGCACCAGGTGAAAAGGTGAACATCCCTTCACCACCACCAGAAGTCTCTTCATCGCCGATTTTCACGCAACCCAGATTGACCGGGCTCTCTCCTGGATTGTAAATCTCGAACCATTCCCCGTCTGGATCATCTGAACCCAAAGGGTCGTAAAGCACTTCAGTAACCAACAAAGTCAACTGACCACACGACAAAGGTGTCCCTGTAAAAGTGGGAGTCTGGGTAATCGTTGCAGTAGGTGGAGTCAGGTCCACTTCGCCAGGCGTCGGTGTATCCAGGTCGATCCAATCGGAAGCGAGGTCGCTGTCGAATTGGGCTGGCTTCCGTTCTAAAGAATGTCCCTGGGGAACTTTAGCTACAGATGGATCAAAGGCAAAGGTCGAGCTTCCCCAAGAGACAGCATCGGCGATCAGATTCTCTCCATCCAAGAGCAGCACCTCATCACCAGAGTTGCTCAGGTTGACAACGCCTTTTGCCCACATTGAATATTTGACCATGTCCGGTACGTCTGGGTCAGTGTCGTTGAGCTCATAGCTTGGTTTGAAACCATAGGCTGCCATAAAGGCGTTAGCTTGATTAGCGATCACAATTACCTGACCAAGCACGCCCGTGACACCCTCCGGGAAGCTAAACATCCCTTCTCCATCCCCCCAGGTTTCACCATCTCCAATCTTGAACCCACTTAAATCCAGAGGTGTTTCCCCGCGCTGGTATACTTCAATCCATTCTGCTGCTGGCTCCGGATCACTCCCGCCTGGATCGTAGAACACCTCACTGATCAACAACGGGCTGTTGTACGGCGATTCGGTCGGCCAACCCCGCCCCACCAATGGCAGGTAAGCCCCCTGCCAGGCAGCAGGTGTAGAGAATAACGTTGCGCCAAGCAAAGAGATAGTGATAACCAGGAACGTAAGGATTCGGAAGGCTGTTTTGCGTGGGTGATTCATCTTCACCTCCACCTCAGTAATGAGTAATCCTCACTGTCTATCCTCCGCAGGTAGAAGCTCTCTTCAAAGATTGAATTACCTATTGTTTGCCGGGTTCCCCACCGATAAACCTAACCGCTAAATTAGCTCGATTATAGCCAATCTTGTAAAGAATGCAAATATCCTTCGAGAATGTGCAAGTTGTATCTTTCTTACTTCTCAGGAAAGCGTTAAAATGAGACTGATATAAAGGTTCCTCTCTTCGGAGATCTATAGTCTTGATCAGCCATGCAGGATTATCTTAGAACTTATCCGAAAATTCGGGAGAGTGGGGTGTGTGGCGGGGCTTTGCGCCGCCACACACCCCGACCCCTTTTATTTTTCGGATAGATACTTAGATTGAGTCAGAAGGAGGTAGGAAAATGAGATTAAATAAATCATCGCGCGGGCAGAGCTATCTTGAATATGCATTAATCCTTATCCTTGTTGTGATCGTCGTCATCATCTTGGTCTATCTACTTGGACCAGCGATTGCTAACCTGTATACCAACGTAATCCAAAGAATACAGGCAACACCCCTGGCTACTCCATAACGTATGCGATTATTGCTCCCCGGAGTCCCGCTTTCCAAACGGATCCTGGATCTATCTATTACTTTGGTAGGGTTGATTTTAATCTCTCCTGTCTTGGTTTTGATCGCGTTGCTGGTGCAAATTATTCATGGATCACCTGTCCTTTTTCGCCAAGTGCGTCCCGGATACCGGGGAAGACTCTTTGAGCTTTATAAGTTCCGTTCAATGACCGAGGCCCGCGATATCCAGGGTCGTCTGCTCCCAGATGAACAACGCTTGACCCGCTGGGGCCGATTCCTACGGGCTACCAGCTTGGACGAACTTCCGGAGCTGCTTAATGTACTGCGGGGTGAGATGAGCCTGATCGGTCCGCGCCCATTGTTGGTGCAATACTTGGAGCGCTACACACCTGAGCAGGCGCGCCGCCATGAAGTTCTGCCGGGCATAACCGGGTGGGCGCAGGTCAATGGCCGTAACGTGTTGACCTGGGAAGACAAGTTCCACCTGGATGTCTGGTATGTCGACCATTGGTCATTTTGGTTAGATCTCAAAATATTGTCCCTCACCTTATGGAAAGTCCTCACACGCGAAGGCATCAGCCAGGTTGGTCATGCGACCGCAAGGGAGTTTGTGGGAAGCCCGGCAGTTGAGGAGCTTGAAAATGTAGGAGAAGAGAAATCAAGAGCTATTCAATGATCGATCATCCATCCCTATATCGTGCCATCTATCGCATCCGGCGGTTTGAGGAGATTGTGCTGAATGAATTTCCCAAGGGTCGCTTCTCTGGCACCACGCATACCTACCTGGGGCAAGAAGCAAACGCGGTCGGCGTTCTCAGCCACCTCAATCCGGGCGACATCGTCGTCAGCAATCATCGTTGTCACGGCCACTACCTTGCCTATGGGGGAGAACTACGCCCCTTATTTGCAGAATTGATGGGCAAAGCAACGGGAGTTTGTGGCGGGCGAGGCGGTTCCCAACATTTGCACTGGCGCAATTTTTACTCTAATGGAATCTTAGGAGGCACCCTACCCGTTGCAACAGGTATAGCATTAGCCGAGAAATTTAAACAGAGCCAGGTGGTCACCATCGTCTTTCTAGGTGATGGAGCATTGGGCGAAGGCGTGCTTTATGAGTCGCTGAATATAGCTTCTTTGTGGTCGGTTCCCATCCTCTTTGTACTTGAAAACAATGGCCTGGCGCAAACCACACCTATCGAGCTTAATGTTGCTGGCGACATCTCTGCCCGGTTCACGGCTTTCGGTATCCCGACCCACCAGCTTGACTCCAGCGATGTGTTGGAGATTCTGGTTTTAGCGGGTGAGGCGCTTCAGGAGGTACGCACCAGGCGTTCTCCCTGTACCTTGATCCTACACACCTGTCGCTTCGGCCCTCACTCCAAAGGGGACGACACCCGCTCTCCCGAAGAGATAGATCATATGCGCCGCAGGCGCGATCCCATTATCATCCTCGGCGACCGTCTCGAGCCCCCTTTGCGTGAGAAAATCCGGGCGGAAGTCGATGCCGAAGTCGCCCAAGCCTTCCAACAAGCCCTCGACGATCCTCTCCCCATAATTGATTCTTTTGTCTAACCTCCAACCCCCATCTCCATCCTATTTCTTTTATCCCTTCTCTGCCCATGCCCACCGTCCTTGATTCCCTCAACGCAGCCCTGCACCGCGCCCTGGCTTTCGACGAAAATGTTTTTATCCTTGGAGAAGACATCCTCGATCCATACGGCGGCGCTTTCAAAGTTACCCGTGGGCTGTCGACGGATTTCCCTGGCCGCGTGTTGACCACGCCTGTCTCCGAAGCCGCCATCGTGGGGATTGCAGCCGGGATGGCATTGCGCGGCCTCCGTCCCGTGGTAGAGATCATGTTCGGTGACTTCATGACACTGGCTGCAGACCAATTGATCAACCATGTGGCCAAATTCCGCTGGATGTATAACGACCAGGTGCGCGTCCCCCTGGTAATCCGCACGCCCATGGGTGGTCGGCGCGGCTATGGTCCAACCCACAGCCAAACCTTGGAAAAACTCTTCCTGGGAGTACCGGGTTTACGAGTCATAGCTCCTAGCGCCTTGATGGCTCCAGGAGAATTACTCCTCCATGCCATCTTGGACGACGAAGACCCGGTTCTTTTCATCGAGAATAAACTGCTATATCTTCTACCCATTCAGGACCAGAACTCCTTAGGGGATTTTACACTCGACCAGGCGAATGCTTCGCCTTCTACCATCACATCTCTCTCTCCGCTCTCCCCTAGCCCTTATGCTCCAAGTTACACTCTCGCCATACGAGACGCCCCCACGCCAACTCTCACCCTGGTCGCTTATGGATACATGGCGGACTTCTGTCGCCAGGCAGCATTACAACTGGCGTATGAAGACGAATTATTTACAGAATTAGTAATTCCTACCCAACTATCTCCTTTCGACATGGCGCCCATCCTTGACTCAGTGCGTAAAACGCACCACCTGCTGGTTGTCGAAGAAGGATCATATTCGCTTGGTTGGGGTGCTGAGATCCTGGCGAAAGCCGCCGAAACCCTCGGGGTAAATCTGCATGTTGCCCGCCGAATGGCTGGATGGGATCTGCCCATTCCCGCTTCCGTCCCCCTCGAATCTGCCATCTTGCCGGGAGTTGAGGATATTCGAAAGTCAGCAAAAATGATGGTATAAAACTTTATTAATTGAAATACAAACAATCCCTTGTATAATTCAATGATGACTTCTACCGCGATCCCGGTCTTGATCCCGCTATTAAACCCCAATGAGCCCGAAGCCAGGCTCGTTTCATTGAACGTTCAAAATAGCCAGCAAGTTTCTACCGGCGAGGTGCTGTGCACCTTAGAGACAACCAAGTCTGCGATTGATCTAACCACCGAGGCCGGAGGATATATCACCGGTTTGCGGTTCGCCGAGGGCCAGTTCGCACGCGCCGGGGAGATTCTCTGCTACGTGGCTGGCTCTCCCGATTGGTCGCCTCCCGGAACCTCCACCCCACACTTATCTACCGGCGTGCCGCATACCGAGTCAGCGACTACCTCCGAAATCCCCACCGGTTTACGCATTAGCCAACCCGCGCTGGCCCTTGCTCAACAGGCAAATCTAGATTTAGGCGCGCTTCCAATTGGTCCCCTCATCACTGAGAAGATGGTGCGAGCCATGCTTGAACGCAACCAACCTCTTGCGATCCCTCAAAGCAGCTTTGATCCGACCGCAATTATTATCTATGGCGGCGGTGGACACGGGAAAGCATTGATTGACTTAATCCGATCGATAGGCGTTTACCGCATCCATGGCATTGTTGATGATGGCTTGGCGAAGTCAAAGACCGTATTGGGCTTTCCGGTCTTAGGCGGGGCTAAAGTATTAACCGATATTTATGCTCAGGGAGTTCGTCTGGCGGTAAACGCGGTAGGTGGTATTGGGAATCTCAACAGCCGGGTATCTGTCTTTCAAAAGCTGGCTGAGGCCGGCTTTGCCTGCCCGATCCTGATCCACCCCTCAGCAGTTGTGGAACCGAGTGCTAACTTATCACCAGGAGTACAGATCTTTCCACATTCCTACGTAGGCAGCGAAGCGCAGCTCGGATTCGGGGTGATCGTCAACACCAGCGCAGTCGTCTCCCATGACTGCAGCCTGGGTGATTGTGCCAATATCTCACCTGGAGCATTGTTGGCTGGAGAGGTGAAGATTGGAGCTGGTGTGCTGGTTGGGATGGGCGTGACAATCAACCTGGGGGTTAAGATCGGCGCCAATGCACGCATCGGTAATAGCGCCACGGTTAAAGGCGACGTACCGGAAGGCGGTATCGTGAGGGCGGGTACGACCTGGCCTCAATGAACATCTAATCACCCGTTTTCTTAGAGAAATCCTATCTAAAGGAGCTTTCAATGTCCGAAGGGATTAATATACCCATGTCCTCACCTGACATCACCGACGCTGAGCGCCTGGCGGTTGCCGCGGTGTTGCAAACACCCAACCTGAGCATGGGGCCACAAATCCAGGCCTTTGAAGAAGCCTTCCAAGGTTTTACCGGCTGTAAACACGCCTTAGGCGTTAACTCGGGCACAGCTGGATTGCACTTGTGCGTCCTTGCCGCTGGAGTCGAATCTGGGGATCTGGTGATCACTACACCTTTCTCCTTCGTGGCTTCTAGCAATGTTCTGCTTTTCGAACGCGCTGTGCCCGTCTTCGTAGATATCGATCCCATCACGGGAAATATCGACCCAGAACTGGTGGCGGAGGCAGCCCACGATCTCGCTCAAGGAGGTGCAGCTGCCGGAAAGTGGCTGCCCCGCGAAGGCGCTCACCGGCCTGCCCAACTAAAAGCGATCCTTCCAGTCGACGTCTTTGGCCAACCTGCAGATCTGGATCCTATCCTGAAAGTCGCATCCCGATATGGGTTGAAAGTAATTGAGGATTCCTGTGAAGCGCTTGGAGCTGAATACAAAGGCCGAAAAGCCGGCACGATCGGCGATTACGGGGTGTTCGCCTTTTACCCCAATAAACAAATTACCACTGGCGAGGGCGGTGTCATCGTCACCGACGATGATCAGGCAGCTAATCTGATGCGCGCCCTGCGCAATCAAGGCCGCGCACCGGGCGATACCTGGCTTCAGCATACCCACCTCGGCTTCAACTATCGCCTGGATGAAATGAGCGCTGTCCTGGGCAAAGTACAGATGACTCGTCTGGACGAATTGCTCAATAAAAGGGAGCAAGTCGCTGCCTGGTACAGCGAACGCTTGCAAGAAATCCCCGGTGTGGAGCCACCTCAGATCGTAGCCAACACAACTCGGGTGAGCTGGTTCGTATACGTGATCCGGTTTGCTCCTGGATTAGACCGTGATCGAATTGCGCGCGCCCTAAGCGAACAGGGTATCCCCGCCCGACCCTACTTTATCCCTATCCACCTGCAACCATATATGGTTTCACGATTTGGATATCAATCTGGTGACTTCCCGGTCACCGAAGACTTGGGTCGGCGTGGGTTAGCGATACCTTTCTCGAGCGTCATGTCCGAAGCCCAGGTGGATCGAGTGTGCCAGTCAATACGCGAGGCGCTTAAGGGACAAAAGAAAGGGAATAGGGACGGCTAGTTACCTTGTTTCCCTATCCCATACACCACTACCACCTTTAAATTGGGATCCAATTAATCTATTTCCGCAGAATAGTTTGGGAAGATCACGTCTTCTTTGCCGATCAGGATGTCTTGGATACGAGCGACTACGATATCCAGGTGACGCGGGTTATGTACAAAATCGAATGGGGCCTCTGTCCCCAGTTCGCCAGTCGGGATGGTGAGTACCGGGCAAACATCAAAGGTGGCGATCCAATCGGTATAAAATGTCTCGAGCAAGGCAAGATATTCGGCAGTCATGCTGCCTTCGATCGCCCGACCACGCCGCCGAATGCGCTCTAACAGCACTGTAACCGGGGCTTTCAGATAGATCAGCAGGTTGGGGGATGGGAGGGTGGAAACCAAAAGGTCAAACACTCGCCGGTAAGCCAGGTAATCTCGCTCATCCAGGTTCCCTAGATGATGCAATGCTCGAGCAAAAATGTAAGCATCTTCGTAGATGCTGCGATCCAGGATGACGGAACGGGGCGCGCGGGCCATCTCCAGATACTGTTGAGCCCGATGGCCTAAGAAAAAGATCTGCAAGTGGAATGACCAGGCACGCATGTCTTTGTAGAAGTCGGGCAGGTAAGGGTTATCGGCTACCGATTCGAAAGCAGTTTGCCATCCCAGGCGCGCCCCAATCCGTTCGGTGAGCGAGGTCTTGCCGGCGCCGATGTTGCCGGCGACTAGGATCAGACGTTTGATCACGGTAACTTAGTTTTTTATCTTGGTTGGATGGCTAATTTGGCGATTTCAGGGTCGGCTACCATTGCGCCACCCCGCACAGTGGCGCCAATTACTATGCCGGCGCTGATTAACACCAAGTTCTTGATAATATACTGGCCCTCCAGAGTGGGAGCGTACGGGATTTGTGTGAAAACCTCGTGTGGAAAGAAGAAAATCGGCGTTGTTGTGCCTAACATTTGCAGAAACAATAGGAACAAAGTCGCCCGCATGAATACACCAAATATCAATCCCAATCCAATCACACATTCCCAAATTGCAAGGAGGAACACAGAAGTGGTGGAGGGTATAACCCCAAAAGTGATGATCGCGATCGTGCGGGCTGCAAGATCTTGAGCCGGGCTAAGACCAGGGAAAAATTTCAAAATGCCAAACCAAAAGAAAACCACGCCAAGGCTGACACGCAAAACCAGGATCCCATAAGAAGCCATCCAGTTGGTAATGCGCTTATCAATGCGATTGAATGAGTCGACTATAATTTGCATGGTTCACCTCTCATTCTTGCTTCTCAGCAAAAATATGGGTAAAGTATTGTGGCTCCTTCCCTTTTTACAAAGGGCCAAGCGGATTGTATCATAGTTCAAAAAGGGAAAGAGCCACCCGTGATCCCGAATTGCTTTGATTAGCAATTCGATCCAAAATCTGCCTCAAAAGCGTTGGCCAGATCTGTGCCCCAATTATCCAATGGCGCCAACTTCCCAAAGAAGAATCGCAAGACTTTGGGTTCTTCCACGAATCTAAGTCCCTTAACCAGGTGGCAATGATTAAATAACCAGGTTAATCGGTCAATGGTATATTCAATATGCGATAGCGTGTATACCCGACGCGGTATAGCCAGCCGTGCTAGTTCCAGATCGGCATAGACCTCATTGCCATTCGAGTCTCGGTCCATAGATATCGTACCTCTTTCCATGCTTCTAACACCCGAAACAATGAAAATGGCTGCTGCGAGGGCACCGGCTGGATATTGGCCTTGCGGAATATGAGGCAAGAACCGTTTGGCGTCAACGTGACAAGCCAATCCACCTGGAGGGGTCACTGCAGGCACACCATTTTCAATCAGCCGCTCAACGAAGTACTGGATGAACTCCGGGGAAATACCAGCCACATTGACATCGGTCATCTCCCGGAGACCGACTGCCATCGCTTCGATCTCTTTGGTTGACATCCCGCCATAAGTGGCAAAGCCCTCGTACACAGGCAGCCAGGCCAAGATGCGGTCATAGTATCCCTTGTTGTTGGTGGCGATCATCCCTCCCCTAACGGATGTGCTCTTGCGGGCGGATAGGTATAGGATATCCACCAGACTCATCATTTCCTTAATAATCTCGCGTATCGATTTATCGGCATATTCTTTTTCACGTTGTTTGATAAAGAATGCGTTCTCAGAGATCAGGCTCCCGTCAAACAAGAGTGGGATATTGTGAGCCTGCGCCATGCGCTTCACTTCGCGCAGGTTGTCCAGAGAAAACGGTTGGCCGCCTACGAGGTTGGTGGTCGCTTCCATGCGGATAAATGGAATCTTGTTTGCACCGTACTCCTGGATCGCATCTTCGAACTTGTGCAGATCTAGGTTCCCCCTGAACGGGTGGGCGCTCTGCGTGTTCATCGCCTCATTGGTATAGATTTCCAATACAGTGGCGCCTGCCAATTCGAAATGGGCTTTGGTGGTAGTAAAGTGGTAGTTCATCAGAACAACATCGCCAGGCTCGACGAAGACCTTGGCCAGCAAGTGTTCTGCAGCCCGGCCCTGGTGGACAGGAATAGTATAGTCGAACCCAAGAATCTCTTGCACTGCGCCAGCCAGCTTGTAGAAGCTTTCGCTCCCAGCGTAAGCGTCGTCTGACACCATCATTGCGGCCAGCTGGTTATCGCTCATGGCATTAGTACCGCTGTCCGTGAGCATGTCGAGGAAAACATCCCTGGTGCGCAGGAGAAATGTATTGTAGCCAGCTTCCTCAATAGCCTGAAGCCGCCGTGTTACCGGAGCGAGGTTGGTACTTTGTACAATTCTGACTTTGTGCATCTCCATCGGAATCACTTTTCCATTCGAGAGCTTGATGTTCATTGTTTTTCTCCTTAGTAATACATGAAAGAATCAGGGTGTCATGGATCAGCAAATTTCATTCCCAACATTTTCGTTTAGAATGATTACATCCGTGAAGTAACAGATCATCATGCACAACCTCCTGTTAGGATATGACTTGTTCCGACAGGGGTAACTGGTTGATTCAACTTCCTTAGTCAGAGCTACACCGGCTATCCGCGTAATCCCACCTTGAATAACGCCTCAGAAGGATATATTTACCAATCCTCCCCTTATCATAACATATGCTAATTAGAAGTGATAATCAAGAATCATAAATCAAGTAATCAATCCTGCTGGGATAAAACAAAAGCAGGCTGTGAAAAACCAGCCTGCTTTTCTGTCGTCTTTCGCTAACGATCTAACACTCGCTATACCCGCATGCATAACATTTCCTGCATCCCTCTTCATTGACCAAAGCCGCCTCTCCGCATTCGGGACATAGGTCACCTATCTGGAGCGGGGGCTGTTCGGGTAGTAAGTCTACAGCAGAATGCGAACCGTTACCGTGTTCCTCTTCCTGGTACGAGGCATGGGCGGCGGAATTCTGTAGATATTCTTCCAGCGCTTGCGCTACGCCATCCGGTAAAGAACGTACACGATTGGGTCCAAACCCTAATGAGCGTCCGCCACCAATGCCTGATAATTGCCGCCAGACCTCTATGAGGCGCTCACGAGGCGCCAGCGACGAGGCTAAACGCAAGGTGTAAGAGATCAAGCGACCGATGGCTTCCGAAACCGCGGCCGTCTCCGATCCAGCCTTGGCGGTGTTGACGAACACCTCAAAAGGCTGACCGCCGCCGTTTTCATTAACAGTAACGAATGTCTTACCCAGTGGAGTATTGACAGAAATTGTATATCCCGGCAGGCGGCGCGGACGCGGTTTCTTGGTTTCGCCCCACATTGCCAGTTGCTCGGCTTTTACATCCAATGCCTCCATCTCGGAAAAAGGTCGTTTCTCCTTAGCCGTTGCATGGGTTTCCAGCACGACCTTCTGGCGCGAGCCGGTCACATACACCGTGATTCCTTTGCAACCCAATTCCCAGGCCAATTGGTAAGCTGTGGCGACATCCTCAACTGTCGCAGATTCAGGAAAATTAATTGTTTTTGAAAGACTGTTATCGACGAAGGCTTGCATGGCGGCTTGCATACGCACGTGTTCCTCGGCGCTGATGTCCTGAGAAACAACGAATGTCTCTCGAATGGTATCCGGCAACCCCAACCCATTAGAACCAGCTGCCTCCACCATCAAATCGGGTAAATCCTGACAGGTACCAGTCTCCATAATGTGGTTGATAATCATCTGCTGGCTTTGTTCATCCAGGCCAGCCTCTAACAGAGCCTTTTCGAATAACGGGCTGGTATAAGTTAACTGTAAATCCTTCCCATTGTCGTTAACGTGACGGATGTAAGCCAGAGCAAAAACTGGCTCGCAACCATACCCTTCACAACCAGCAACTGTGGCAATCGTTCCCGTAGGAGCGATAGTGGTTTGGGCAGCATTGCGAATACCGTAATGTCGGATGCCGTCGATGACATCTTTCCACTCCACTGTCGGTCGACCCCAATCATGAACGTATGGGGTTAATGGTTCAGGAGGTTGCCACCGTAAGCCTTGTGGGTCGTAAATGGAGCCTTTGATCGCCTCGAACGGGCCGCGTTCTTTTGCCAGATCGACGCTGGTCAACATCGCATGGTAACGTACGAACTCCATGACTTGCGCAGCGAATTCCAGCCCAGCCTCTGAACCATACCGCACTCCAACATGATACATCAAGTCTGCCAGCCCCATGATACCCAGGCCGATCCGCCGAGCCTGGAAGGCAGCTTTTTTAAGCTGTGGTACGGCAGGCACATAAGCATTGGCTTGTACCACATCATCCAGGAAGCGGGTGGAAAGAACGACGCTCTGACGTAAGCCCTCCCAATCCACAGTCCCGTCCAGGCCAAAGTGTGGAGCAAGATTGACCGAGCCAAGGCAGCAGTTTTCATATGGACCCAACCACTGTTCACCGCAGGGGTTAGTCGCCTCTAATTGATAAAGGTTTGGCACTGGATTGGATCGATTTGCTGCGTCCAAGAAGAGCACACCTGGCTCTCCGTTGTAGTGCGCCTGAAGGACGATTTTTTCAAATAGATCGCGAGCACCTATCCGCTTGTAAACCGTGATCGGGATGCCAGCTCTCTCTGCCTCTTCCAGCGTGCCTCGAAATCCTTTATATTCTGAAGAGGAAACATCTGGAAATCGGAGGTCCCAATATGTATCGTTCCGCACAGCCTCCATGAAAGCATCTGTAATGCCTACTGAAATATTGAAGTTTGTTATGGCGTTCTCGTCTGTCTTGCATGTGATAAATTCTTCGATGTCGGGATGGTCTACCCGCAAGACACCCATATTCGCGCCTCGTCTTGTTCCTCCTTGAGCGATCTCGCCAAATGCTCTATCGTACACGCGGAGAAAACCCACCGGTCCTGTAGCTTGTCCAGCAGATGATTTCACCAGGGTGCCCTTGGGACGCAGGGGCGAAAACGCAAAGCCGTTGCCACCGCCTGTCTGTTGGATTAATGCCGCATCGCGTAATGTCTGAAAAATTCCAGCAGGATCACGCCCCATGTCGTCTGAAATAGGCAAAACAAAACACGCTGCGAGTTGACCCAAGGGTGTACCAGCGCCGGTAAAAGTGGGAGAATTGGGGAAAAATCGTCGCTGGGATAAAAGCTCATAGAACTGGCGCGCTGTTTGGAGCACATCCCCACCCCATGTCTCTTCTGATTTGGCGACATGGTAAGCTACCCGCCAAAAGGTCTCTTCAACTGACTCTAAGGGACTACCATCGCCTCCTTTGCGAATATAGCGACGGGTAAAAACCTGGCGGGCATTTTCTGTTAGTTCAACCTGAGGAACATCTGCAGGTAATGGAGGAGTGGGAATAATTCCCGACTTGGCTTTCTGCAATTCGGCTTCCTGTAGCATTGATAAACTCCTTACTCATAGAGAAAACGATACTTCGAAGCAAGTCAAAAGGATAACCGTGGCCTCCCCTGGCGCGCCCCGGCCTCCTCCGATCACGCCTCTAAAAGGCGATCAATCTCAGTCCGAATAGATCGAAGGTCGTCCAGACCTAGATAGACAATAGCATAGCGAATGTAAGCGATATGGTCCAGTTCTTTCAAGCCAGTGATGACCATGTCCCCTACCACCCTGGAAGAAACTTCGGCCCGACCCATCGCTTGTAACGTGGATTCTATCTCGCCCACCAAGCGTTCGGTATCGGCCGCAGATACTGGCCTCTTAGCGCAGGAGATGCGAATACCCCGGATTAATTTATCGCGGTCAAATTCCTCCCGCGTCCCATCTTGTTTAATAATCAGTGGTGTCGCCAATATTGCACGTTCGTAAGTACTGAAACGTTGCCCACAATTCTCGCATTCCCGCCGACGGCGAATTCCCCCGCGCGCATCATGCGATGTATCGATCACTCTGGATTGCTCATTTTGGCAATAAGGACACCGCATCCCAACCCCGCAGTTAGAACAAATGTTGCCGCCACATATGGGGGTATAGCATTATCCATCCCTTATATGTGGCAGCGGAGAGGGCACTATTCTAGCACACTTGCATGACAAATGCAAGGGAATTAATATCACTTTTACCTTAAAATTTTAAGTACGAGCCAGCGATCGATCTCCCCCCTCCCCGTGCGAAGGCACGAACGGGGAAGGGCCAGATCGATACGTTACCGCACCCGGTTGCGCAAGAAGGTCGGGATATCCAGATCCTCTGTATTGAAGGTGCGCGGTTGAAATTCAACCGGTTTGCTGCCTGTCGCTTGGCGCTCAACGCTTTCAGATAGACGCACTGATGTTGCTTCCATCCGCTGCGCAGACTTTTCTATAATCCGGCGCGGCATGCCGGTACGCTCAAACCCTGTTGCGATCACTGTGATCCGCACCTCGTCAACCATATGTGGATCAATCACTGCACCGAAGATTAAATTCACATCCGGATGAGCGGTCTCCTTGATGATCGCGGCAGCCTGATTAACTTCAAACAGAGTCAAGTCCGGACCACCGGTCACATTAAACAAGATACCGTGCGCACCATCGATTGTGATGTCCAGGAGCTGGCTGGAGATAGCTTTCTCGGCTGCCTCACGCGCCCGATCATCGCCTTTCGCGCTGCCAACCGCCATCAAAGCCGCGCCGCCCTCTGACATGATCGTTCTCACGTCGGCGAAGTCCAGATTGATCAAACCCGGCACGGTGATCAATTCCGAGATGCCCTGCACACCCTGGCGGAGAACATCATCTGCCATGCGAAATGCGTCTTGCAGATTCGCCCGCTTATCGACGATCTGCAACAGGCGGTCGTTCGGGATCACGATCAACGTGTCAGCCTGTTCCTTGAGTTTGTCGATTCCAGCCTCAGCCGCCTGGATGCGGCGAGCGCCTTCGAAGGTAAATGGACGGGTGACCACGCCGATTGTCAGGGCACCTACCTCTTTTGCGATCTGTGCCACACTGGGGCAGGCGCCGGTGCCTGTTCCACCACCCATCCCTCCAGTGATAAAGACCATATCTGCCCCGCGGAGGACTTCATACAAATCCTCAGCTGATTCCTCCGCAGCTCTCTTGCC
>MGOK01000001.1:14412-37463 GCA_001795335.1 Chloroflexi bacterium RBG_19FT_COMBO_55_16
CTTATCGCCGATACGCACCCGAGTTGGAGCCTTCGAAAGCATTAATGCCTGGGCATCTGTGTTTATGGCGACGAAGTCGACCCCTTGCAAACCTTCGTCTATCATCCGGTCGATGGCGTTGCACCCACCACCTCCAACACCCACGACCTTGATTACAGCGAACGATTCAACCTGATTTGGTGGGTTAACGATAGTGTTCATGTATTACTCCTCCTCATTAGCGAGTGATTTAGAAATTGACAACCAATACTTTCAACAAACGTAAAAACCAGCGTTGAGACCCAAACCTTCTTCCCAAAAGGTTTCAGGGCAACAGCCGCTTGAGCAAACTTTTAATGTTTTCCCAGTCCAATCCACCTCCTTGAATGCTAGGTTTCCGCCGGTTGGGCTCGGAGCCAATTTCAGTCATCAGCACTGCCCAATGCAGCAGGCCAACGCTGGTAGAAAATGCCGGCGCATGTAGTTTGTCGGTCATGCCAATCAAATTTTCGGGTTGCGCGACTCGCACAGGCAAACCCAAGACCTGGCTTGCAAGCGAGCGCATTCCCGGTAAAACGCTCGATCCTCCAGTTAGCACCATGCCAGCTGGCAAAAGACCATCGTAACCGGAACGCTTGATCTCCTGCAGGACCAGGCTGATAATTTCATCTACCCGGGCCTCGATAATATGGGCCAGTTCCCGGCGGCTGATCTGCAGTGGAATTTCTTCACCAAACGGGCGTACGTGAAATTCTTCATCTTCTCTGACCTCGGATTCAACGGCATGACCATGCTGTTTCTTGATTTCCTCGGCTTGAGAGATCGGCAAGCGCAGTCCATGGGCGATATCGGAGGTAATGTGGTCCCCTCCCACGCCCAAGACCATCGTGTGCCACACATCACCCTCGATGAAAATTGCCAGATCGGTGGTTCCGCCGCCCATATCACACACAATTACGCCCATCTCGCGTTCGGTCTCCGACAACACTACCTCCGCCGAGGCCAGTGGGTTGAGCACAAATTGGCTAACATCAACCCCCGCCTGAGCCACACAGTTGCGTAAATTTTCCACTGTCGAGGCCGCTGCCGTGATAATGTGTGTCTCCACTTCCAGGCGATAACCGTGCATCCCGATCGGCATGCGAATTCCCGCCTGTCCATCCACAGTGAAACCCCGCTGGATGACGTGGATGATCTCCCGGTTGTGAGGGATCGCCACTGCACGTGCAGCTTCCATTGCCCGGACAATATCATCTTCGTCGATCGTCCGGCCGGTCACGCCAACTACACCCCGGCTGTTGACCGAAGCTACTTGCGATCCAGCTAGACTTACCAGGGCTGAGGTGATCTCCAATCCCGAGGTGCGCGCGGCTTTCTCTACACTGCGTGCAATGGCTTGCGATACGATCCGTAAGTCAACCGGGATCCCTTTTCGCATCCCTTGAGAAGGTTCGATGCCCACCCCTAGAATGCGCAGCGGACCGTCCTCTTCCAAACGCGCTACGAGGGTGCAAATCTTGGTCGTGCCAATGTCAATTCCAACAATGATCGGTTCTTCCATCTGGTCTATCGCTCCAGACGATAAAAAGGTGCATGGACGAATTCCACGCTGATTAACTCAGGTCGGACGTGGTCCTTCTTCAAACGCTTAACGATGGCTTTATAGACATATAATTTCATATCGATGTCTTCGACATCTGTTCCAAAATATGCTTCCCAGCCGCGCGAGTCTTTCCATCCCAGGCCATGCTGGCTATCATATACCAAAGGGGTTTTCTTTGGCGCCTCTTCATCCATACTTTGGATAGCATTGACCATATCAACAGACAACAATTGGGAGGCTGCCTTCCCGAGTTCTGGATCGCTCTCACTGGTTGGAGCTGCAGGCCAATTCAACGCCTCGACTCGGATGGAAGGGTCATCTTCACCCCGGGGAGGAAATGCCACACCAGAAGCGTCCACCCACAAGGTTTGCTCATCTTGCACCCAGGCGATTATAGGTTGGCGTTCAACCACCTCCACTTCCACTTTTGTAGGGATTTTAATGGCTACTGCCGCTCTCGCCAGCTCCGGGAAAGCCGCCTTTAGGTCTTGTTGAATCTTCTCAGGTTGGACAAGGAAGATCGGTTCTCCTACGATACCCGTCACTGCGGTGATATCCTGTTTGTCCAAGCGCTGCAAACCCCTGACTTGTATGGCCGTCACTTGAAAGACAGGATCAGTCCAAGCCATATAGATCAAACTCGCCAGTCCAACCACCAGCAACCCAGATAGCAGACGCCAACCAATTGCCAGGCGTGGCAATGACGGTAAGCGCATCTCAGCCCCAGGAGTATTCAAAGCCACATCATATCGGCGTTTGGCCTGCTTACCACGCCGCCGATCAGGTGTGTAAGCGCTTGGCAATCCTCCCCGAATCAATACCGGCGGTTGTGCAGGGGTCTTGGCTTTGGGTGCACGTCGGGAGGAGACCGGTGCCTTGGTCTTCCGGGGGCGATTCGTACGCCTCTGGCGGACTACATCAGCCCGCGTGTTGGCTTCCTTAGATTGCATCCAGCATCACCTCTGAAACCGCCATTCATTGCGGTCACGTTCTGCTCTCCGTTCAAGTGCCAGTTCGATCAAGCGGTCAACTAATTCTGGGAAGGCTAAGCCACTCGCTTCCCATAGTTTAGGATACATACTGATCTTGGTAAAACCAGGCAGAGTGTTGATTTCATTGAGAAATAATTCCCCAGTATCCTTATCTAATAGAAAGTCGGCGCGCGCCATCCCAGCACAATCCACTGCTAAATAAGCTCGCACTGCCAGCTCGCGCACCTGCTGGGAAGTCTCAAACGAGATCGGTGCTGGAATCAATAACTGCGACCGGCTATCAATATATTTGGCTTCATAAGAATAAAAATCACCCGACGGGATAATCTCACCAGGAACAGATGCAACTGGATCGTCGTTCCCTAAAACGCTCACCTCGATCTCCCGGGCACGCACACCACGTTCGATCAAAATGCGCCGATCATACCGCGCTGCATCCATTATTCCCTCAATCAACTCAGAGCGGTTTATGCATTTGCTGATCCCGACCGAGGAACCCAGATTTGCTGGTTTAGTAAAGAGTGGGTATGGCGCCATCACCTCAGCCCGCGCCAGGACTTCTTCTATGTTTTGGGTGATTTCCTTACGGAGCACAATGATGGTCTCTACCTGGGGGATGTGATTCACTCGCATCACATCTCGAAAAAGGCCTTTATCCATCCCCACGGAGGAACCAAGCACGCCTGCCCCGACATAAGCTACCTCTGCCAGTTCCAACAAGCCCTGCACAGTGCCATCCTCACCATAAGTGCCGTGAAGCACAGGAAATACAACATCAAGATCAGACAAACGTTCCAGGATATCGCCGCGAGAAGTGTGCCGGATGGAATACACGCCCGGTGAGGTCGGATCGGGCAAGATCGTTGCCGAATTTAATCGAGTAATATCATCTTCGGTTAAACCCTTGGACATGATCTCCAGGAGGTTCTCACCCACCAGCCACGCCCCCTCATGGGTGATACCAATTTGTGTAACACTGTACTTGGCAGGATCTAATGCGGACAGGATCGAACGCGCTGAGAGCAATGAAATCTCATGTTCTCCCGAGCGACCTCCGAAGAGTACTCCGACGTGTAGTTTATGGTTGCTCATTACAGACCTTTATCGATATCCCAGTTTCCGATTAATTCAATTTCTAGCTCCAGGATTACCCCGAATTTGGCTGCAACAGTGCGCCTCGCCTGTTGAATGAGACCCCAAATGTCGCCTGCCGTTGCATTGCCGTAGTTAATGAAGAAATTCGCATGTAATGGACTGATCCCAGCGTGTCCAATACGCGTCCCTTTTAATCCAGCTGCTTCGATCAAGCGACCCGCGAAATCTCCGGGTGGATTTTTAAACATTGAACCCATGCTTGCGCCTGGTGGTTGTGTCCGGTGCCGGTAGGCAACAAATTCATCCATTCGCGACTGAACAGCCTGCGATGTGCTCTGCGCCAGCCGAAGCACGGCTGCTAATACAACGGTCTGCAATCCTGTATAAGGCGAGGTAGAAGTCGCGCTTCGTCCGCTAGATCGGATGCCCTGATCCCGCTTGACAATGCTGCTCCGATACGTATAATCCCAACGTTCGACAGGCCAACTTCCGCGATGAATTTTCATTTTGGGCTGTGATCCATTCTTTGCGTGTACCCCCAACGCCTCTCGATGCAAGATTTCTGCCAGAACAAGATTGCCAGCCATGTCACCGCCGTGAGCGCCAGCATTGCCTACCACCGCCCCACCTACAGTTCCTGGGATACCAGCCGCCCATTCCAGACCAGCCAAACCACGTTCGGCAGCCTGGCGGGCAATGACCCCAAAATTCGCTCCTGAGGCAGCCCACACAGTCGGTGGATCTGATTTCAGATTAAACCGCACTTGCCGCGCCCGGTTATGAACTACCACACCCCGTACGCCGGCATCGCTGACCAATATATTCGAACCTCCCCCTAGCAAAACAAAAGGTGCATCCATCTCCCACAAGCGACTCACAACTTCGACCAGTGCCTCCACCGACTCGATAGTTATGAATAAATCCGCCGGTCCGCCCACGCGAGCCGAGGTATACCGGGCAAGTGGAACGCCTAACTTAATCCGATCCGCGAATACGGCAACCAGAGACTCGAGATCAATGGGGATGTTCGGGGCCAGTTTCACTTTATTAGTCCTTGCACTCATCTGTCTGAGCGTACCATCAAATACGCTCTAACCTTGCGATCAACCGAAGAATCAACTCTCTCAAAACAATGGAGCGCTCATCTCCCGGGATCTGGATCTTCTCGCTCTCCGAGTTTGATTTAGATGCTACACAAGCCTGATCCAATTCCAGCTTCCTTCCAAGCAATTCCATCTCGTATTTCTGCTTAGGATTGGGCATGCTTATCTGCCTCCTTGTGAAGCGCATTCAGAACCTCTGTGCTGATTCGATCAGCATCGCCAGCCGATAAAACAATCACCACATCTCCCGAATGAAGATGGGATACCAGGAACGAAGGTACCTGAGCCAGATTCGCGATAAAATGTTTGTCCGGATGTAGCATATTCTGCACAACCTGGTCGGCAGAGAATTCCGGATCGAAAGCTTCACGCGCTGAATATACCTCGGTGACCAGGACGTGATCGGCATCGTTGAAAGCGCTGGCAAACTCAGAAAAAAACAACCGTGTGCGAGAATATGTATGAGGCTGCCAAACTGCCCATAACGGACGTCCAGGGTAGCGCTCTTTGGTTGCAGCTAGCGTAGCGCGAATCTCGGTTGGATGGTGAGCGTAGTCGTCTATCACCATGATCTCTCCCGACTCTCCACGCACTTCAAAGCGCCTACCCGTTCCCAGGAAAGCTCCTAGTGCATCCGCTGCATCCTTTAGAGATAAATCCATTAAATGCGCCACGGCCAGAGCAGCCAGTGCATTCCGTACATTATGCGCGCCAGGCACCTGTAGAGAGACTCGAACCAGAGGAGTCTCGCTATGTATAGCCATGAAGTTTAAACCACCGCGCTCATTAGGCTCCAATTCAGATCCAGCATATTCGGGCACATCCAGGCCAATCTGGCGACTTAAACCATAGGCGAATACCCGTCTCTCTCCGTCTAGCGACTCATCGAGTAGTCTCGCCGCGCCTGGATCATCCACACAAGCCAGGAGCATGCCCTGGGGAGTCAGCCGCTTCACGAACTCCACAAACGCCTGGTAGAAATCATGCGGCGTCGGGAAACAATCTGGATGATCGTGTTCTACATTCGTGACGATAGCAATCGTTGGGCGCAATCCTAAAAACATGTAATCGTACTCATCTGCCTCAATCACGAAAGCCGCGCCACGACCAGCGTGAGCATTCGTGCCCAAATTCCGCGCTATGCCACCGATAATGTAGGATGGGTCCTGGTCAAGCGCGGTCAACATCCAGCTGATCATGGCTGTGGTAGTTGTTTTGCCGTGCGTGCCAGCGATAGCAATCCCCAAACGGTTCTCCATCAATTGGCCTATGAAGTCAGATCGTTTGAGTACCGGAATACCGATAGCCATAGCCGCCTTCACTTCCACATTATCGTCAGGAATGGCGGACGAGCGGACCACGAGGTCAGCGCCAGCCAAGTTTTCAGCCTGGTGCCCTGTGAAAACCCTCGCTCCGGCTGCCTGAATTTGCACAGCAAGTGGGGAAAACTGCTGGTCCGAGCCACTAACAGAGTACCCACTCTCCAGTAAGAAGCGAGCAATCGCCGAAAGGCCGCTTCCACCAATCCCAATCAAGTGAATGTGTGTCATCATCCTTGAAGATTATATCGACAGACAGGTCTTTCTTTCCCGATTAGATAAATACGACGATTACGAAGATAAAAGCAACGATAACGATCACATAAACATAGGGATGCTGTCCCAGCCAGAAATTGGGTGGAAACCATTTGATCAACCTGAGCGCAGTTTCTCCTAGAACGGGGTCATTATTCGGAGAGGTAATAAAAGGGCTAAAGGGATAACCTGCAACATGCATGAATGCCCATAACGTTCCTACAATCATATACCCGGTGATCAAACCGAAAATAAAACCAAGTAGATGGTCTTGGATAAGATCGCGCTTTTCTGTCGCCTTGGCAATTCGAGAAAATCTAGGCGATTGGTAACCGAATAACACCAGGAAAATAATGACAACCACGCGGAACCAAAATTCTGTGGGTGAACCTTCAGTAAACAGATCCTTGGTAAAGGGGATAAGATTATCAAACGCAGCCACGAATCCCAACCCGAGAAAGACGCTGAAGATAACGGTTAATTCCTTAGCCCAGCCACGCATGAACCCGATTATTCCAAAGAGAGCGAGAAAGATGTAAAAGAACATTAATAAGCTAACCATGCCTCAATTCCTTTCCTTGTTCTGCATAGGTGCCAACCTCAACAATAGGGTTGCTATGGACTCAGCAGCCTCGGGATGCGATAAGGAAAGCATGGCGCGGCGCATTGCATTTCTTCGTGGTGGATCAGCGATCAACCCCTTGACCGTGGGTACTAATTGTGTTGGCAAATCCGCATCCGCCAGGACAAGTGCCGCGCCCCTTTTTGCAAGATAGTGTGCATTCACTTCCTGGTACCGCCAGGCATGTGGGTAAGGCACCAGCACTGCTGGTAATCCGAATAGAGGGAATTCACCTAAGGATGAAGCCCCAGCGCGGGAGACGACCAGATCGGCCACACGCATGGCTGCACCCATTTCTGAATGGAGATACGGGTAGGCCAGATAACGCGCTTTCAATCGTGGGTTCAAACCCGCTCTAGAGCTTTCTACCTCTGGCCAATCGAGATAACCGCTGACATGGATAATCTGCATCTCTGCCAATAAATCGGGCAAGGAGCTTAATAAGGCACGATTGATCGATCGCGCTCCTTTACTACCGCCGAAAACCAAAACTGTTGGTATTTCCGGAGATATATTCAGGACACGGCGTGCAGTCTCGCTAGTCCAGGACTGCAATTCACGGCGCGTTGGGTAGCCGGTTACCGTAAGCGGATTACGCGGGGAAAAGAAAGCCTTGGAATCCTCAGCCGTAAGAGCGATATGGTCAGCATACCGGGCCAATGTCCGCAACGCCAGTCCTGGCTCGATATCCGGAACATACAGCAGATTGGCCGGGTGGAGTCGGGCTGTTCCCGGCAAGCGACTAGCCAAAGCTACTGGCACGGCCAAATATCCACCAGTAAAGAACATCACCTCTGGGCGAAAGCGGTGGAGAAGACGACGCGCTGCCAGGAACCCTCGGCCAACCTGCCACAGGTTGTATGGCAGAGCCCGCAGGCCGACTCCATGCACTCCCGCGGCGGGGATTGCCACAAAAGGCACACCTTCCCGTTTTATCAGATCAGCATCCATACTACCGATTCCACCAACCCAAAGTACCTCGAAAGATTGACCTGGGACAATCGACGAAGGATCACTAATTTCTAATGTTCTCCGTCTTTCGTCCTTCGTCCTTAATCTACCGTCTTGAGCTTCTGTTAGCGCTTTCAGTACGGCGAGAGCGGGGTACACGCCACCGCCGGTCCCGCCAGCGCAGATCAACAAACGCATCAAAAGCCCTCTCTTCCTCAGCCTGGTTTTGCGCGGACAAGCGCGAGATATTCAAAAGGATCCCGATCGCTGCCAGGGAAACCATAAGATTTGAACCACCGGCGCTAATAAAAGGCAAAGCATTTCCGGCAAACGGCACTAAACCCACAATTACGGCCATATTAATAAATGCTTCTAAAGCAAGCCAGATACTTAATCCTGCGGCCATTAATTTGCCTAACCCATCCGGTGCCCTCTGGGAGATCTTCAGGCCACGCCACATCAACAAAAGGTATAAAACTACCAGGCCGGACGCTCCCAAGAATCCCGTTTCTTCGCCGACCACTGCAAAGATACTATCCGTCGGTGGCACAGGCAAGCCAGTTAGTTTTGTATTAGCCTGGCCGATCCCTACCCCAAGCCAGCCTCCTTTGACCAAAGCTTCCAGCGAGCGCGATAAATGCATCGGCGCCTGAGTCAGATCCTTGATGCTGATCAAGTATTCCGACAATCGTTGGCTGCCCGTAGGATGAAAACGCAACACGATCCAACCTACGATCAATCCCAACACTAACAAGAATGCGATTTGCCGTAAATCTCCTCCAGCCAGGAAGAACAGGATGCCTCCCAGCAAAAAGATGGTGGTTGCAGCGCTTAAGTCGGGTTGCAAAAAGATCAGACCTCCCAGCAATCCCAGGATTGCTCCGAGTGGGACTAATCCAAAACTTACATCGCTTAGCTGGTCACGTTTGGCGTATAACCATACCGATAAATAGATCACGATGGCTAATTTAGCCGCCTCGGAAGGCTGGCCTGAGCCTTGGGAGAAGGTTCGTACGGCATTGTTAATCACCTCATTCCTGATTAATACGGCGATTAACCCTACGATTGTCACAGCCATGACAATCGGCGCTAGTTTTTGCAAGCGATGGTAATTAAACCAGGTACAGAAAATAGCAACTAACACACCCATCCCAAGGAAAATCAGCTGGCGACCGAGCATGTAAGTCTGCGATTCACCCATGAAAGTTGAAGAATAATCCCAGCTCGCTGAATACACCATCAGCAAGCCGAAGACCAGCAGTGTACTGACAATCAACAGCAAAGGGACATCAATCCCCAGGCGCAAAGGCCGGCGCGCTGCTTCCGCCTTGGTTGAAGTCCGTCTGGTAATATCCTGACCAATTGTTAAGGGAGTTTCATGACCCATCTTCGAAAAGCCTCCCCGCGATCTTCAAAATCGCGATACTGATCAAAACTCGTCCCTCCAGGCGCAAGCAGTACCACGTCGCCTGGAGATACAACCTCTGCGGCCGCCATGACCGCCTCGTGTAAACCCGCGCAATGTGTAATCTTGACTCGCGCGGCTTGTGAAGAGACCAAGATCGCCTGCGCAATCTTATCGGCAGCTTCGCCGAACAAGACAACATGCTTCACCCGCCGGGCTACCAGGGTGGCGAATTCATCCCAGGGAAGATTCTTATCCCGGCCGCCAGCCAATATCACTAAAGGTTCATGAAAGGATTTGATCGCAGCCATCGCTCGTTCAGGGGCTGTAGCGATCGAATCGTTGTACCAATCTGCCCCACCCCAGCTCCTTACGAACTCCAGACGATGCGGCACGCCATTAAACCCATGTACTCCGTTTAAAATAGCTTTACTCGGTAACCCCACCGCACATGCAATGGCGCAGGCTGCCAACACGTTCTGCAGGTTATGATCCCCACGTAAGGTAATATCCTTGCGATCCAGCAATGGGATCTCAAATTTCTGTCCTTGATCTATTTTCATCACCAAAGTTTGCCCGTCAGCCATCAGGAAAGCACCGCTTTGTCCTGGCGGAGGCGAGGTGATCCCGAAGGTTAACAGTCTCCCTCTAACTTCCTCACGAAGATCCCATGCTCCAGGATCGTTATGGTTAAGGATGGCAATACCCTGAGGTGACTGGAATTTCAATATGCGAGATTTCGCCTCCTTATAAGCAGCCATTGTGCTATGCCGGTCGAGATGGTTTGGAGTAACATTGAGCACTGCCGCAATCTGGGGGGCGCGTTGCATCCCCTCTAATTGAAAGCTGGAGATTTCCATCACTGCTAAATGATCCGATTTCATCTCGTCAACCACTGCAATCAATGGTGAGCCAATATTCCCGCCAACCCAGACTCTAGAAGGATGAGGGCTGAGGGATGAAAAATGAAATGTTTCCGCTTCCCACCTTCCATCTTCATCCTTATGTATTGCTGCTTCAGCCATGCGTCCAACTAAGGTAGTCGTGGTCGTCTTCCCAGCAGAGCCGGTGATGCCCACCACTGGACAAGGTGCTGACTCAAGAAAGATCTGCGAGTCGTTTGAGAGTGGAATCCCCCGGCGTTGTGCTTCGACGATCAACGGCAGCGTCAGCGGAACTCCTCCGGATGGGCAAACAAGATCAGCCCCCTCTAACAGGCTGAGTGGGTGTTCTCCGCAAACCCAAACAACTGGCTCTCCCACCAGGGCTTGTTGGGCTGTTTTAAGCTCTCCCAGCGGGAGGCGGTCATTTAGCACCACCGTAGCACCGTGGTGGATCAGGTAACGCACCAGGGCAATGCCCTGCCGGGCAGCTCCGATAACCACCACGCGTTGACCATTCCAATCACCCATGTTCCGCATCCCTTGGTAAGAACTGGTTTCTTTGGCTTTCTGCTCTAATTCCTGTGTCACGTGGCACTCAATTCTGGCGATCCCATTACGCGATTGCAAGGGCAACTCCGATCACGGCAAACAACAGACCGATCAACCAAAATCGTTGGACTACCTGGGTTTCACTCCAACCAGACAGCTCGAAATGGTGATGGAGAGGAGCCATCTTGAACAATCGCCGTCCTCCGGTCATTTTGAAGTATGCGATCTGTAAGATTACGCTCAACGTCTCACTAAGTGGGATGACCGCCACCAAGGGTAATAAAATCCATTGCCCGGTCATCAGTGCTACCACTGCCAGGACTGCACCCAAAGAAAGCGATCCTGTATCACCCATAATCAACTCAGCCGGGTGAACGTTGAACCACAAGAAGCCAAAAATCGCTCCAACCACGGTAAAACAAAAGCGAGCCAGAAAGATTTGCTCCTGGAAAAGGGCAATCGCCCCATATGCTACGAACGCCGTTGCCGCGATCAACCCAGCTAACCCATCCAAACCATCCGTAAAGTTCATCGCATTCGACAAGCCCACGATCAGGAACATGGCAATGGGGATATACCAAAACCCGATCTCGACTTCCTTTTTTATCCCAGGAAGGTACAACTGAGGCACATCCAGAAAATAATACAAACCGATCACCACCACCAGCGAGAATAAAACCTGGACGAAAAACTTACTGCGTGCGCGTAATCCCAAACCTTTACGGTGACCGCGGATGCCTTCCCAGTCATCGACCATTCCCAAGATTGCATACATAAACAAAACACCCATTGGCAGTAAGACCGAACGACCCAATACGCTCAGTCCCATCAAGGAAACCGCGTTCATCAAAGCAGTTACCAATAAAACCGGAACAACGATCATAACGCCGCCCATGGTCGGCGTACCCAATTTTGCGAAATGCCTTTCTGGCAATTCCACTCGAATCGATTTGCCGATCTTGAAGTGCCTCAAAACCCTTAATAAAGGCGGGCCCCAGATCACCGCCACCAGAAAACTTATCCCAGTCAATCCTAGGGCGAGGGGCATTTGGCTCATCTTCGTCTCTCCAATGCGGAAACAATGACGTCCATCTTTATCCCTCGTGAGCCTTTAACCAGTACAACATCTTGCGAAGTAAGCCGTTCCCGTAAATATCTGATCACTTGCTGGCTATTCTCAAACTCGGTGATAGCGTGCTGGGCCAAACCCGCTCGAGCAGCAGACTCGGCAATCATCCTACCCCGTTCACCAACTGTCACTAGTTCATCGGCAACTTCTGCAACCCGCACCCCGACCTTTTTGTGCCCTTGCTCTTCATACTGTCCCAGCTCGAGCATATCACCCAAAACGGCGACCTTACGGCCTTCCAACTCTTCCAATAGATTCAAAGCTGCCAGCGTAGACTCGGGAGAGGCATTATATGTATCGTCCAGGATCAGCGCGCCATTTTCAGCGCGCACTGCCACCAAGCGTAATTGGGTTTGGCTGGAATGCAAACTGCTGACGATTTCCTGCCAGGTCAGGCCATCGTTCAGCCCGACCGCAGCTGCCCGTAAAGCAGTATGCACCGAATGCCGGCCGATGAGGGGCACCCGCAGGTGGAAAACCTCGTTGTTGTAATGTAGTCTAAAACGAATCCCTTCTAGCCCCAATCCCTCCACCCCGTCTGCCCACAAATCTGCAGCTGGGTCCAGACCATAGAAGAACACGTCAGCGCGGGTCTGGCTGGCCATTTCTCGCACCCGTTGGTCATCATAATTCAGGATCGCTAACCCTTCCGGTGCAGGAGGAAGGGCTTGCACTAACTCCGCCTTACCCATTGCAATGGTTTCGATTGACCCAGCCCGCTCAGCGTGGACAGGTCCAATGTTTGTAATCACACCCACCTGTGGTAAAGCCAGATCGCAAAGTAATTTGATCTCCCCTGGCACATAAAAACCCATTTCCAGGACGGCACGTTCGTGTTCCTCGGTCAGCTGAAGCAAAGTCAACGGAATGCCAATTTCATTATTAAGATTGCCATAACTCTTCAATGTGCTGTAACGTTTACTTAAAACCTGAGCAACGAGCTCTTTGGTGGTTGATTTTCCTACACTGCCGGTGATCCCAATAACTCGTAAATTCATCCGCTGCCGCCTAAATCGGGCAATCTGTTGCAAAGCTTGCAAACTATTGGCTACTCTTAAACAAAAAGGAGCCTCCCCGAAATCCACCAGGGTTTCCGTTTGCCAACCTGTGCACAAATCTAGCTGCGGGAATTGAGCTGAAAGGTCTCTATCAACCAGCGCTAAAGTTGCTCTGTGGTCGAACGCATCTTGCACGTAGTCGTGACCGTCAGTGTGCTCGCCTTCCAAAGCCACGAAGAGTGAGCCCGGGATAGCCTCGCGAGAGTCGATCACAGCATTGGAAATCACCCGTCCCGTGCCTTCGGGACGCAGGCCAGTCAGCGCTTCGAGAATGTCGGTCAGAGTTAACATAACAACTAATGGCTATCCATCAATCGCCGGCGATCTTTATCTGAAGGAATGTTCATCAACACCACCAGGCGTTCGACAACCTGGCGGAAGACTGGCGCAGCGACCACGGAACCCCAAGGAGCAGTGGTCGGTTTTTCCAACCAGACGTAGACCAGGAACTGGGGGTCATCAACCGGCCCCCAACCTACGAAGGAAGCGTGGGTTTGGCTGCTGGTGTAGCCGGTTGGCGTGGGGATCTCGGCCGTCCCGGTCTTCCCAGCCACCCGGTATCCTTCCACGAGAGCGACGGATGACTCAACCTCCAGGGATGTAGCCAGCATTTCGGTGAGCGTATGGGCAGTTTCTGGGCTAATCGGTTCACCAGCGATCTGGGGAGAGGTATTATACTGCCGGTTTTGGTCAACAAACGACAGCACAATCCGTGGAATGATCATTTTTCCGTCATTTGCAACTGCGGAAATAGCCATCGCCATCTGGATTGGTGTGACTGCCACACCTTGACCGAATGAATTTGTGCCAAGATCAGCTTCATACCAATCGCTGTCACCCGGCAGCTTCAAACGACCCGCTGCTTCCCCGGCCAAATCGATCCCTGTCAGACGCCCAAATCCGAAAGCTTGCAAATATCGGTAAAACCGGTTTGCACGCAATTCAGTCGCCACCCATGCCAAGCAGACATTCAAAGAATGCTGCATACACCCGAGCATGGTTTGCGGTCCCCATGCACCCCTGTCCCAGTTGTGAATGACATTGCCGCCAACTTCAATCGAGCCGGTGTCCAGGAAGGTGGTGTCTGGCTTGACTGTCCCACTGTCCAAGGCCGATGCCATCGTTAGCACCTTGAAAACCGAACCGGGTTCATAAGTCTTGCTTATCGCACGGTTAAAAGGTGTTGAATCCATGAAGACTTCGTCGTACCGCCAGTATTCATTCAGATCCAGGCGCGGCGTCGTCGCCATGGCCAGGATATCGCCAGTCTTCGGAGCCATCACCACGATGGTTGCAGCCTCTGAGCCGCTCTCATTAATAGCTTGATCGAGAATCTTTTCTACCTCGGATTGAATATCCCTATCGATAGTGAGGATCAAACTTACCCCATCCGGGATATTAGGCCGGTCCTCTACCTGATTGGGATCTAGCGAGATCCAGACTTTGCGCGTTTCTCCTGCTAATTGGTCGTTGTATCTCTCCTCGATTCCGTAGTATCCTCGTCCTTCCCGACTGACAAAACCCAGGATATTTGATCCCAGGCTTTTTTCTGGATAGCTTCGTTGTAGATACGGTGTAAAGGTTAAGCCTGCCAGGCTTGGGCGATCCTGCCCTTTGCTGTCACCATAAGCTTTTTGCATCTCCCCTAAAAGTTGCTCGAGGCGATCTTTTTGTTCGGTAGTAACAGATCTAGCTAATGAGGCATAGACAGCATTTTGAGAAGGTTTGACACTCGCTGCAGTAAAAATATCATCATAATTAGAACCGACGACGGCGTTCAATGCCAAGGCGATTGTGCCTGGGTTTTCCACGTCAGCCAATTCCACTCCTACCTCATAAACAGTCGTGTTGCCAGCTAATAGATTTCCGCCCCGGTCGTAGATCTCGCCTCGCGCCGGGATAATTGTGGTCAGGTTTCCAGAATAAGCCAGGCCTTTCAAGCGTAAATCATCCGCCTGGGGGCTGATTTGAATGCGCAGCATCTGAATCATGATAAAACCAGCTAGGGCGCTCAACAAGACTCCCAGAGTGGTGAAACGCCAGGTAAACTCATTGCTCATGGCCTCACCTCCTGTACCAAAGGTGCGGCGGGTTCGAAGATCCTTTCTCTCAGCCAGTCGAACAAAGATTGCGTGTATTCCGGAGAAAGTATGGTTACATCAGGCACCAGGGAGCCTGGGGGTGAACCCAGGATTGCCTGGCCCGATCTCTTGTATCCAGGGACGACGATGTAGAGGACTTCCCCCTTATTAACGGGGAGGAAGCCCATATCTTCGGCTCGCTTCGCCATCTCATCGTTCGAGGTTAAAAACGCCAGCTGTGTTTTTTGGTCCTCTATCTCTCTTTCCATCTGGTCAATGTCTGCGTACATCGCCTGGATTGCTCGGCCGTTCGAAGAAGCTTCGGCAGAGACGCTTAGATAAATGCCAGCCACAAGCGCTACCAAGATCAAACCCAGCATGAACAGTCCAATCCACTGCAGTTGCTTCCGCCAGGGAGCCTGGGAATAAGCCTGGGTCAGACTTTGTACACGATTCATAAATCCTTCTACTTTTCAAAAGGGATTAGTGTCTGTTCAAGAAAGGTAACCTCTATCCGATACGCTCCATACAGGCTTGCAAGAGTAGTGCCAAAATCATCCACTCGATAATTTTTCTGCCACCCGCAAGCGGGCACTGCGGGCTCTCGAATTCTGCCGGATTTCATCTTGCGTAGGTCGCATCGGGCGACGAGTAATCTCTCTTATCGTCGCAGAATGCCCACAGGTGCACATCGGTTGCCAGGGAGGACACAAACAATCTGTGCTCTCCTGTCGAAAATACTGCTTGACGATGCGATCCTCCAACGAATGGAAAGCGATTACCGCCAACCTGCCGCCGGGAACAAGGGAAATGATCGCCTCAGGCAGAACCTTAGCTAAGGCATCCAGCTCCTGGTTAACGGCGATCCGTAAGGCTTGAAAGGTTCTGGTGGCAGGGTGCATTCCCTGTTTGCCACTCCTGGTCGCTGATGCAACCACCTTCGCCAATTGGCGGGTGGTATGGATCGGACGGGCAAGAACAATCGCCCGGGCTACCTGACGTGAGCGCCGTTCCTCTCCATATTTGAATAACAGGTCCGCCAGTTCTGCCTCTGTCAAGTTGTTCACCAAATCGGCAGCCTGGACAGGGTTGCGCGGGTCGAAGCGCATATCCAGGGAGCCATCTTGCTGGAAGGAAAACCCCCGCTCTGAGGTGTCCATTTGCATGGACGATAACCCCAAATCGAGCAGGATGCCATCTACCATCTCCCACCCCAACGCGTCCAGCTGCGCTCGTAAGGTCGTGTAAGAAGCTTGGACGATATGAGCTCGCTTCCCAAAAGGAACAAGCCGGTCCCTGGCCAGACGCAATGCCTCAGGGTCTAAATCTAAACCCAACAGCCTCCCCTCAGGTTCGCTAGCTTTCAGGATTCCCCAGGCGTGTCCTCCCGCTCCCAGTGTTCCATCGACATAACGACCTGCGCGGTTCGGCTGTAATACGTGTATAATTTCATTGTAAAGAACAGGTCGGTGAGACAGTGGGTCTCTCATAAGCTGCCAGATGTAAATCAACCCATTTAACCATACCCATCATCACTCGCCCAATGAGAGATCCAGATCCATAAAACTCAGCGCGTCCTTTTCGGTGTCTTGCATCAGGTTAGTTTGTCCAGACCAGAATTCAGGCGACCAGATTTCAAAGTAGCCACCTGCACCCGCAACAACTGCTTCACTATCTAGATGAACTGCCTCTCTTAAAAACTGCGGGATCAAGATCCGCCCGGTTTTGTCTACTGCGACGAGTTGTGCATTCGAAAAGATCAGGCGTTTAAGCAAACGAGCCTTGGGATCCGTCATGCTCATGCGATTTACTCGCTTAGAGACCTGTTCAAAGGATGGCACCGTCAAGACGATCAAGTTCTTATCGAAGCCCAAGGTGACGTACGCGCCTTGTGCAGCCAGCAAATCCCGATAACGGGCTGGGATGGTCAAACGACCTTTTTCATCGATGTTATGCTGATATTGTCCTAGGAACATATGTTCTATACTGAGCTTAACGTCCGAACGCCGGTTGAGCCGGCGTTCCACTTTGATCCACTTTCCACCACAAACACACACAGTATATCTTAATCTAGGATTAAATGCAAGTGGTTTTATCTGATTTTGGTACTTTATTCCCCCCTTACAAATTCGTAATTCAAGATGCCACAGATTTGTGATCAGACAAGGCCGATCACCAAATATCCTTTTTCAACAAGAACAATAGATGACCAAAACCTTCACCCTCCCCCATTTTCCTGCCCTCTTCACGGGTATCGATGTCCAGGTCCCTGTGTTAGACGGGTCTCACCAACGTTATATCAACTTGGACAATGCTGCCTCCACACCCCCCTTCAAGGCGGTGCAACAAGCGATCAACGGTTTTATGGTTTATTACAGCAGCGTCCATCGGGGCACAGGCTTTAAGAGCCAGATTTCCACCCACGCCTATGAAATGTCTCGCCAGGCAGTCCTGCAGTTCGTTGGCGGCGATCTACAACGTCATGTATGCATCTTTGGTAAAAATGCAACCGAGGCGCTTAATAAGCTGGCGCGGCGGTTTCCATTCAACCCGCACAGAGATGTGGTCCTGACAAGCGGCATGGAACATCACTCGAACGACCTTCCCTGGCGAGCCGTCGCCAATGTCATCCACATCAGGCTTCACCCGGATGGACGTCTCGACGAGGCCGACTTCGACACACAGCTTGTTAAATATTCCGATCGCGTTGCCTTGGTGGCGATCAGCGGTGCCAGTAATGTCACTGGCTATCTCAATCCGATTGATCGCCTGGCTGAAAAGGCACATGCCACGGGCGCGCAGATCGCCGTCGACTGCGCTCAGCTGGCTCCACATCGAAGGGTGGATATGCGATCTCTCGAGGATCCGGCTCACCTGGACTACGTAGCCCTCTCAGCCCACAAACTTTACGCCCCCTTCGGGACAGGGGCTTTAGTTGGACTGCGCCAAACTTTCGAGCGCGGCGATCCAGACCTTTCAGGCGGAGGGACAGTAGAAATCGTCACTCTGGACGATGTGGTGTGGGCCGACCCTCCTGACAGGGAAGAGGCCGGCAGCCCCAACACCATTGGCGCGGTCGCCCTAGCTGCTGCCATCCGCCAGTTGGAAGAGATCGGCCTGGAGGCTGTCGCCAGCCATGAAGCCGAGCTAACTGCCTATGCCTTAATAAAAATGCCCCAGGTACCTGGATTGCAGATTTATGGAGACAGTGATCCAACGCGCGCCAAAGAGCGCCTGGGTGTGATCCCCTTCAAGATCGAAGGCTACTCGCACTTCCTGGTCGCAGCCATCCTGGGTTATGAGTTCGGCATTGGGGTGCGTAGCGGCTGTTTCTGCGCCCACCCTTACATCTTGCACCTGCTCGGTCTGACTACTGAACAGGCGCGCGCGGTGCGTGAGCGTATGCTCGCAGGCGACAAATCCGACATGCCTGGCCTGGTGCGGATCTCCTTCGGGCTATACAACACGCTTGAGGATGTAGATGCCCTGGTCGAAGCGCTCACTTATATCGCCCTCGGACAGTACCAGGGCAACTATGACCAAGAACCTCGCACGGGAGAATATACTCCCATAGGTTGGGCACCCGACTTTGATCAATATTTTTCCTAGTTTCGTCATAATTATCTATTCCCGGCTCATGGCATCCATCACGGCCACGGCGGCGATATTGACAATATCGCGCACCTCGTCGCCAGTCTGCAAGACATGCACCGGCGCGCCCATGCCGAGCAGGATCGGCCCGATAGCCTGCGCGTTACCCAGGCGCGCCAGCAACTTATAGGCGATGTTGGCCGCCTCCAAAGAGGGGAACACCAGCACATTGGCATCCTTGACCTGGCTGAAGGGGTAGCGTTCATCGATAATCTCAGGCAACACAGCGGTGTCAGCCTGCATCTCACCATCCACGGCAAAGTCGGGGCATTTGCTGCGCAGTATTTCCACCGCCCGGCGCACCTTGTCAGACAAGGGGTGCGGTGTACTCCCAAAATTAGAGAAAGACAGCAGCGCTACGCGCGGCTCAAGCTCCAGCTGCCGGGCGTAATCGGCCGCCAGGCAGGCGATCTCCGCCAGGTCTTCCGCCGTCGGGTCGATGTTTACGGTGGCATCAGTGAACAGGAGCACCCGCTGGTCAACGATCATTATATACACACCTGCGACCCGCTGGGCATTTGGATGGGTGTGGTGGATCTGCAACGCTGGGCGAATCACCTCCGGATAATCATAAGTTAGGCCGGATACAAACGCCTCAGCATCCCCCATTTTCACCATCAACGGACCTAGCACATTAGGTTCGCGCACCGCTTTATAAGCGTCCTTGAGCGCCACACCCTTGCGCTGGCGTAGCAGGTAATATGCGCGGGCATATTCCTCGCTGCGCTCGAACTTCACTGGGTTGACAATCTGTGGATCGCAATCAAGCCCTAACTGGGCGATCTTTTCCCGAATCACTTCCGGACGACCCACCAGGATTGGGACGGCAATGCCTTCATCTTTCACCTGGGAAGCAGCGCGGATGATCTTGGCTTCCTCGCCCTCGGCGAATACCACCCGCTTCTTCTGAGGAGCCGACTTGGCCTTGTTCATGATATAGTGGCGCACTTGTTGGCCTTTACCCTGGCGAAAGGCCAGCTGCTGGCGGTACTCATCCAGGTCGAACTGCTTCCTGGCCACCCCCGACTCCATGGCGGCCTTCGCTACCGCTGGCGACTCCCACAAGAGTACGCGGGGGTCGAGTGGCTTGGGTATAATGTAATCCTCTCCGAACTTCAGACTTTCCAACCCGTAAGCGCGCAAGACGCTGTCTGGCACATCCTCTTTCGTTAAATCGGCCAGGGCGTAAGCGGCTGCTACTTTCATTTCTTCGTTGATCGCTCTGGCCCGCACATCAAGCGCCCCGCGAAAGATGAAGGGAAAGCCGAGTACGTTGTTAACCTGGTTTGGATAATCTGAACGTCCTGTGGCCACGATCGCCTCGGGGCGAACCCACTTGGCCAGCTCGTACTTGATCTCGGGATCGGGGTTCGCCATGGCGAAAATGATTGGCCGTTCGGCCATAGACTTCACCATCTCAGGCGTGAGCACATCCGCCACAGATAAGCCGTAGAAGACATCCACCCCACGCACTGCGTCGGATAAGCTGCGAGCGTCACTTTCCTGCGCGAAGCGCTCCTTATATTTGTTCATCCCCTCCTTCCGGTCACGCGTGACGACCCCGCGACTATCGACCAGCAAGATATTCTCCCGCTTCACACCCAATCTGACGGCCAGCTCGGCACAGGAAATCGCTGAAGCTCCTGCGCCGGAGATCGTCATCTTAATTTCATCGATACGCTTTCCGGCGATCTCCAGGCTGTTAAGCAAGCCAGCGCTGGAGATGATCGCGGTGCCGTGTTGGTCATCATGGAACACTGGGATGTCCAACATCTCCTTGAGCGTCTCTTCGATATAGAAACATTCCGGAGCCTTGATATCCTCGAGATTTATCCCGCCAAAAGTAGGAGCGATCGCCGCCACCACGCGGACAAATTCGTCCGGGTCTTTGGTGTTCACCTCGATGTCGAAGACATCGACGTCGGAGAATACCTTAAACAACCCCCCCTTGCCTTCCATGACCGGCTTCGAGGCGAGTGCCCCGCGGTCACCCAGCCCTAAAATCGCCGTTCCGTTCGAGATCACCGCCACCAGGTTTCCCTTGGAGGTGAACTCGTAGGCTAGCTCCGCATCCTTCTCCACTTCCAAAACCGGAAACGCAACACCGGGCGAATAGGCTAACGACAAGTCGCGTTGGGTGGCTAATGGTTTAGTCGGCAAGATTGATATCTTCCCGGCTTTACCACCCAGGCGATGGTACTCAAGAGCTTCTTCCCGCAATCTACTCATAATTTTCTCCTTTGGCAATAATAAGTCGACTAGCAGCCATGTCAATGTTCGACCAGGAACATCCACCTGGTAGCCGTCGATTTCTTGATTATACTCGGCATGAGTCTCGTCATTGCAGCAAGAATATTATTAATTTCTGTCAAAGTGTGACAACATTTACCTTTTATTCCATGACTTCTTTCCGATTATCATGTATAATGAAGGCATAATTGAATGCTGCGCACATTATTCCTTTTTTAATCGCGCAGCCACGGCAGTAAAGAGCAGAGCTCTTAGCAAAAACGATCTCAGAGTAATGTTGGTCTTGGTTTGAACAAACCCTGCGTCTTCGCAGGTCTGGCTTGATATTGAGGATTTCGGACGAAGATAAAAACGAAGGCAAAACCGCCAGGCAAAACCGCTCAATAGGGATTGTGCAAGAAGCCAGGCGCTAACCAGCGCCAGGCGCTATTTTAGTTTATCTGTTCACGATACCTATCAGTTCCTGAGATTAAATTAACTCTGCTTGACAGCCGTGGCTAAAACGGTAGCCGACGGCTTTTTGTTTTATTTATGGCTCAGAAGATCACTGCCTTGAAGGTACAATCGCGCAACCCCCAACGGGTGAATGTCTATCTCGATGGTGAATTCGCCTTTGGCCTTTCCCGCCTCGTGGCTGTCTGGCTTCAAGAAGGGCAGGAATTGAACGAGGAGAAGATCGCCGACTTGAAGGCTGAAGACGCGCACGAAGTTGCGTACCAACGCGCCTTGAACCTCATCGTTCGCCGAATGCGTTCAGGGGCGAAGATCCAGGAAAACTTGCGCAGGCATGGAATTTCTGAGGAGATCATCGCCAGTGTGGTTGAGCGCCTGGAGCGCAGTGGTATGATAGATGACAAGCTGTTCGCCCAAGCCTGGGTGGAGAATCGCAGTGAATTCCGCCCGCGAAGTAAGCGCGCCCTGGCCTACGAATTAAGACAACGGGGGATAGCCGATGAAGTGATCGATCACGTGCTTGCCGAAACTATGCCAGACGAAGCAGGACTAGCTTATCAAGCCGCTCTCAAGTATTCCCGGAAACTGAATCAATTGGATTGGTTTGAGTTTCGCCGAAAACTAAGTGGGCATCTGGCTCGGAGAGGTTTCTCTTATGATATTGTTATTGCGGTGGTGGATCGCGTCTGGGCCGAATTGAGATCCAATGTCCCCTCCGGGAATAATCTAACCGATAGTGAGGTACTCCCATGAATGCAGGTATTTGGTTATTGATTATCGCCATCAGCCTGGCACTAGGAATGGCGATTGGATATTTCATCAAACAACAACAAACATCGAGCGCAAAACGAAAAGAAAAAGAAGAAGCAGAAAACATCATCAACCGTGCTGAGGAAGAGGCGCGCAGCATTATTCTGCAAGCCAAAGATAAAGCTCTCGAGACTCGCCAGACAGCCGATGCAGAGATTGCCCGCCGCAGAACAGAACTGAGCCGCGAAGAAGACCGGCTCCAGAAACGCCGGGAGGAAATCGATGGCCGCACCGACCGGGTGGACAAACACGAGCAGGCACTCAATAAACGTCAAAGCGCTATCGACAAGCGTGCCAATGACGTTGAAAGAATGTACGCTCAGGAGTTAGAAGAACTAACGCGCGTTTCCCAGATGAGCATTGAAGAAGCGCGCAATGTCCTGTTAGCAGCAGTGGAAAAAGAAGCACGCACGGATATGGCGCGCGTGATCCGGCAGATTGAAGCCGAGGCGCGGGAAGAAGGGGATGAACGCGCCCGCAAACTAATAGCTGACGCCATCCAGCGCGTCGCATCTGAGCACGTTTCCGAGGTCACCACCTCCTTTGTCCCTCTCCCTTCGGATGAAATGAAAGGGCGCATCATCGGACGTAACGGGCGCAATATCCATGCCTTCGAACAGGCAGCGGGGGTGGATGTCATCGTTGACGACACACCCGAAGCGATCACCATCTCCAGCTTCGATACCGTGCGGCGTGAAGTCGCTGTGCGCTCGATGGCCAAATTGGTACTCGACGGGCGCATCCACCCAGCTCATATCGAAAAGATCGTCAAACGCGAGCAGGAAGAAGTCGAGCGCATCATCGCCGAGGCTGGGGAACAAGCCGCTTATGATGCTGGCGTCCCTGGATTACACCCGGATAT
>MGOK01000002.1:0-160 GCA_001795335.1 Chloroflexi bacterium RBG_19FT_COMBO_55_16
TAGCGGCGGCGATACATCATTGCGCGATGAGTATTTCACAACCGACCCCCCTGCAGTTAAACTAAGGTCTTGTTGTTTAGTTTTAACAGAGGTTGAATCCAAAGCTCTAGCTGGTGTGCCAAACAGTCCGAAAACCAGCGCCAGAAGGACAACGTAATAA
>MGOK01000002.1:345-462 GCA_001795335.1 Chloroflexi bacterium RBG_19FT_COMBO_55_16
ACACGCCCAGCTGTAAAGAACTGATCAGATTGACAGATCTTTAGCTCTTATACCTTTGTCAATGGTTCAATCATGCAGGTGTTTACAGCTTTATAGGGCTAGAGGCTTTTGGATGGG
>MGOK01000002.1:703-894 GCA_001795335.1 Chloroflexi bacterium RBG_19FT_COMBO_55_16
GATCAATACCCCATCCTGGGATAACAAATCCCCCAAGCCTTGCCCTAATAGTCGCGCCAAAACTGGCGCCAGGATGTTGGCGACCACCACATTCGCATGCTGAAAAGAGAACCTCCCGGCATGGATTTCGGCCAGCGAACCCAGGCCTACCTCCAGGCGGTCGATCACCGCGTTGGCTAATGCGTTTTGGC
>MGOK01000002.1:957-1262 GCA_001795335.1 Chloroflexi bacterium RBG_19FT_COMBO_55_16
GAGCCGCAGCCTACATCGATCACCGAAATCTCAGCGGAAATGCCATCAGGTATCTTGATTTTTCCTATATATTTTTCCATCAGTTCCAGGCAGAGCTGCGTGGAGGGGTGTGTTCCTGTACCAAAAGCCATACCAGGGTCGATGCGCACCGTGATCCGTTTCTGGTCAGCCGCCTCCAGCCAGGACGGGATGATCAGAAGGCGCTCGCCGATATTTACCGGTTGAAAGTGTGCTTTCCAGGATTCCGCCCAGTCTTCTTCTTGAACGGTATTGAACTGGGCTTCCGGCAAAGGTCGGATGCGGCC
>MGOK01000002.1:1274-9454 GCA_001795335.1 Chloroflexi bacterium RBG_19FT_COMBO_55_16
CGCCTCCTCCAGGAGGCGGCGTTTCTGCTGCCATTGGCCGTCGAGGGGCAGGTAACCACACACCCGCAATGGCCCCAGGGCGCGCCCTTCGTCCTCGGAATCGGCAACAACTGCGGTACTCTCAATCACAACGCCGCCGCTGACAAAGCGCGCCATCACCTCGGAGACGGCCTCGGCCATCTCACCATCAACAATTAATGAAACTTCCAACCAGGAAGGTACATCCATGCTAGTGTTTGCGGTGTTTTCACTATGCTTTATGCTGCGAAAACAGCGCAAATCCCTCTTCTCCCCTCTACGAGCCTGTCAGGGCATCTTTCAACCAATCCAGAAAGCCGCGCTCCTGCGGATGCACTTCGCTGCCCAGGCTTTTCGCAAGTAGCTCAAACAGTTTTTGTTGCTCCGCGGTGAGGTGCTTGGGAACAGTCACATTCACCATCACCAATTGGTCTCCCCGCCCGTTGCCGCGCAGGTGGGGTATCCCTTTTCCGCGCATCCGCAGGACCTTACCGGGCTGGGTACCACTGGGGATCTTCAATTTTTCCTCACCATCCACAGTGGGCACCTCGACCTCTGCACCGAGAGCCGCCTGGGCAATATTAATTTCCAGATCTAACAGGATATCATGCTCGCGCCGGCGGAAATATTTATGTGAAGCGACCTGGATCACCAGGTATAAATTGCCATTTGGACCGCCGTTGCTCCCGGGTTGGCCTTCGCCAGCCAATCGGATCTGGTTCCCGTTGTCAACACCTGCCGGGACGGTGATCACTTTACGGCGTGTGCGCCGTTCCAGACCACGCCCATTGCAGGTATGGCAAGGCGTGGCGATGCTTTCCCCCTGGCCGTTACAGGTCGGGCAGGTAGCCACCTGCACCATCGAACCCAAGATCGTCTGGCGCATCTGACGCACCTCCCCGCGCCCGTTGCAGGTAGCGCAACGCACGGGTGTGGTGCCGGGCTCCGCTCCGCTCCCATTGCAGCGAGCGCAGACTTCGTCGCGGGTGACCTCGATCTCTTTTTCGATGCCAAAAACCGCTTCCTCAAAAGTCAGGTCAAGGCGATATTGCAGATCTGACCCCCGGCGGGGAGTGTTGCGCGCCTGGCGTGTCCCCCTGCCGAAGCCGAAGAATTCGCCAAAGATATCAGCGAAATCGGAGAAATCCACAGTGAAATCGGGCACGCCGCCCGCGCCGCGCACGCCAGCGTGGCCGAAGCGGTCATAGGCGGCGCGTTTCTCTTCGTCGGAGAGCACCGCGTAAGCCTCGTTGATCTCCTTGAAACGCTCTTCGGAGTCCTTGGCGCTGTTGACATCAGGATGGTATTGGCGCGCCAACTTACGAAAAGCTTGCTTCAGGTCGTCAGACGAGGCGCTGCGGGGAATACCCAAAATCTCGTAATAATCGCGATCGGTCATAACATCGTTTGAAAGTTACAAAGTTAGAACGTTAGAAAGTTTTTATGTTCTTACGCTCTTGAGTCGAAAGATAAGTGATAAAACGGCTTATTTGTCGGCTGCACTTTTCCACCAAATCGAAGATTTCTTCAAATTGGGTTTGATCAAAATAACCGACATCGAGAGCCACGTAGACTTGAGCGCGAAGTTCGCCAGCTGAACCCTTGGCTCGGCCAAGAAAATCAAGGAACAATGGGGTTGTGCGGCTCTCGAAGCCTTCAGTGATGTTTGACAAAATAGAGACGGAGGCTCTTTGCATTTGATCACGCAGACCAAAATCGCGAGCGATCCTACCCTCTTGAGTCAACTCATACACACGTCTTGTCACCAAGCGCGCTGACTGCCAGGCTTCTATCTCTTCAAAGCGAGTGATGGTCGGCATAAGAACGTTAAAACGTTCGAACGTTTAAACGTTCAAACATTTCTAAACTCTCCTTCGACGACATCTTCGCCGCTATCGCCGCTATCGCCGCCTTCGCCGTCTTCCCCGCCCTGATCGCCAGGTTCGGAGGCTGGGCCCTCTTCGTTCGGGCCAGACTGCGGCTCACTCTGCTGGTAGGCAGCCGCGCCGATCTGCTGCACCACACGCATCAGGTCATCGGTGGCCTGGCGGATGGCGCTGGTGTCGTCACCCTCTAATACCTTGCGCACGTTGGCAACTTCCGCTTCAACCTTGCTCTTCACATCAGCAGGGATTTTTTCGGCAAAGTCAAGCAGAGCCTTCTCAGCGGTGTAGATGGCGCTATCCGCGGAATTGCGCGCCTCGATCAATTCTTTACGGAGGCGGTCTTCTTCGGCATGCGCCTCCGCATCCTTGCGCATGCGCTCTACTTCAGCATCGCTCAGACCAGAAGAGGCGGTGATGGTGATGTGCTGGCTGCGGCTGGTGGCTTTATCCTGAGCCGTGACATTAATAATGCCGTTCGCGTCGATATCGAAAGTGACTTCAACCTGGGGCATGCCGCGTGGCGCGGGTGGGATGCCGTCCAAGCTGAACTTCCCCAGAGATTTGTTATCAGATGCCATGGGCCGCTCGCCTTGCAAAACGTTGATCTCTACCTGGGACTGATTGTCACTGGCAGTGGAAAAGATCTGGCTCTTGCGGGTAGGGATCGTGGTATTTCGTTCGATCAGTGGAGTGGCGACACCGCCCAAGGTCTCCACGGAGAGCGTCAATGGAGTAACATCCAGCAACAGGATATCCTTGACATCTCCGCCGAGCACACCAGCCTGGATGGCAGCCCCGATCGCCACCACTTCATCTGGATTGACGCCCTTGTGAGGTTCCTTGTTGAACAGCTGTCGCACCGCCTCCTGTACCGCTGGCATGCGCGTCATCCCACCCACCATGACTACTTCCTCTATCGCAGAAGCCTGCAGGTCAGCATCTTTCAGCGCCTGGCGCACCGGTCCCAGGGACCGTTCGATCAAGTCGCTGGTGAGTTGCTCCAGCTTGGCACGCGTGAGGGTCATTACCAAATGCTTTGGCCCACTGGCATCAGCGGTGATGTAAGGCAAGTTGATCTCGGTCTGCATCATGCTGGAAAGTTCGATCTTGGCCTTCTCAGCGGCCTCTTTCAGGCGCTGCAAGGCCTGGCGGTCCTGGCGGAGATCGATGCCGGAATCGCGCTTGAACTGGTCGGCGATATGATCGATGAGGCGCAGGTCAAAGTCGTCGCCTCCCAGGAAGGTATCGCCGCTCGTGGAACGCACTTGAAAGACGCCTTCTCCCACATCGAGGATGGAGATGTCGAAAGTGCCGCCGCCCAGGTCATACACGGCGATGACCTCGTCCTTCTTCTTGTCCAGGCCATAAGCGAGGGATGAAGCGGTCGGCTCGTTGATGATGCGCAGAACCTCGAGACCGGCGATCTTGCCGGCGTCCTTGGTGGCGTTGCGTTGGGCATCATTGAAATAGGCCGGCACGGTGATCACTGCCTGGGAGATCGCTTCCCCAAGGTATGCTTCAGCGTCAACCTTGAGCTTGCCGAGGATCATAGCCGAGATTTCAGCTGGCGAGTATTCCTTGCCGTCCAGGTAAACGCGCACATCGCCGTTGGCGGCTTCAGCTACTTTGTAGGGAGCGCGGGCGAGGGCGCGTTTCACTTCCGGGTCGTTAAATTTGCGACCCATGAAACGCTTGATCGAAAAAATCGTGTTTTCGGGGTTAACCACTGCCTGGTTGCGGGCCACCCGCCCGATTAGACGCTCGTGGTTCTTATTCACCGCAACGACCGAGGGCACCAGCCGTTCGCCCTCTGCTGAGGGGATGACGACTGGCTCGCCGCCTTCCATCACCGCGACTACCGAATTGGTCGTCCCTAAATCAATGCCGATGATTCTTGCCATGGATGATGCCTCCTGTTAGATGTTTTCGTGCGAAATCTACAAATGCGCTTTAGTGAACGGTGGCAGACCAGGTCATTATTGGGCAACGCGCACTAAAGCTGGGCGCAATACCCGGTCTCCAATTAGATAGCCATTCTTAACCACGCCAATAATTTGTCCGCTTTCATGTTCGGGGCTATGTTCCTGGGATATCGCTTCGTGTAAATTGGGATCGAAAGGCTGCCCCACGGTGTTCATTGGCTCCACACCCTCGGCTTCCAGGGTGGCGAGCAACTTGCGATATATCAACTCGATGCCATCTGCCCAGGAAGCGCCATCGCCTTGCGCGGGTCGATTCATCAAAGCCCGCTCGAGGTCGTCCAAGACGTCCAGGTAGCGCCTAATAATGCTGCCAGCAGCGTTTTGGTGTGCCATCTCGCGCTCCCGGTCTATACGTTTCTTAAAATTAGTGAATTCCGCCCGCTCCCGCTGCCATCCATTCAGATATTCCTCGGATTTGAGGCGCAGGTCCTCTAGTTCTTTCCGCAGGGCAATGATCTCTTCCTGTTCTTCAGCCTCTGGAGACCCAATCCCTTCTTGGAATTCCTCTGGGGGTTTTTCCTCTTCTTGAAGTTCTTCTTTCACTTGGTCGTTGCTTTCATCTACCATGTTTCTTTTCCATATCTATCAAAATGAGTTATTTTAGTCAGACCCGAAAGGTCTTTAGTACTAATCCAGGTTCATCTCCACAACCATATCACTCAGCAATCCAGCCACAAAGCGAACGGTCGAGATCGTACGCCCATAAGCCATACGGATGGGACCCAGTACCCCGACGGTGCCGGTGGCCAGACCAGGCACGCCATACCTTCCCAGGACCATCGAGCACTCGCGTAATTCCTCCCAGGTGTCTTCACCACCAATCAATACCTGCACGCCGCCTACACTGGTGGTCAGGATGGTGCGGTTTAGCAGGTCTTCGAGGAAGGCCCGTTCTTCGAACACCCTTAGGGCGCGGCGTGCGGCACCTAGCTCGGCGAACTCGGGCTCGGCCAGAACATTTGTCAGGCCGTCGCGGTACACTTCACCGCTCAAGGCTGCGTGCGAGTGTTCCATCTCCTCGACGATAAGATTGAGGACATCTTGCTCAAGGGCATCCAGCTGGGCAGAAAGCTCAGAAAGGGCGCTGGAGCTCAAGCCCTGGCAATGGTGGTTGAGGGTACTGGCGGCCGTACTCAGCTGTTCTTGGGAAACCGGCTCAGCCAAGGCCAGCATCTGTTGGCGAACTTCTCCGCCGGTTAAAACCAGTACCATCAACACCTGCCGGCCAAGGGTCGCGATCAGCTCGAGGTGCTTAAAGCGAGCCTCTTCCGGATGAGGAGCCGTAACCAGGGAGGCTCCCTGCGATTGGTGAGCCAGGATCGAGGCCGCCAGCCGCATCCATTGATCCACATCATGGCCGGCTTGATAAAATTGGTGAGTGATGGTGCGCTTGGTCTGGACGGGCAGATCGGTCTGGCCCATCAGCTGGCGCACAAAATACCGGTAGCCTTCTTCGGTGGGCACGCGGCCAGCCGAGGTATGTGGTTGGCGTAAAAAACCCGCTTCAGTCAACGCTACCATTTCGTTGCGTACCGTGGCTGGACTGAAGTCGAGGGCGTAGTACTTAACCAGATGGTGTGATCCTACTGGTTGGGGGTTCTCGATGTAATCACGGATGACCAGGGCCAGGATCAGTTTTTGTCGATCGCCGAGTTGCATGCATCTACCTCTTATATTTTAGCACTCTCAACCCGAGAGTGCTAAGAAACGCAATATCGATAATACCACGCCGGGAAGGTTACGTCAAGCACCTGCGCGCAGGGCCTGTAGGAAATCGGCGAAATCCCCTGGATAGGGGGCTTCAAAGCACAGTGCATTCAGGGTTATTGGGTGAAGGAAAGCCAGGGATCTGGCGTGCAGCGCCAGGCGGCTGATCAAAGGGATTTCTGGCTTGGCTCCAATGCGAGGGCGAGGCTTGACTTGTGAGAGATAAATACCGCCCCCGGCGCCATACAACGCATCGCAGGCGATCGGGAGCTCCTGCGCGCTAAGGTGAGCACGCACCTGGTGAGTGCGACCCGACTCGGGGATGGCCTCGATCAGTGTAAACTGCTCAAACCTTTCCAGGACGCGGAGGCGAGTCAAGGATGGCTTGCCGCGTTGGAAGTCGACAACTGTGCGGTGACGGCGGTCGCCATCGGGGCGTAGCGGTAAGTCGATGTCTTTCTCAGTCCAATCTGGTTCCCCCATAACCAGGGCATGGTACACCTTGGATACCTGGTGTTCTTGAAACTGGGTATTGAGGGCACGGTGGGCTTGGGGAGAACGCGCCAACACCATCACCCCGCTGGTATCGCGATCCAGCCGGTGCACGATCCATAGGGGGCCAAAGTCTGGGATCAGGACGCTCCTCAGGTGAGGGGCTTCCGGATCATAGCCATCTGGCAGGCTGGGCAATCCAACCGGTTTATCTACTACTAGCATGCTGCCGTCGGACCATAGGATCAGGTCGTCAAGATTTAACATCAATATTGACATCTAGGGAACAGGGATCTCATGAGTCAGCACTCCCAAGACTCGTTGAAGGCTGGGCAGCTGCCAAACCCTCCCGCACTCTCCACATCAAGAATCCCGCCAAAAGAAAGAAGATCGCCGAAAAGGCGAACATCGTGCGGTAGTTTCCGCCGGTCAAGTCAATGATCACCCCAACCACCTGGGGGCCGCCGACTGCGGCGATGTTAGACGCCAGATAGTACAATCCGGTGAAGGCGCCGATCGATGCGTCTCCACCTACATCATAAACCATGGGCAGCGAATTCACGTTAATCAAAGCCCAGAAAAAACCAGCCGGGATCAGGAAGGCGATCAACATCAGCTGGCTGCTCACCATTAAACCATACAGGCAAAGCAAAGTCAGGCCAGCGATCCCAACCAGGATCACCCGCCTCCGACCAAAGCGGGTGGCGATCAAGCCGCTCGGCAGGGCAAAGATCACAAACATTAAGGCCAGCCCTGATGTGAGAATAGCCATCCTCCCTGCGTCAATGCCCAGGATAAACTTGCCAAAGGATGAGATCCAGGTCTCCAGGGCATTGAAGCCTAAGAACCAGCACAGGATTGCCAGCAAGATCAACACTCCGGAGCGGTCCGACGCGTTTAGGACTTCTTTAAGATGGCTGACAAAGCCGCCTTGCGTTTGCCGCTCTACATTTTTCTCGCCGACTTGTGGCTCGCGCACGAGCAGCAAAACCAATGTGATCGCCGCCAGCATTACCAGGCTGCCGAATACAAAGGGAGTGATCCTTCCAAACTTATAGAGTAGGCCTCCGACCAGAAAAGCCAGGATCGAGCCCACACCCCCCATCAGGTTGATGATGCCATTGGCTGTGCTGCGCTGCTGGGAGGGGAATAGGTCGCCAAGCAAGGCGATCGTAGGGGAGCGAAATAGAGCCATGCTTAAGTTGGTCAACAGGATGGCGATCATGATCCCCGGTACCGTGCCCATCACCGGCACCAGGATGAAAAAAATTGCTGCCAAGGGGGCACCGACCAGCATCCACGGTTTCCGCCGCCCAAGGCGAGTGCGGGTCTGGTCGGAGCGTTCGCCTACGATAGGCTGGACGAACATATTCAGGTAATTGTCCCAGGTCATGATGAAGCCGATCAAGGTCGCCGACAGGCCGAATTCTTCCCTGAGGAACACCGGCACAAAGTTATTGAAGATCGGCCAGATGAGACTGATGCCAAAGAAACCGAAGCCAAGCAGGAATGTTTTGCCGAAGGGAAAACGTCGATTCATAGCGGAGCTCCTTGTTTGGTTAATCTTTAACGTCCAGCCGGTCATCGGCATCCAACCGAGCCAGAAAATCCCGGTCAGCATCGGATAGCGAGGCTGTGGCTAACAAGTCCGGTCGCCGCCGCCAGGTGCGCAGCAAGGCTTGCTCCCGTCGCCAGCGAGCCAGGCGGGCGTGATCGCCGGAGAGCAATACCTCCGGGACACGCCAGCCACGGAACTCCGCCGGGCGGGTGTAATGGGGATATTCAAGCAGACCCGAGGCGTGGGAATCATCCCAGGCTCCATCGGGATCTCCCAAGGCTCCTGGAATCAGGCGAGTCACAGCGTCGATCAGCACCAGAGCGGGCAACTCCCCGCCGGTGAGCACATAATCACCGATCGAGATTTCATCATGGACCAGGTATTGGCGGATGCGCTCGTCGATCCCTTCATAACGCCCGCAGATCAAGGCCAGGTGCGGTTGTTGGCTCAATTCCCCAGCCAAGGCCTGGGTAAACGTTCGCCCCTGGGGAGTGAGTAAAATAACAGGGCAGGCTGGGGGAGCGCCTAAGACACCCT
>MGOK01000002.1:9594-9752 GCA_001795335.1 Chloroflexi bacterium RBG_19FT_COMBO_55_16
GCGCGCTGCAGGATGCTGGACTGCAAATACGGCTCGAAGACCGCGGGGAAGAGCGTGAATACGTCGAAACGCATACTTCCATTCTAGCCGCAAGGGGGTGGATTGGCAAGGAAATGACGGCTTGACGCCCTACGAATGAGGATGGTAAGATGAAATCA
>MGOK01000003.1:0-773 GCA_001795335.1 Chloroflexi bacterium RBG_19FT_COMBO_55_16
GCCTTTGGACCACGAGGCCGGGGTATTGATCAACCCGACCAACCTCCCCAAGTTTTATAATGTTCCCCTCCGGCAGATGCTCGCAGATCGACTGAACATCCCGGTGAGCATGGAACATGACGCCAAGGCCGCCGGGCTTGGCGAATATTACTTTGGCGCAGGGCGAGATGTGCAAAGTATGGTGTTTACGGTGATCGGCACCGGTGTCGGTTCGGCTATCATCCTGGATGGCCAGTTAATCCGAGGAGTTAAGAATTTTGCCGGGGAAGTGGGACACACTACCGTGGATCGCTATGGTGAGCCCTGCCCTTGCGGCTCACGGGGTTGCCTGGATACCTATACCAGCGGCCCCTGGCTGGCACGCCGCTACAAGCGGCTTCTGGAACGAGAAACACAAGCCGAACGGTTGGAATCCGAGGCTCCGATCACGGGTGAAACCGTGGCTTGCCTGGCCAGGGATGGAGATCCTCTTGCGTCGCAAATTATGACCGAAGCCGGCGAAGCCTTAGGGATCGCAGTTGCGACCATGGCGATGATCCTCGATATTGAGCTATATGTTTTCGGGGGCAGCGTCCCGAAATGCGGCGATACGCTGCTGGCGCCAGCCCGTAAGATAGTGCCCAAATATTCTTTTCGGACTGTTGGCCCGCGGGTGCGCCTGGAAGTGACCCAACTTGGCGACGATGGCCCGATGCTTGGCTGCGCCTGGCTGGCCCGCCAGGCATCTCGAAAAAATAGGTATGAATACGATTCTTCTGGGCGCTGATATCGGC
>MGOK01000003.1:975-5348 GCA_001795335.1 Chloroflexi bacterium RBG_19FT_COMBO_55_16
CCAGTACTGGAGGTATTGGCTGGGCTGGGTTTCAGCATGCCGCTCGAACTGGTCAACGATACGATCTTGGGGCTGTTGGCGGGCTCGCAAGAAGGCTGGGGGCTGGCAGTGGTCGCCGGCACCCGCTGCAACTGTTGGGGCTGGGACTCCACCCGCCAGCGCATGGGACACGTGACCGGGGGAGGCTGGATGATGGGCGAGCACGCCGGAGGCACCGAGCTGGTGCAGAAGGCGGTCCAGGCCATAGCTTATGAGTGGACCCGCCGCGGCCCGGCCACAGCCTTATCGGCGCTCTTTGTGGCCTACGCCGGCGCTCACAATCTGGAACACCTGCTCGAAGGGCTGATGGTCGGCAAATATCGCCTGGACCCTTCGGCTGCCCCACTGGTCTTTCGCGCCGCGGCCGGCGGCGACCCGGTGGCAGAAGATCTGGTGCGCTGGGCTGGCCGGGAGCTGGGTGAGCTGGCCAGTGCCGTAAGCCGCCAGCTGGGATTTGAGCAGCTGACGTTTGATGTGGTCCAGGTGGGCAGCCTGTGGGAAGGCAGCCCGCTGCTGGCCGAGGCGATGCTTACCGTGCTGCATGCCTGCGCCCCTGGCGCCCGCCTGGTGCGGCCTACCGCCCCACCCGTCAACGGAGCCATCCAACTTGCCCGCCAGGTGGCTGTGCGGGAGGGATTTCCGGTCTCGTTCGCCGGGGGATAAGGATCAGCCGCAAAAAAACAGAAATTCCTACCAGACCAAACGCCGAGGTGACCTTGAACGTCCCCTTTTATAACCATCAAAGGCAGTACTTAAGCATAAAAGACGAGATTGACGCCAACATTGAGGCGGTCCTGATGAGCGGGAAGTATATCTTGGGGCCAATGCTGGAGCAGTTCGAGGGCGAGCTGGCCGCATATGCCGGGACGCAGTACGCGATTGGCGTCGGCAATTGCACGGATGCGATCTGGCTTACCTTCATGGCGCTTGGCCTGGGACCGGGCGATGAGCTGATCACCAACGCCAATACCTTTTTCGCCACCGCTTCCGCCATGTGGATTGCGGGCTGCACCTCGGTGCTGGTCGACTGTGACCCACAGACCCGCTGCATAGATCCGGGTGCGGTTCGGAAAGCGATCACCAATCGCACCCGGGCGATTGTGCCCGTTCATTTGTACGGGCAGTGCGCCGCGCTGGATGAGATCCGAAAAATCGCCGATGAATATGGCCTGTTTGTCGTGGAAGACAATGCCCAGGCCGTCGATGCCCATGGAGACACTTTCAAGACCGGGGAGCTCTCCGACGCCGTCTGCTACAGCTTCATCGCCAACAAAAACCTGGGCACCTTTGGGGATGGAGGGGCCGTCTGCACCAACCGCCCGGATCTCAATGACCGAATCCGGAAACTGCGCAACCATGGCTCCAATCAGCGCAATGTGCACAGCTTCGGCTTCAACAGTCGTTTGGATGACCTGCATGCCGGTATTCTCAGCGCTAAGCTCAAACACATTCCCGCCTGGAGCGATCGCCGGATTGAGATCGCCGGGAAATATACCGCAGGCTTGGCAGATTGCGATTTCATCCAGCTCCCCTACGTCCGCCCGGGCTACCGGCATGTATTCCATCTGTATGAGATCGAAACGATCGATCCAGCCGATCGAGACCGCATGTTGGATTACCTGGCCCGCTGTGGCGTAGAGGCAAAGTCCCATTATTCGATCGCCATTCACCAGCAGAACGGCTTTCCCTGGGGCAAGGCTGCCCGCCTGGTCAGCCCGCTGGTCAACGCCGAGAAGAACGCCGCCTCCTGTATATCCCTGCCGCTGTACCCGGAGCTGACGGAGGAGGAAATTCAATATACGCTCCAGACCATGCGCGGCTGGCCTGGAGAGCGCTAACAAAACCCTGCTCTTTTTGCGTTCGGATAGTCGCTAAATCCGGAGAGCCCTGCAAACCACAAGGAGGATTTTTTAAGATGCTTCCCAAAGAAGAAGTTCGCACGATCGAACAAGTATCTGCGATGATTGAGGAACAAGAGCTTACTAAAGAAGAATTGATGACGATGCTCCGGCAGATCATGGAGATTCGCGCCCTGGAGGACAATATATCCGACCTGCTGAACAAGGCGCTCTTGAGAGGCGCATCTCACCTGTATGCCGGTCAAGAAGCTGTGGCCGTTGGGGCGATCTCAGCCTTGCGCGATGACGACCTGATCACCAGCACCCATCGCGGTCATGGTCACGCCCATGCGCATGGGGATAAAGTCGCCAGTACACCCGAAGCCAGGCAATCTCATTACAACAAGATGATGGCTGAAGTGCTCGGGCGTTCGGGCGGTTACTGCAAAGGGAAAGGCGGCTCGATGCATATTGCGGATGTCAAGCACGGGAACCTGGGCGCCACTGGCATCGTAGGCGGCAACCTCCCGGTTGCAGTCGGGGCTGCGTTGGCTCAGAAGCTCCAGGCCACCGACAAGGTCGTCTTGTGCTTTTTCGGCGATGGCGCTGCGAATGAAGGCACCTTCCATGAATCCTTGAATATGGCCAGCTTATGGGACTTACCGGTGGTCTTCATCGCCGAGAATAATATGTACGGCATGTCGGTGCCGTGGGCTAAGGCTTCCAAGTTGCCGGATATCGCCCAGCGCGCCTCTGCTTACGACATTCCGGGTGAAGTTGTGGATGGGATGGATGCGCTCTCAATGCGCCGTGCAGTTACGCAGGCGATCGAGCGCGCCAGAAGTGGCGCAGGCCCAACCCTGATCGAAGCCAAGACATACCGGTATTACGGGCACTCGCACTCCGACCCGCGCGCTTACCGTACCCGTGAAGAAGAAGCTCACTGGCGAGATCGCGACCCTATTAAAGTCCTCAAGGGGAGCATGATCGCGGTCAAGATGCTGGATGAAGCCGAGTTCGAAACCTTGGGACAGTCTGTGAAAGCGAAACTCAACCAGGCTATGCTGTATAGCGAAGCATCGCCTGAACCAGACCCCAAGGAATTGACCACGAATGTTTTCGCTCCGTCCAGGTTTACATCCGCTGATTACGAAAACGACCGGCGTCTGCGCCAGGCGATCCGTAGCGGCTCGGTCAAGCGAGTCATCTCATATTCGCAGGCCCTGGTGGAGGCGATGCGTGAGGAGATGTTGCGGGATGAGCGAGTCTTCGTCTTTGGCGAAGACGTGGGGCTGTATGGTGGGGCTTACGGCGCGACCCGCGGCTTGTTCCAGGAATTTGGCGAATGGCGGGTCATTGATTCGCCCATCTCCGAAGCAACCATCGGAGGCGCTGCGGTCGGAGCTGCCATGGCTGGGATGCGCCCGGTGGCGGAGATCATGTACGTCGATTTCACGCCCCTGGCAATGGACCAGATCGCCAACCAGGGCGGCAAGAACCGCTATATGTTCGGCGGAGAGACGACTGTCCCAATGGTCATTCGCACCGAAGGCGGAGCTGGACGCGGGATTGCCGCCCATCATTCGCAGAGCCTGGAATCACTCTGGACCCACTTCCCCGGGATTTACGTGGTCATGCCCGCTACGCCCTACGACGCCAAAGGCCTGCTCAAAGCCGCCATCCGTGATGATAACCCGGTGATGTTCATTGAGCACAAGATGCTGTATGGTCAAAAAGGGCCTGTTCCCGAAGAAGATTATATTATTCCCTTTGGGAAGGCGGATATCAAGCGAGAAGGCAAGGATATTACCCTGGTAGCCTACTCACGGATGGTATTGAAAGCCCTGGAAGCCGCTGAAATCCTGGAAAAAGACGGCATTGACGTCGAAGTGATCGACCTGCGCACGCTCAAACCGCTGGATATAGATACGGTCATCCTCTCCGTCAAGAAGACGGGCCGCTTTGTGGGTGCTACCGAGGCCTATGAGAACACCAGCTTCATTAACGAAGTGATGGCCCAGGTGAATGACCTGGCCTTCGATTGGCTGGACGCGCCGATGGTGCGGGTCGCAGCTGCCAATGTGCCAGTCCCACGCGCCGAAATCCTGGAAGACCTGGCAATTCCCAACGTTAACCGGATAGTTGAAGCCTGCCGAAAGGTGGTGAGCTGATGGCTGTCGAGTTCTTTATCCCCAAGCTGGGGCAAACTGTTGAGGAAGTAACCATCGTTAATTGGCTGGTCGAAGACGGCGCCAAAGTAGAACAGGGCCAACCGGTCCTGGAAGTGGAAACCGATAAGACCGTTTTCCCGGTGGAAGCCACGGCTGGTGGCTATCTCCACCGCGGTCCTTTCAAGGAGGGGGATATCGTTCCTGTGGTAACGACGGTGGCGGTCATTGGCGAACCCAATGACCGGTTCGTGGTGAAGGGTGAAGGGGCATTGGCATCGGTTGCCCAGGTCGAGCAACTGGTCGCTGTATCAGAAGCTCCACCAAC
>MGOK01000003.1:5407-8390 GCA_001795335.1 Chloroflexi bacterium RBG_19FT_COMBO_55_16
CGCGCGCCAGGAAGCTGGCAATCGAGAAGAGAGTCGATTTAAGCCGGCTGACCCCCACCGGCGGAAATGGGGTCAGGATCGTGGAGCGCGATGTCCTGGCCTACCTGAGCCAACTCCCCAAGGTCAGCCCATTGGCGCACAAGGTCGCCGCCGAAGCGCAGGTAGACCTTGAATCCCTGGTAGGAACTGGCCCAGGCGGGCGGGTTATGAAGACAGATGTGGAGCGCAGTCTGCGCGCCGGGCCTCCCGTTCTTATACCTGAATCACTCCCGCCCCCGGGAGAGATGGAGGTGGTTGAGCGCATCCCGCTCAGCGGCATACGCGGGATCATTGCTGAACGCATGGGCGTCAGCGTTCATACCACCGCTCGCGTGACCCTGGTGATGGAGGTGGACGCCACCGAATTTGTAAACATGCGTGAGCGAATCAAAGCCCGGGTGGCCGAGGAATGGGGCTTTGCTCCCGGCTATAACGATCTGCTTGCCAAGATCGTCGCCTCTGCCTTGCGCAAATTCCCCTACATGAACGCTCGTCTGACTGACGACGCCATCGAATACCTGAGACCTATCAACCTCGGCATGGCCACGGATACCGAGCGCGGCCTGCTGGTGCTGGTGATCCGAGATGCCGATCAGAAGAGCCTGCGCCAGTTCGGCCTGGAGTTCCGCCAACTTGTCGAACGAGCCCGCAACCGCAAATCTCTGCCGGATGATCTGACGGGCGGCACATTTACCATCACCAGCCTGGGCGCCTTTGGGGTGGATGCTTTTACGCCGGTGATTAACCTGCCGGAAGCAGCCATCTTAGGGGTGGGCAGGATCGCCCCTAAAGTCGTCCCCCGGGAAGGTCAGCCCGTCGTGCGCACGATGGGCACGCTCTCACTCGTCTTCGACCACCGTCTGGTGGATGGCGCCCCCGCAGCCCGTTTCTTTAGATACATCAAGGATCTGATCGAGGAACCGTATTTGTTGGTCAGCGCACTCCAGGAATCGTTCACTTCCATGCCTGAGCCAGGTAGCCGCTAAATCCTAAGATTCACCCATCTCATTGCTCGATTCTGCTGATTGACAAAGTACAAAAGCATGTTATAATTTAGTTTGTTGGTGCAACCAATTAATAGGGGGATAGATTATCGGTAACTGAATTTAAACGTAGTCCTGTTCTTTACGGCGAATTAACCTTTGGTAAGTGATACGTTTCTTGCACGACCAGCAATCAGACCATTTTGAGGTCAGACTATTAGCGTGGCAGGACAATATCGCTCAGGACAATATCGCTTCCGCACAGGGGATCAGGCGCTCGTACGCCAGATCAACCTGGCGGTGATCATGCACCAGCTGCGTGAAAACGCCCCCATATCACGCGCCGCGCTGGCAGACATTACCGGTTTAAACAAGACCACCGTCTCCAGCCTGGTGCGCGAATTGATCGAGCGCCAGTTCGTGCGCGAAGTCGGCTTCGAGACGCCGGGAGGCGGGCGCAGCGCCGGTCGGCTGGCGATGATGCTCACATTGGATCCGGAAGCTGGTTATATCGTCAGCGCCGAGATCGGCGTCGACTTCCTGCTGGTGATCTGCACCAACTTTGCCCCTGAGGTGATCTGGCGCTGTAAAGAGAATATTAACCCGGACATGGGCCAGCAAGTGATCTTTGATCGCTTGTTGGCTCTTTTGCATCAGGCAGTTGCAAACGGCTGCAAAACCTGTCACACGCTGCTGGGTGTCGCGGTCGGCGTGCCCGGCCTGGTCGATCAGGCCAGTGGCACACTGTTATTTGCTCCTAACCTGCGCTGGGAGAACGTGCCGCTGCGTCCCCCCTTGAAGGAATTTATCGACGCTCCCCTGGTTGTGGATAATGAAGCCAATATGGCCGCGCTTGGGGAGCACTACTTTGGCGCCGCGCAAGGTTACGACGATGTGCTTTATATCAGCGCCGGGGTCGGCCTGGGGGGCGGTCTCGTGCACGGCGGCCGGATCTACGGTGGTGTGAGCGGTTTCGGCGCCGAGTTTGGTCACATGACCATGGACCCTGAAGGTGAGCTGTGCAACTGCGGCAACCGCGGCTGCTGGGAGACGCAGGTCAGCCAGCGCGCTCTGTTCCGTTACCTCCGCCGCGCTGTCGGCCAGGGGCGCGCCAGCCTGCTGATAGAGATGACTGAAGACAATTTGGGACAGCTGACCGTCCCGATTGTAGTTGAAGCCGCCCGCGCCGGTGACCCTCTGGCCCTGGAGGCGTTGGATGTTTTGGGTCGTCAACTCGGGATCGGCGTCGCCTCGTTGGTCAACGCTTTGAATCCGCAGTTGGTCATGTTTGGCGGCATCTTAAGCCTGGCTGGTAAGTTCCTGCTGCCGGTCGTTGAACAGGAATTGAGACGACGCGCCCTGCGCTGGAACCGCGACGCGGCCCAAGTCGTGCTCGCTCGCCATGGTTTTGATGCCTGTGTCATGGGTGGTGTAGCCAGGGTCTTCCAGGCTATCCTGGCAGAACCGGATACCCTTAGAAGAGAAACGGCTTGGGCAATGACCACAGCCAACGCATAACCCATTATGAGATCCGATTTAGAAGGAGGTGAGCAAAGCGAAAAATTGAGGGAACGAGATCAGAATTTACCCTATCCAATCAAATCTATTAACCAATTACGAAGGAGAAGACTACCATGTGGAAAAAAGTATTATTGGCGCTGATCGTGACCTTCGCTCTCGTCCTGTCAGCCTGCGCGCCCGCCGCGCCGACCGAAGCTCCGCCCCCCGCGGAGACCGAAGCCCCGCCCCCCGCGGAGACTGAAGCCCCGCCTCCCCCAGCAGGGGTTACGGAGCTGAGCATCCTCTGGGCGCAGTGGGACCCGGCCAACTACCTGCAGCAAGTAGCCGATATGTACTTCGATGAGACCGGCATCAAGGTGACTGTAGTACAGGAGCCTTGGGGCTCGTTCTATGACCGCTTCTCGACCGAAATGGCGGCCAAGGGCGACGCCTGGGACATG
>MGOK01000003.1:8400-8995 GCA_001795335.1 Chloroflexi bacterium RBG_19FT_COMBO_55_16
ACAGCCAGTGGCTGGGCCAGGGCGCTACCTCCGGCTGGTATATTGACCTGACCGACTTCATGGCCAGCAAGGGCATCTCCGACTCTGTCACCGAAGCCACCCTGACGTACTATGGGGAGTACCCGACCGGCTCTGGCACGTACTATGCCTTCCCGACCGAGGGTGACGCTGACGGCTGGTCCTACCGCAAAGACCTGTTCGAGAACCCCGACGAGATGGCGGCCTTCAAAGCGGAATACGGCTATGACCTGGCAGTTCCCAAGACTTACGCGGAGCTCAAGGATATCGCCGATTTCTTCACCCGCCCGGACGCCGGCCTGTACGGCGTGGCGATTTACACCCAGAAGGACTACGACGCTATCACCATGGGCGTGGAGAACACCATGTTCAGCTGGGGCGCCGACTGGAAAGACCCGGCTACCAACGCAGTCATGGGCATCGTCAACTCACCCGAGGCCGTGGAATCGCTGCAGTTCTACCGCGACCTGTACGCCTGCTGCCAGTATCCCGGTGGGAGCAACGCCTTCTTCACCGAGACTAACGACGCTATGATCAGTGGCCAGGCAGCCATGTCGATGAACTACTTCGCCTTCTT
>MGOK01000003.1:9125-9916 GCA_001795335.1 Chloroflexi bacterium RBG_19FT_COMBO_55_16
ATCAGCCCCGAGCGCCAGGAAGCCGCCAAGGCCTTCATCGAATGGTTCGCCAAGGAAGACGTGCAGACCGAGTGGGCCAAGCTGGGCGGCTACACCTGCAACAAGAACGTGCTCGCCTCCCAGGCCTTCCTGGATGCGACGCCCTTCAACCCGGCCTTCGCCGAAACGATGGGCTTCGTCAAGGACTTCTGGAACATCCCGGTCTATGGCCAGTTGCTCGAGGTCACGCAGCGTGAGTTCAGCAAGTTCGTTGTCGAAGGCACCGGCACGGCTCAAGAGGCGATGGATACCATCGCTGAAGCGCATGACAAGATCCTGAAGGACAACGGTTACATCAAGTAACCTCTGTCTTCAACCTGGATCAATTTTCGCTGGGGAGGCGGCGAGAACCGCCTCCCCACAAAAACCTGAACAGAACTTGAATTCATGTTTATAGATCAATGGATTTAATGTCATTCTGAGCACCCCGGGTATTGCCTCGAGCGAAGTTAAGGAGCAACGCAGGGGTGCAAAGAATCCCTATAATCTTGTGTTATGTTCATTCGATTGAAGGGATTCTTCGCTCCCTCCGATTTGTAGAGATTCCTCACTCCGTTCGGAATGACACCTCGCAGCAGTATGCATTTTTGGAGGTAACAATTGAGCACAACAAGTCTTAGCACTCGTTCTAATCCCCGCCAGCGTCACCTCAGCGACCGGTCGATCATCAACCTGTTCGTCTGGCCGACCCTGGTGCTGCTGATCCTGATGAATGTCTTCCCACTGTTCTATAGCCTGTATCTCAGCTTCAC
>MGOK01000004.1:0-6168 GCA_001795335.1 Chloroflexi bacterium RBG_19FT_COMBO_55_16
CAGGCCCAATATTCAGCGACGACTTCGATGTTGGTGAAGGGGCAAAACACAACCTCCAGGTAATTGGTGAAAAAGCGGCGCACGACTGGTGGGGCAGCAAATTTATCAGGGTCGGTAAGCGCCTCATAGCCTTCGACAAAGCGCGGGAAAAGACGCAGACTGCGCGCTCGCAAGCCATAGGTGGTGTGCAGCGCCAGGGCTGGCGGCTCCCCGCCTTGCAGAGAGAGCTCCCAGATCTGGTCATTGATGTAGTTCGGTGCCGTCAGCCGGGCATCCGCTGCCAGTGTCAGGGAGAGTGGATCGTTGGCTTTTAGATTAAATTCGCGCATCCCTCAACTTTAACGCATAATTGCAAAGAGATCAAAGGCGAGAAATGCGGCGTTGGGCGGAATACCTTGGTGACCTGCGAGAGGCTAACAAGGGGAACTAAAACTCGCATGGGCCTTCATTCACAAAGCGCGTCAACTCACTGACACTCAGGCTGGAGATGCCGAGTTTGTCGAGTGTCCGCCCGCGCCGCCAGTAATCCGTGCGATGGACGATGCATGCCAGGCGGATGATGCTGTCCACGCCGCGCATCGAAACCCCGTAATGCTGCCCAAAGGAGGCGATCGGCACCAGGCTCATCGGGACATCTTCGAAGATATAGCGATGGGTTAAGGTGCTGGGAGCTTTAATTCCATAATAACCAGGTTGGTTTTGGATCGCCTCCCGCAGGTCTTCACCGGTTGTGTTGTAGGCCATTTGAAGCCAATCCATGGCTGTGCGGGCGCGGATGCCCAGGGCGGAGGCGACCGTTACCCGCTCCCGGTCGAGAACCTCAAGTACGCGTGCTACGGCCGGAGTGACGCCGTCGATATAGAACTGAAAGTCGCCGTGGGTTGCTTCAATCCAACCGGCGTTAAGCAAGGTCAAGGCTGGATGGAAGATAGCACCCATATTGTTCAAACCGGTGTGCAGCACGTTAACCCCATCGATGAACTGCGGGTAGGCCGGACGGATCGCCTCCAGGACATCTGCGGTGCAGGTGGATGGCAGCGCAGCTAATGGCACCGCCTCTTTGATGCGGAAGATGCGCGCCTGGGCTGGCCCATCCGAACGACTGGCGTAAATGAAAGTTTCTGCTTCAGCCAGGACGACATTCGCCTTACACTCCAGGTCACGTAAGACCTTCGAGAATTCGATTGCCCCACAGGTACGGCCTGGGTGGAGCACCACGATCTGCCCTGAGCGCAGGTATGGCGCCGAGGTTCGGGCGATGTCAGCGTGGGCGGAGGAGGGCACCACGACCATGATCAATTCCGCCTCTGCCAAAGCTTCGCTCATCTCTGAGGTGGCGCATTCCAACTGCCCAAACCCATGCGGCCCACCTGGATAACTTTCCAGGTCAATCCCGCCGCGCGCCTGGATAGCTGTGATATGCGCAGGCGTGCGGTTGTACAATCTCACCGGGAAGCCCATTAATGCCAGGTGAGCCGCCATCGCCTTACCCCCGTGCCCCGCCCCGATCACTGTGAAGCGTGTTTCCTTTTTCATCTGCCCTCCAAACTAATTATTGCGGCCTTGAACCTTATGGTTAAACCACGCGTTCTGCCTCGCTGATCGGCTTGCCAAGCTCGTCGACGGCCAGGCAGGCCCCGTCAAGGATGCGTGTACGCACGTGGCCACAGGCGTAGGGGTTGTTTCTCAGGTGTGGGGCGTCCAGGATGCCGGAGGTTACCGCTTGCGCCAGGGTCTCACCATCGATCAACGGGTCAGGGGTGGCTGGCGAAGCTAGTTTGCGTATAGCCGTGAGTGTAACTTGAGCTTCCTGTACCAGTTCAGCGCAGCGAGCCTGCACCCGCGGGTCAGCGGTCATATCCGGTTGCCCGGCTAAAGCGTTCTGGATGGCGCGGCGGGCGATCTGGCAAGCTTCGATCACCTCGCTGGCGGTCGCGGCGTGGTCGGCCTCGCTATACCCGACGACATGCACAATCTGCGGGCGCAGCGCCATTTGCAGGTACACGCTGGCAGCCAGGTGAGCGCGGGCGGCAACCGGGTCCAATGGGTAGCTGAGCAACCCGGTGCGCGTCTGCCACCAGATGTGGAAATCTGGCCCCGCCAGCCGGCTGACTAATTCACGCACAGCCAGCATCTTGGCCAGATCCATGGCATCGCTTAACCCCGGCGGGCTGTTGAACATCAAAGGCGCAATGTAGTCATGCACACCGAAGGCACGCGCATTGTGCGCCGAGAGATATGCCGCCACGACGAAGACCACATCCGGGGCGTCGCGCATTCCCCAATGGTGAGCTTCGTTGAGTTCAACCGGGATGCCTCGTTCTCCGTACCAGGCCATCACCCGCTGGTGTTCACCGATCGACCCCTCCAGGTTCCAAGGGCCGCGCCCGTCCATCTGGTTGAACCAGAAGAGGGGGATAGCACACCAGGCGATGTGGATCGTATCCAGGTACATTTCCGCCAAACGGATAAAGTCGTCTGTACCGGAATAGCTGCGCAGCAGGGGGTAATTGCCGCGCTGGCTGGCGGCATACAGTCCCCGGTAGTCGTCCGCGCTGCGCACCGGGACACCGCCCGCTCCTTTACGCCTTGGGTCCTGCCGATCCGGGTGGAAGAAATTTTCCTGGGCGTCCTGGTCGATGCCCAACGAGATCACGTCCAGGGCCTGCGCCTCGGCGATCGCGGCGACGCCCTGGCGGGTCTCCTCGAGCGACGGCAATCCATAGTGATGGCGGATCAATGGAAAAGGTTGCTTCCAGGCGATGCGTTCGACTGTTGATCTAGGATAAACCGATTCTCCCGGCTCGGCTTGTGGCTGGCCTTTGAGATAAGCCAGGACGCTTTCCCCTGGCTCGCCGCCCTCGAAGACGCGCTCGAAGAAACCAAGCTGGCGGGCGCATGCCGCCACTGGCGGCGTACCCCCAAAGGCGAAGCGCACCCCGGCGCTGCGCAACTCGTCGGCGGCTTCCGCAAACTCACCGAGCAGGCGCTCGCCGGTCTCGGGAGTCAGGCGGTAGGACACCCCAACCAGATCAGCCTGCTCTAGCCGCGCCATGTCTAGCACTTCTTCAATCGGAACTGCAGGACCGAGAAAAACTGTGTGCCAGCCCGCAGCTTCTGCCAACCGCAAGAAGTTGATCACGCCTGCTACGTGGACACATTCTCCGATGGCGGCAGCGATCACAGTTGCGCCTTTGACAGCCATCTTCTCTTCTCTCCATAGATTGAATTTGGGAACTAGATGGAGGCCAGGGACGTCTATCCCAAGGAATTTACCTGGTTTCATTCTATCATAAGTAGGTTATGAGATTTATCACCTGGATTGAGAATAACAGCGTACGTACGTCTTAGGAGAAGATAAGAAACCGGATGTGCAGATCGAGGCATGGTATAATTTTTTAAGCTATTCTGCAAACATATCGTTAACCAGCACAATTAATGGATTTTCATGTCGTCTTTTTTACAGTTGGTCTTGCTGCTTTCCATCCTCTTGCTAGCAGCCAAGTCAGCCGGTTATATCAGCGTTAAATTTGGCCAACCCTCCGTCCTGGGGGAATTAGTGGTTGGCATCATTCTGGGTCCGACTTTGCTGGACATTCTCCACTGGCCTGTATTCAGCGAGCATATTCTGGGTGAGATAGTAGAACACCTGGCTGAAATCGGGGTTTTACTATTAATGTTTATCGCTGGGCTGGAGTTGCATTTGTCAGAGTTAGCTCACAACAGCAAAGTATCTGCTTATGCAGGTATCCTGGGCGTCATTTTCCCGGTATCTTTGGGTTATTTGGTCGCAACGGGTTTAGGTTTCACGTCACAAGAGGCGATTTTCATCGGTTTAATCATGGGCGCCACCAGCGTGAGCATCTCTGCCCAGACGTTAATGGAATTGAAAGTCTTGCGCAGCCGCGTGGGTCTGGGTCTATTGGGCGCGGCAGTCTTTGATGATATCCTGGTGATCTTGTTTTTCTCCACCTTCCTGGCCATAGTTTCTGGTCAGCAAGGTCTGGCAGCTATCGGGATACTCTTCATCCGCATGGTTATCTTCCTGGCTATTTCAGTTCTATTTGGTTTGCGTATATTACCCTTAATTGTTCGCAAAGTCTCCACGTTACCGATCAGCCAGGGAGTACTTGCGCTGGCACTGGTGGTGATGTTTGTCTATGGTCTGACAGCTGAACTGGTGGGTAATTTGGCAGCCATCACCGGGACGTTTCTGGCGGGGTTGATGTTTGCCCGCAGTCCGGAGAAAGAACGCCTGGAGCGCGGCATTAACTCGCTTACCTACGGTTTTTTTGTACCGATCTTCTTCGTTGGGATCGGGCTATCAGTTAATGCCCGCCAGCTCAATGCAAGCGTGTTGTGGTTGTTAATCGGCATTACGGTTGGAGGAATCCTGGGAAAGCTGGTTGGTGCCGGCCTGGGGGCCAGGTTAGCCAACTTTTCATGGCGAGAATCGGTTCAGATCGGGGCTGGGATGGTATCCCGCGGGGAAGTTGGCCTGATCCTGGCCGCGGTCGGTATGGAATACAATATTATCGGCGAAGCCGAGTTTTCTGCCGTCATTGGGATGGTGGTGATTACAACCTTGATCACACCGCTCATGCTACGGGCGTTATTTACAGTGAAACCTAAGCCAATCCCGGCCGTTCGAAAGATAAGTCAATAGAAGGAGATCGATTAAATCATGCTTATGGTAATGTTGATCCTCCACGATCCCGATAAACTCCAGGATTTGTTGGATGCCTGGGAGGAGATCGGTGTCTCAGGGGCGACGATCCTGCACAGCACCGGACTGGGACGGACTCGAACGAATCCTGGCATTTGGGATGATCTGCCGTTGATGCCGGGTCTTCGAGATTTTTTCGAACACGAAGAATATTTCAGCCGGACAATTTTCACCATCGTGCCCGATGAAGCCATGGCCGAGAAGGTCGTAGATGCCACTTGTCAGGTGACAGGCGATCTAACACAGCCTGACACCGGGCTGCTGGCCGTGTTGCCTCTTGTAAAGGTGTATGGCCTGGTGAAGAGGGAATATTAGTGAAGTACGTTTAAGCAGTACAGGCCGATTGGGAGAATATTGAAAGGATAGATCATGGAGGCAAATATGAACTCTCTTCGTCCCCAGGCGCGCGGCTTGTATTTTGAAGAATTCTCAGTTGGGATGAGCATCGTCAGCCCAGGCCGCACCATCACCGAGAGCGACATCGTTGCTTTTGCTGGGCTCTCGGGGGATTTCAACCAGATTCACACCGATGCTGAGTACAGCCAGACTACCCCCTTCGGCCAGCGCGTGGCGCACGGCCTGCTGGGTTTGTCGATCGCCTCCGGGCTCGCTGTCCGGACGGGCGTGATCGAGGGAACAGTGCTTGCCTGGCGCGAGATCAACGAATGGAAGTTTATCAAGCCGATCTTGATCGGCGACACGATCCACGTCGTTATGCAAGTTGTGGAAACCAAGGCTTTGCGTGGCACCGGCGGGGGCGCGGTGACGATCGAGTTGCGTGTGATCAACCAGAACGGAGAGGTTGTGATGAAAGGCGCCTGGAAAATGCTGGTGGCGAGTAGAGGGTAGTGAGCGGAGAGTAGTAGATAGAATAATACTATGATGAGTCGATCCGGCGAGAAAAGTGATGACTTACCAGAGGATCGTCCTCTAGAAGAAATCACAAAATCTACAGACGAGGCTGCCTCTACCCCTGGAGAGGGAGATCAGCAAGCGTCGAGTGATTCTAAGGATGAAGGGGGCGAAGACCTGCCTGGAGAAACACTAAAGACAGGCCAGCCTGAAGAGGATGGAGCCACCGGCGTTGAACCTCTTCGTAAGGATGAACAACCGGCCTCCTCCGCAGCCCCAGCCAGTTCCATGTCCACCACCGATCCATTCCTGATCGGGAACACGGCTGGCGGTTGGTACACGCCGGATGAGGAGCTCGAACCGCCCGCCCCACCGCCTCCGACCCCGCAGGGATTCACCCAGCCGGCAGCCCCGCCTCCCGATTTGAGTGATACGCAGCCGGTGCGCCCCTCTCGAACACCGCCTCCGCCCCCCAAGGACGCTACTCCCAGTTCAGCTCGTCCGAGATTGGACTCACAGGGCATCCCCCTGCCGCGCCGCGTGGATGAGATCGATATGGACGCCACGCGCGTCACGCCGTCAGCTTACAG
>MGOK01000004.1:6198-8160 GCA_001795335.1 Chloroflexi bacterium RBG_19FT_COMBO_55_16
AGCCCCAGTTTATCCAACTGTCGCGCCCGCGCTGGCCGCAGCGCCCGCTGCGCCCCGTCAGCGGGAGAGCAGCGACTGGCAGCGCACCCTGGGCTGCCTGCTGCGCCTGGTGATCGCTGGGCTTTTCTTGATGGTGGCCGTCTCCTTGCTCGGAATTTCCTTCTTGCTTTTCCAGTACTACCGGATTGCGGCGACCTTGCCCAGTGTGGAGGATTTGCGCCAGCGCGCCGCTCAATTCGAAACCACGCGCATCCTCGACCGCAATGGGAACACATTATACGAAATTCTGGACCCCAGCGCCGGGCGGCGTACCTATGTTCGCCTGGATAAAATCTCGCCATACCTGGTAGCTGCGACCGTAGTGACCGAAGACAAGGAGTTCTACAGCCACCCGGGATTCGATATTACTGCCATCGGGCGCGCCTTCTTGCAGAATTACCGCAGTGGTGAAACGGTCTCCGGCGCTTCGACCATCACCCAGCAGCTGGCGCGCTCCCTGCTGTTCACCCCTGAAGAGCGCTCAGAACAATCCTACATGCGCAAGGTGCGGGAGGCTATTCTGGCGGCCGAGATCACCCGGCGTTATACCAAAGATGAAATCCTGGAACTGTATCTGAACGAATTTAACTACGGCAACCTGGCCTATGGCGTGGAGGCCGCCGCCCAGACGTATTTCCGCACCTCTGCTGGCCAGCTGACACTGGGCCAGGCCGCCTTTCTAGCCGGACTACCGCAAGCACCTTCCGTGTATGATGTCTACACCAACCGCGACGTGACCCTTGAGCGCCAGAGCCAGGTCTTGTTCTTGATGTACCAGTCCAGCCAGGAACAAGGTTGCATCTATGTCAGCAACAGCCCCCAGCGGGTGTGTGTGGATGCCCTGGTCGTGGCCGACGCGGCAGACGAGCTGACAAACTACGAGTTTAATTCCCCTGACATCGAGATCCGCTACCCACATTGGGTCAATTATATCCGCACCCTGCTCGAAGCGCGCTTCGATGCCCAAACCATCTATCGCTCTGGCTTTTCGGTTTACACAACCCTCGATCCTGGGTTGCAGGATACCGCTGAGCGGGTTGTCGCCGACAGGGTAGCTGCTCTGGCCGGTCATCGGGCCAGCAGTGGGGCGCTGGTCGCCATCCGCCCTGGCACTGGCGAGGTTCTGGCTATGGTCGGGTCGGCGGATTTTTACAACGAGGCGATCGACGGTCAGGTGAACATGGCGGTCAGCCCGCGCCAGCCAGGATCGTCGATCAAGCCCCTGACCTATGTGGCTGCCTTTGAAAAGGGCTGGACGCCAGCCACCCTGATCTGGGACGTGCCCTCTGAATTTCCACCTTCCGGGGACCCGAATGACGCCCGCCCGCCCTACAAACCGGTCAATTACGACGACCGCTTCCACGGGCCGGTCACACTCCGCACCGCTCTGGCCAACTCGTATAATGTCCCAGCGGTCAAGGCGCTCGATTTCGTCGGCATCTATGATAAACCAGACACCCCGGCAGAAGAAGGGCTGATCGCTTTTGCCCGCCGGTTGGGGATCACTACCCTGACCCGCGATGACTATGGTCTGTCGCTCACCCTGGGCGGTGGGGAAGTCACACTGCTGGACCTGACTGGGGCTTACGCCGTCTATGCCAATGCAGGGCGCAGAGTCCCGCTGGTGGCGATCACGCGCATCGTCGATTTTAACGGGAATCTTGTCTATGAATATGCCCTCCCGCCTGGCGACCAGGTGGTGCGACCGGAGTATGCCTTCCTGATCTCCTCGATCCTTTCTGATAACGAGGCGCGCACGCCAGCTTTTGGCCCTGATTCAGTGCTTAACCTGCCTTTCCCCGTCGCCGCCAAGACCGGCACAACCAACGATTTCCGCGATAACTGGACAATGGGCTATGTGCCTGAGCTGGCAGTCGGCGTGTGGGTAGGCAACGCGGATTATTCACCCATGCAGGACGTCAC
>MGOK01000004.1:8237-8974 GCA_001795335.1 Chloroflexi bacterium RBG_19FT_COMBO_55_16
GACCGCCCGGCATCGTCGAACGAGTGATCTGCGCCGTGTCGGGCAGCGAGCCATCCGGGCGCTGCCCGAACCAGCGCAGTGAGTTCTTCGCCGCCGACCAGCCCCCACTCCCCAAGAGCGAAGACCTTTGGAAGAATGTTCTCATCGATACCTGGACTGGCCTGGAGGCTTCCTCGGCTTGTGACGACTTCACCGATGAGAAGCTGGCTCTCAATGTCAAAGACTCGTGGGCAAAAAAGTGGATCAAAAAAGACTCCAATGGGGAAGCCTGGGCTGAAAAATACGGCTTCGAAACCCCGGTCTTCTTCGTCCCCGAGCGTCCGTGCACGAACGATGACCCGCGGCCGCTTTTGCAGTTCACCTCCCCCCGTGATGGCGACACGATCACCAGCAACCCATTGGAGATCTTCGGCCAGGCTGGGGCTACGCGAGACTTCGAGTATTTCCGCCTCGAGTACGGCCTGGGCTCCGACCCGGTGGATTGGGATGAGCTCAAGAAGGACGGAACACCGGTTAACGAGCCGGGCAAGCTATTCGAGTGGGATCTGAGCGAATTGCCAGCGGGGGAGGTTGTCCTGCGCCTGTTCTTGAAGAGTGTCAACGATACCTACGCCGAATTGAAGATGCGCTTGAATTTGCAGGTGCCGACCCCCACGCCCACCCCGACGCCCACTTTCACCCCCACCCCGACCTTCACCCCCACCGCCACGGCCACCTCCACGCCCACCGTCACCCCC
>MGOK01000005.1:0-1176 GCA_001795335.1 Chloroflexi bacterium RBG_19FT_COMBO_55_16
TGGTGCCGTTGATGGACTCCTCAAGCGGTGCCCAGCCCATCTGCCCTAGAAGGAAGTGAGCACCTGGTACGAGCGCCCAACCTTCGCTGCTGACCGGCCGGCTTGTCACGTTCTCGAAGCTCACATCGGTCCCTGCGGAGTTGGTGATCCGCATATTCTTTCCGTTCTGGGTAAGGTTAACGATCGTCGTTTGAAACTCACTTTGCAAGTCCAGGTCCACCTTGCCCACGCAGCGCACGAATTGATCCTCGTTCAGGCCTCCCAGGAACAGGTAGCGCACACGTTTGGGATTGGTCAGCGCAGTCTCCCATGGGGTCGAATACAGCAGCCACTGGTTGTTAAACTCTATCCAGACATCTGTCTCAGGGATAGCCACCTTCAGGCTGTCTGGAAGGTATGGATCACCAACCTTGCCATAACCCGGCGGCGTCGAGTGGTACGCGACCATCACCTTGGCACCTAGCGCTTCAGCCGCCTTGGCTGTCTCTTCAGCTAATCGCCAGTAACCTCTCGAGTCGATCGTGATCAGCAGGCTCTCGCCTTTTTTAAGCCCTGTCAAATTATGCACGACTTTGTACGCTGCTACAGCGACTTCCAGATCTAATGTTGTTGGCATTGCAGTTCCTCCTGAACTCTTATAGTAACTAATGAAATGAGACCACAAAGACACGAAGCTTCATGGAGAGTTTATTGTTCGTGCATCCATATGCCTTCGAGTCTTATGGTGGTTATGGTTTCTTACTGCTTACCCATTTTCGAAGCTAGATCGGCCAATTTCGGTTGCACCAGCTTGCCCTCGTCCATGATTTGCTGGCCATCGATCCACACCGATGAGTTCAAGCAGATCCCGTCAACGTGCGAAACGGCGTCGATGCCATCCCTTTTGTACATCGGCCCCTGGTAGCCGAAACCCCACTCGGTAGAACCCCATACGCGCTCATCTTCCGTGCACAGTCCTGACAACTTCGCACCCGGGTTGAAACCGTAGCATACGTGTGCAGCATGATACATATTCGGGTCGTTCAGTCTCGCGAACCAGCCTTTTAAGAAGCTTGCCTCCGAACCACCAGTGATATCCTGGCAGACACCATCCTTGAGGTGGAAAAGCACGCGCTCCTTCAAGATACCCAGATCGGCCTCGCCGCCACCAGAGAAGGAGCCGTTAAAGGCGATGGT
>MGOK01000005.1:1294-7986 GCA_001795335.1 Chloroflexi bacterium RBG_19FT_COMBO_55_16
ATCCGCATATTCTTGCCATTCTGGGTAAGACCCACCAGTGTCGTCTGAAACTCTTGCTGCAGGTCCAGGTCCACCTTGCCCACGCAGCGCACGAATTGATCCTCGTTCAGGCCTCCCAGGAACAGGTAGCGCACACGTTTGGGATTGGTCAGCGCAGTCTCCCATGGGGTCGAATACAGCAGCCACTGGTTGTTAAACTCTATCCAGACATCTGTCTCAGGGATAGCCACCTTCAGGCTGTCTGGAAGGTATGGATCACCAACCTTGCCATAACCCGGCGGCGTCGAGTGGTACGCAACCATCACCTTGGCACCTAGCGCTTCAGCTGCCTTGGCTGTCTCTTCTGCTACTCGCCAGTAACCAGCTGAGTCGATCGTGATCAGCAAGCTCTCGCCTTTTTTGAGCCCCGTCAAATCATGCACTACTTTGTACGCTGCTACAGCGACTTCCAGATCTAATGTTGTTGGCATGGCAGTTCCTCCTGAAAAATAAAAGTATATTGGACACGACAATAGTTCAAACGAATTCAACGAATTTGGTTAATCACACGATCAAAGTCCTCTTTCAATTCGCGATTCACAAGGTTAACACCATTTCTGCAAAATGACACCGCACGAAATGCCTCGGCATGATCTCCCTCATCACGGGATCTTCGGTGAAACACAACTCCTGTTTGAGGGGGCAGCGCGTGTTGAAGCTGCATCCGGGTGGCACGTTGGTAGGGCTCGGGATCTCGCCAGCCGATCGGATCTTGGCCGGTTTAAGCGCCATTTCTGCCTTAGTCACCACCGGAATAGATGACAACAGCATCTGTGTGTATGGATGCAACGGTGTTTTAAAGAAGTCCGTTGCTGGAGCGATCTCAGCGATCTTACCCAAATACATGATTGCTATGCGAATCGCCACATTCCTCATTAGACTGAGATCATGTGTGATGAACAGATATGTCAGGTCGAATTGTTTCTGTATCCGCATCATCATGTTGATTATCTTAGCCTGCACCGAGACATCCAGCGCGGATGTGGGTTCATCCAGGACGATAAACGACGGGTTCGTCGCCAGGGCACGCGCGACTGCCACCATCTGGCGTTCACCGCCACCGAGCGTAGCTGGAGATCTGAAGCGATAGGCTGCAGGCAACTCGACTTGCTCCAGAAGTTCTATCACCCGCCGTTCGATTGACTCCCCTTTTTTAATCTGGTTGTGGACGAGAAGGGGCATCTCTAAAATGTCGTTGATGCTCCTGCGCGGGTTCAGCGATGAGCCGGGGTCCTGAAAGATCATCTGTATATCTTTCTTTAGGTGCTGCTGTCGTCGCACGGCGGGGCAAGCGATGTCCTCCCCTTTGAACTTAAGCTCGCCACCAGTAGGACTATACATCCCGGAAATCATATAAGCCGTTGTACTCTTCCCCGAACCAGACTCGCCGACCAACCCCAAGCACTCACCTTTCGCCAAGGCAAAATCGATGCCGTCGACCGCCTTCACCACGACCCACTCACGCTTAAAGAGCGAGGAGCGATTGATGGGGAAGTACTTTACAAGCTTTTTGGCAACCAAAATTTCATTATTTTCGTAGTGTTCAGTCACTTTGTCCGCCCTCCTGTTCATTCTGATATAGGTAGCATGCAACCTGGTGCCCGTTTCCCATATCGAAGAAGGGAGGCATTTCTTTCGAACACGGCTCGAATCTGTGTTGGCACCGCGGATGAAAGCGACAACCAGGGGGAGGTTGCTTATACTCCGGAATTCGGCCAGGGATACCTTCCGCAAATCCACCACCAGTCAATCTTGGCACGGACGCCAACAATCCCCGTGTATAAGGATGCAGAGGCTGCTCGAACACCTCCTCAGTGCTGGCCATCTCGATCATGTTGCCAGCGTACATCACGTAGACCCGGTCGGTCGTCTCGCGCGCCAGTCCGAGCGAATGGGTGATCAGGATGAGAGACGTCCCTTTCTGTTCTACCAGATCGCGGATCAACCGCAGCACCTGATCCTGGATGGTCACATCCAAGTTAGTCGTCGGTTCGTCGGCGATCAGCAGGTCGCGGGCCGTGGCGATAGCGAAGGCGATACAGGCGCGCTGCCGCATACCGCCGCTTAATTGCACCGGGTAGCTATCGAGCATGCGCTCTGCATCGGGCAGACGCGCTTCACGCAACGCCTTTAGGGCTACTTCACGTTTGTCTGTCACTTTCTCTTTGGTTGAGTAACGGATCACGTCAAAAAGCTGCTGGCCGATGGTGAAGACTGGATTGAGCGCTGAAGTCGGATCCTGGAATATCATGGATAGGCCGGCTCCCCGAAGTTCCGAGAGATCCTCCGCGTTTAACTTCAGGACGTCTTTGCCATGGACGAGTATCTCGCCCTTGGGAATCCGCGCCAATTGCGGAAGAATGCGCAACACAGCTTTCATCGCCGTGGTCTTGCCGCAGCCGGTCTCACCGACCAGCCCAACCTTCTCGCCAAACCCGACTCTGAAGTTAACACCATTAAGGACCTTCAGCAATCCACCGTAAACTTTGTACTCAACATGCAGGTTCCGAATATCGAGGAGTGCATCCTTCATCAGCTATTCCTCCTCCGGAGACAGCATATCGCGGACGCCATCGCCGAACAGGTTAAAGCCCAGCACAATGAGCATGATCGCCAGAGCTGGAAAAATTGCTATCCACCATTGATCGGGCATGCGATTGACTCCGTCAGCCACCATCGTTCCCAACGCGGCAGCGGGGGGTTGCTCACCCAGCCCGACGAAGCTCAGCGCTGCACCCACCAAGATCACCCACCCTACGTCCAGAGCCATTTTAGTAAATATCGATGAGGCACAGTTGGGTAGGATTTCGTTGAACAGAATGTGCATCCTGCCGGCACCTACCAACTCAGCAGCCTGCACGAAGTACTCATTCCGTATGGACGATGCCTGACTAAAAGTCAGACGCGTGTACCAGGGCCACCAGGACACGGTAACTGCCATCATCGAATTCATCAGCGTTGGCTTTAACACTGACGCCACCACCAGGGCCAGCACCAGTGGGGGGATGCTAATAAACACATCTGTGATGCGCATGATCACGATCTCGACCCAGCTTCCAGCGTAGTACCCAGCCGCGAGACCCAGCAGGCTTCCAATTGGCACGCTGATAACCAGCACGCCGATCGCCATAAGTAGCGCGTTGCCGAAAGCGAAGACTACCCGTGTCAGGATGTCGCGGCCGTATATATCAGTGCCCATCAGATAAGTCTGGCTCGGCGGCTGCCCCGCGGACTTGAAGTCAACGAATTTTCCCGCGTGCTGTGGAAAAGGAGTCACATAAGGTGCAAAGATGGCCAGGAAGATGATGGTGAGAACCATCACCAGACCAAGTTTGGAGAGCCAATTCCTAGAGTATTTGTACCAGGCTCTTTTTAACGAATCCAACCTCCTGACCCAAGGATTTTCAGACGTTCTGAGCGGAGTAATTTTGGTTGTGTTCATCTTATCTATACACTCCTTCCACCCAAAAGCCGCATACGTGGGTCCAATTGTGCCACAATCACATCGACAACAATGTTAAGGGTCACGAACACCAACCCAAGAACCAGCACCACCCCCACGATCGCATTCACATCCTTGTTCAGCATTGCACTTATGCCATACCTGGAGATGCCCGGATAGCCAAATATCAGCTCAACCAGGAAAGCCATACCGAAGGTCGCTGCAATATCTAGCGCCATCACTGTGATCGTTGGAATCATTGAAGGCTTGAGCAAGTATTTCATAGACACAACTCGCTTAGGCACCCCATATGCAATCATCGAGTTGATGTAATCCTTGTTCAGATTCTCGGCCATGCTGGAGCGGGTAATGCGGGCGGTTTGGGACATCGGCCCCATCGCCAGTGCTGCTGCCGGCAAGATCAAATGCTTTAGCGCATCCCAAAAGGCATCCGGCCGGAAGGCGAGCAAGCTGTCGACAGTCATCATGCCTGTTACCCAGGGCGGGGGAATTATGCTTTCGCTCAGGCGACCGTAGGTCGGAAAAATATTCCAGAAAAAACCAAATATTAGTATGAAGATGACAGCCCAGGCAAAAGCTGGTGTGACAATACCCAGATATGAAATAATGCGAACCACATTGTCAAACCAGGTATTTGCATACATAGCGGATAGAACGCCAAGCGTAATGCCCAATGTGGCGATAAACAGGCTGGTGAAGAAGACCAGCTCTAATGTAGCCGGGAAGAACTCACGAATGTCTTGCAAGACAGGCCGGCGTGTAAGCAGGGAATCTCCCATGTCCCCGTGGACCGCGTCCCACAGCCACAACGCATATTGCTCCGCAATAGGCCGGTCGAGGTGCATCTGCTTGCTCAACATCTCAACCACTTCCACCGACGCCCTCGGTCCCAGCGCCATTCGAGCTGGATCGCCAGGGATGATACGAGCGATGACGAAAATCACAATAGACAAACCGAAAATAACGAAAACCGATTGAGCCAACCTGCGTAAAATTAAAGGTACTAATCTCATCACGGCTTCCTTTCTTTGATAATTTTAACAAAACTGAGGTGAGGGTGGAGTAGAACATTCCACCCTAACCCCAGCCGGCCAGATTTATGAGTTCTCTAAATACTCTGGCAGTATTTTCTTGTTACTTGCCCAACAACTCGGCTTTTCTGACTAAGTCCAGCTTCATATCATGCACATAGTGACTGTAGCCCATCACCGGTGCAACCGGTTGATTGGCTTTGACCAGCTCAACTACCGGCCAGAGCAGGTAGTCCTGATAAACAAACTCCATCCCTTGATCTGCTAGCCAGATCACTGGAGCCATATCAACCAGGGTCGCCTGGATTGTGGCGTACTTGGCGAAGCGCGCCGCCTTATCCATAGTAGCCAGCGCATCATCGATGGCAGCATCCAATTCGGGTGAGCTAATCCATTCCATGTTCTCCCAGGTACCCTGCGAACTGGAGTGATACATCGTCTTTAACATCGCCCCGGCTTCGTTGTAAGAGGAGGCAACATAGACGATGGAACCGTTCGGTGTAGTGTCTTGTGTTTGTGCGTCATCGATCATTGAGCCAAAGGGTTTCTTGAAGATTTCAACGTTCACGCCAATCTCTGCTGCGTTGGCTTGGAACAGCAGAGCGACACGCTCTTCGGCCGGTACTTCGGCACACCAGGAAAGTGTAAACGGAATATTTTCTTGCCCGGCGTACTTGGATAACGCCAGCTCCGCCTTGGCCATATCGATGTTTCGCGTATATTGGAACACGTTCGGATCGTGACCGGGGATCGTCTGTGGCACCGGTCCTCTGGATTGAACGTATTTCGGCCAGATGTCGGTCACGATCACAGAGTAATCCATGATATACGACAGCGCTTTTCGGAAATGTACATCATCTGTCGGTGACTTCTTTGTATTCATCATGATCGATAGGTTGTGTGGCGCCAACCAAGCGGCGTCGTCGATGCCTTCAACAGCATCCAGGACGACATAACCTTCCGGTGGCAAAAATTCGGAGGAGATCTCCTCTTCCCTGTTCTTCATCAGTGTCCGGACGGAGACCTCGCCAGGCCAGGCAAATTCCCTGAAGAAGTCGGGCGAGCCATCCTCCCAACCACCCCAGAAACCGTCGAACTTCTCAGCGAAGAGGTATTCCTGCATTTTCATTTCCTTGACCATGTAAGGACCACTGCCAGCATCATTTGTCAGAATCCATGTCTTACCGTAGTCGCCAAACTCGCCATATGAAGTATCAGTCATGTCGAGGTTAGCCATGACCTGATTTTTGTTGACAATATACAAACGCACAAGGACAGAAATAAAGGGGGCAAACGGCTTAACCAGTTTGAACTCGACCGTGTAATCATCGAGGGCCTTGACAGTCTCTATACCCGCGATAATATTGCCATCTTTATCCTTGGTTCGAAACATGTACGAGTAACCTTGCCCGATGGCTAATAATCGTTCCGCACTGAAGACCACGTCTTCGGAGGTTAACTGATCACCATTGTGGAACTTGACATCTTCACGGAGTTTGAAAGTGTATGTCAGACTATCATCAGAAACAGTCCATTCGGTAGCCAACCACGGAATGATCGAGCCGTCCAATTGTGGAAAGACCAGGCTGTCATAAAGATTAATTATAGCCATTGAGTCTGAGAAGTCATTTCCAACTGCAGGGTCAATATACGTTGGCCAGTCCTCAGTAAACCGAACGATGCTGTCTGGGTTATGTTCGGTAGGGGCGACTACTTCCCCAGTTTGGGTAGGTTCTACCACAGCTTGGGTAGGTTCTACCACAGCTTGGGTAGGTTCTACCACAGCTTGGGTGGGTTCTACTACAGCTTGGGTGGGTTCGACCCCGGGGGCAGGGGTGCAGGCCGAAGCCAGCATGGATAATAGTAGGAACAAAAACAGGGTGAACTTAATCTTATTCATCTCATCTCCTTTTGCTTTCTATATGATTGTATGCACTTGTCGGGTGAATAAATGGTTGATGGGCTATATGTATTATAAAGTATACGATATGTAAACATATTAGTCATCGTCCAGTAAGGACGAGAACACGAAGTTCTCGTTGTCTGTCCAAGACAAATAAAACCAGATCGGGTTAGGGGTGGAATTTCAGAGGACTTACAACCAAACATGCTCCCCTCTATCAATAACCGTCTTGCCGTCAATAATCAGGGTTGGTTTT
>MGOK01000006.1:0-112 GCA_001795335.1 Chloroflexi bacterium RBG_19FT_COMBO_55_16
ACAACTCCTGGGGGGGCGGGCAGGCGCAGTGGTGGTACAACCAGGCCATCTATGCCTGGCGCGCCGCCGGCATCTTGCCCATCTTCTCGGCGGGTAACGCTGGTCCCAGCTG
>MGOK01000006.1:148-304 GCA_001795335.1 Chloroflexi bacterium RBG_19FT_COMBO_55_16
CATGTCTGTCGGTGCCACCACGAATACTGACGCTATCGCTGGCTTCTCCAGCCGCGGCCCGGCGTTGATCACCGGCCTTACCAAGCCGGATGTCTCAGCCCCTGGTGCCAACATTCGCTCCAGCGTGCCAGGTGATGCTTACCAGGGCGGTTGGAG
>MGOK01000006.1:336-1319 GCA_001795335.1 Chloroflexi bacterium RBG_19FT_COMBO_55_16
CGCTGTGCCCGAGTTGCGCGGAGATGTCCAGCTGACCTACTGGATCCTTGAGCAATCTGCTCTGGGGCTGACCACTGACCAGGGCTGCGGCGGTGATTTGCCAGATGAGATCCCCAACAACGTCTTCGGCTGGGGGCGCATCAACGCCCTGGATGCCGTCGAGTTGGCCATGACCCAATGGGAAGCGCCCTGGCTGGCGGTTGACCCGCTGAATGGCACGGTCGCCCCCGATGGTACGCAGGACGTTACCCTGACCCTGGACAGCACTGGCATGGCTGTGGATACCTGCGCCAATGCCTGGCTCAAGGTGGAATACAACGATCCGTACACTGTCGAACAGTTCGTTCCCGTTGAGCTGTGCGTGGTCGAGCGGCCAGTGGTAATCTACTATACAATGCTGCCGATCCTGTTTAAGTAAAAGATGTAAACCAAGTTGTCTATGGAGGCCGGGTTGCTGCAACCCGGCCTCTTAGTTTCTCTTCTGGCTGTCTAATACAAACCCAATCCACCAAAATGGCTCAAATGGCTGCTCGGCCTGTGGTTCTGGGTCATCCTGGCAACCATCGCTTTCCTGGCAATCGCCGTAGCGATCAACTATGGCCCGTTCTGAGTGAAGTATAATCGGGCTAGAGGCGTTGAGGTGCCCGAGAATAACAAACTTCTTAGTGTCCGCAATCTAGGCAAGTTCTTCGGCCTTGTCGAAGCTCTGGCTGGAGTAAATTTTGAGATTGAGCCGGGTGAAGTGCTGGGCGTGGTCGGTCAGCGTGGTTCAGGCAAATCTACGCTGTTCGAGCTGCTGAACGGGTCTTACCTGCCCTCTACCGGTGAGATTTACTTCGAGGGCCAGCATGTCATCCTGCGGACTGCCTCCCAGGCGCGTAAGCTGGGCATAGAAACCGCCCCCCAGAACCCCTTCCTCGTTGATAACATGAACGTGCTCCACAATATTTTTTTGGGGCAGGAAATATGTCGGGGTAACCGTT
>MGOK01000006.1:1337-2796 GCA_001795335.1 Chloroflexi bacterium RBG_19FT_COMBO_55_16
AAGCAGAAATGGCGGACGTTGCACGCGCCTTTCTGGCTGATTTTGACATCCAACCGGAGCTTATCAGCGAGTACCCCACCAATCTGACCAATGAACAAAAACAGATCGTCGCCATTGGCCGGTCGCTCTGCCGTCCTAGCAAGCTTCTCCTCCTGGATAATGCGGTCTCTGCGCTCAGCTTCCAACGTCAGCAGAAGCTGCTCAGCCGCATCAAAGAACTCTCAGCACAAAATGTAGCCGTCATCCTCAGCAGTGATGACTTGAAGCATATCTTCGCCGTCACCAATCGCATCTTGGTGCTGTTCCAGGGTCGCCAGTTAACCCTGCGGTCTACCGCGGAAACCACGCCGCGTGAGGTCGTGGAACTCATCGTCGGTTCGAACCGTCAGGAGCAAGTAACCCCGGTCATCTGGGCCTTTGAGAATTACTATGCTGCCCAAAAACAAGCCGATGAACTGCGTCGCGCCCAGCAAACGTTGAAACAAAACCTGAAAGCCCAAGACTCGCTCAACCGCCAGTTGATCGAACGCATGAATGCCCAAATGGAGTCACTCGACCGCCTGAATCTCGCCCTGCAGGAGGCCAACCGGCGCTTGATGACCGAACGAGAGACGGAACGCAAAGCGCTGGCGCGCGAATTGCATGACCAGGTCATCCAGGATTTGTTGAGCTTTAATTACCAATTGGAAGATACAGAGAATGAAATCACCGATGAAACCCTGCGGAATGATCTGGCTAATATCCGTGACGGAATCCGCAATGTGGTCAGCAGCCTGCGCGAGACGTGCAGCGACCTGCGTCCGCCAACCATCGATAGCCACGGGCTGTCGGCAGCCATCCGCTCCTTGATGCACCAATGGGCAAAACAGAGCGGGATACAGGTGGATCTGGATATTGATCCGGCGCTGGGACGCCTGCCGGAGCCCATCGAACTGTCGGTTTTCCGCATTATTCAAGAAGGCTTGAGAAACGTGCGCAAGCATGCCAAAGCCTCATCAGTTACACTGACCTTGCGGCGCACACCCAATGCCAGCCTCGTCGTTCGCCTTCGCGACAACGGTCAGGGTATGATCAAACCGATCAACCTGGGTATGCTCTCAGAGGAAAAACACTTCGGTCTGGTAGGGATCAGTGAACGGGTCAGTCTGCTGGGTGGAAGCATGCGGGTAGACTCATCTGCTTCTGGTGGGTTGGAATTATTGATCGAAATCCCCAGCCCCTCTCCGATCATCAGCGCCGCTTCGAATTAACTCGCCAGTGCGTCTTCCACAACCTGCCGGACGACAGCTGCATCGATATCCTTCTTATCCAAAAATGCCACAGCCCCTGCATTCAACCCGATACGGCGGAATTCGCGGTCAGGGTAAGCGCTGATCAAGATCATTCGTGTAGAAGGCGAAACCTTTTTGATGCCGCAAGCACACAGGATGCCATCCTCTTCTCGCAGCACCACGTCGAT
>MGOK01000006.1:3009-4023 GCA_001795335.1 Chloroflexi bacterium RBG_19FT_COMBO_55_16
CAGCTCCGGATGCCGGTTCGCATAATTATTGGCTTCTAGACGGCTTTCCACCCCAATCGCCCGGTAGAGGCTGGTCAGGTGATTCTCCACCGTCTTCACGCTCAAGCCCATCACGATTGCAATCTTCTGGTTGTTATATCCTTGGGTCAGCAGATACAGCAATTCTCGCTGGCGGTGGGTAAGCATGGAGGACGACTCTGCAGCCGTTGACTGATATCCCACCAGCCGGTCCACCAGCGGGTCCGAAATCCAGCGACCCCCATCCAGAATACGCTGCACCGCCAGCAGCAAATCGGAAAGCGGCTGGTCTTTGAGATGATACCCGTTGACACCCGCTGAGAGAAGTCCAACCACATAGGATTGGTCGTCGTAAGCACTCACCACCAGGATCTTCAGCGCCGGCTGTGCCGCACGGATCTTGTTTACCGCCGCAACTGGCTCAAAGTCGGGCATGTTGACATCCATCACCAGCAAATCAGGGCGCAGCCTTTCCAGCGCTTCCATCAGTTCATGCCCGTTGCCAACCTCGCCGACAATCTCAATGCCCGACAGGCTGGCTAAAGCATCGCGCAAACCAGCGCGTACCAGAGCATGATCATCGGCTAATAGAGTTTTTACGATCGACATTTGTAAAGACATCTAGCAATTAGGGGAATTCCCCTAAGGCTCGGGGGAAAATTCTGGCAATATCAAGGGAATGACAGGGTTGAAGTTGACCAATCAATTTTGTATAATTATATCGTACGCTATAGTGCCCGTAAAGAACAGGAGGTAGATGTAGCTCACCCATACTATTCGTGTTCCCCCCTTTCCCAGTAAAAAATCGATTTCAACTAATATCCCAGGAGGATTTTCAATGTATAAGAAGAGTTCGCTAAATATTCTAATGGCTGTTCTGTTCATCGCCGCAACCATTCTCTCCGCTTGCGCTCAAACAGCAGCCACCACCGAGGCACCTGCCGCTGCCACGGATGTCCCTGCCGCTCCCGCGGAAACAAAACTCTCCGTCGGCGT
>MGOK01000006.1:4111-4240 GCA_001795335.1 Chloroflexi bacterium RBG_19FT_COMBO_55_16
ATCCTCTTCAGCCAGGGTGATTCCGCCAAGGAAAAAGCCAACGTTGAAGCGCTGATCGCCAAGGGCGTCAAAGTGATCATCATCTGCCCGCAGGACGCCACTGCTGCCGCCGCTGCTGCCGCTGAAGCC
>MGOK01000006.1:4481-4749 GCA_001795335.1 Chloroflexi bacterium RBG_19FT_COMBO_55_16
CCTTCGTCATCAAGAACTCCAGCGAAGCCATCGCTCTGCAGGACAAGGCTACCTTGACCCGCGATGAGATGGGCAAGATCATCGGCCAGGTCACCACCGACTGGAAGTTTGATGTCGCCAAGAACCTCGCTGAAGCTAACCTCACCGCTACTGAAGATGCCGACAAGGGCAATGTCTTCATCCTCGCCCCCAATGACGGCACCGCTCGCGCTATCGCTGATGCCTTTGCTGCTGATAAGGATGTCACTTCCTACGTCGTCACCGGTCA
>MGOK01000006.1:4995-5132 GCA_001795335.1 Chloroflexi bacterium RBG_19FT_COMBO_55_16
AGCCAGTGAGTTCACCGGTCTTCCCTAATATCTTGTAGTTCGTGATTGCAGGAATAGTGATGGCTCGTCCGTCACTATTCCTGCAGTCCATCTACCCTCTGAAAAGCGGAAATGCCGGTCGAGTCGCTCCGACTTCC
>MGOK01000006.1:5320-6924 GCA_001795335.1 Chloroflexi bacterium RBG_19FT_COMBO_55_16
TCCACGCTGATGAAGGTTCTCAGTGGCGCCTATATCCCGGATGAAGGACACATCCTCATCGAGGGTAAGGACGCCCATATGACCGACCCCTTGCATGCGCGCCGCCTGGGCATTGAGATGGTCTATCAAGACCTGGCTCTCTCCAACAACCTGGATGTAACTGCCAACGTCTTCCTTGGACGAGAAGCGGTCAGCCTCAAGCTCGGCCCGTTCGGTGTCCTGGATGGCCGCTACATGGAAAAAGAGTCGCAGCGCCTGCTCGATCGTCTCAAGATTGACATCCCCTCTGTGCGCTTGATGGTCGAAAGACTGTCCGGTGGTCAGCGCCAGGCTGTGGCCATTGCCCGCGCCACAGCTTTCAATTCCAAGGTCATTATCATGGACGAGCCCACAGCCGCCCTGAGCGTCGCAGCCATCAGCAAGGTGCTCGACCTGGTGCGAGAGCTCAAGGCGCAGGGCGCTTCGATCATCATCATCAGCCACCGCCTGGAAGATATCTACAGCGTGAGCGACCGGTTGATGGTGATGCGCAACGGCCGCAAGGTCCGTGATGCCGTTATTGCCGAAAACATAGATGACTTTCGCGAACGGGTGGTTGCCTATATGATTGGCGCCCGTGATGATTTTGCCGCCACAGCAGCAGGATAACCCATGCGGGGAGGCTCGACATGTCTTTCAAAGATGTACTAAAAACGCAGCAGCACAATATCCGTGAATACGGCATGTATATCGCCTTTCTCGTGATTGTCATCTTCTTCACCATCACGACCAAAGGCCTGTTTGTCTCGTCGAGGAACATCGGTAATCTGGTGAATGCGATGAGTTATATCGCCGTATTAGCGGTTGGCATGACCCTGGTCATTGTCATCCGCCATATCGACCTATCGGTCGGGTATCTGGCAGGCACCCTCGGCGCAATCGCAGCCATCTCCCTTAAGTACTGGCTCCTGCCTATAGGCGTGACCATACCCCTGGTCCTGGTGCTCGGAGTCTTGGCCGGGCTGTTAACCGCTTTCCTGGTGGCACAGATGAAAATTCCAGCCTTTGTTGCCACACTTGCTGGATGGCTGGGTTACAGGGGCGCCTTGCAGCTTGCCACCCGGAGCACAGGCACGATAATAATCGAGAATGAAGTATTCAATGCCCTGGGCAATGGTTTTATTCCCGATATTCCCGACATCGGCATTTTGCCAGGTGTACACAAAGTAACGCTGCTCCTCGGTATATTAGGCATCATTTTATTCATTCTAGGCGAAATCAACAACCGCAAAAAGACCCAGGCCTACCACTTTGAAGTACTGCCTATGAACATGTTCATCGCCAAATTGGTGTTCGTGTCGGCTGTGATCGCTGGCATTACCTGGGTGCTCGCCGGATACCAGGGTCTCTCCTGGGCTGCTGTTATCCTGTTGATTGTGGTTCTTCTTTATTCTTACATCACGTCCAGGACCGTCATCGGCAGGCATATCTACGCCGTCGGCGGAAACCCAGAGGCGGCTGAGCTGAACGGCATCAGTGTTAAGAAGATCACTTTTTTGGTTTTTGGCTCAATGGGTCTACTCACTGCCTTATCCGGCATCCTGTATGCTTCCTGGTTGCGCTCC
>MGOK01000006.1:7044-7160 GCA_001795335.1 Chloroflexi bacterium RBG_19FT_COMBO_55_16
ATGGCCTCGCTGACCAATGGCATGAACCTCTTAGGCTGGGACATCTCCATCCAGTATATTGTCAGAGCGGTTGTGCTCGCAGCTGCAGTCATATTTGATGTTCAAACCCGCAAGGC
>MGOK01000006.1:7274-7511 GCA_001795335.1 Chloroflexi bacterium RBG_19FT_COMBO_55_16
CAAGCTCGTCACCCAGACCACCCTGGTGGAGAAACCGCGCTTCCCAGCCATCGATGCCCACAATCACCTGAGTGAGGCATTCGGCGGTGGTTGGGACAAGCGCCCCCTGTCTGAGCTATTCGACCTGCTTGACTCCGCCGGCATCGTCCGTTACGTCGACCTGGACGGCGGTTGGGACGAAGAGCTGCTGGATGCCCACCTCGAGCATTTCAAAAAGCCTGCCCCCGAGCGCTTCCA
>MGOK01000006.1:7649-7974 GCA_001795335.1 Chloroflexi bacterium RBG_19FT_COMBO_55_16
CAAGCTGGTCGACGTGGACGACCCGCGCCTGGCGCCCATCTGGGAGACTGCCGGCGAGCTTGGCCTGCCGGTGCTCATCCATGTTGCCGACCCGGTGGCTTTCTTCGACCCGATCGATGAGACCAATGAGCGCTGGGAAGAGCTTGGCAATCACCCCGATTGGGCTTTCACCAGCCCGCCCTTTCCACCTTTCCTGCACATCATGGACGGGTTAGCCTCACTTGTTACCCATCATCCGCAAACAACCTTTATCGGCGCGCATGTCGGCTGCTACGCTGAGGACCTCGGCTGGGTGGGCGCGCTGCTTGACTGCTGCCCCAATTTC
>MGOK01000006.1:7995-8430 GCA_001795335.1 Chloroflexi bacterium RBG_19FT_COMBO_55_16
ATTGGCGAGCTGGGCCGCCAGCCCTACACTGCCCGAAAATTCTTCTTGCAGTATGCCGACCGTATCCTGTTTGGTTCCGACATGGGGCCAGACCCAGCTTCCTATCGCATCATTTACCGCTTCCTCGAGACCGGCGACGAGTATTTCAACTACAACGCCTCCGAAGTGCCTCTCCAGGGCCGCTGGCAAATTCATGGACTGTATCTGCCGGATGCTGTGCTGGAAAAGGTGTATCTGCGCAACGCTGAACAGGTATTGGGAACCGCTTAAGAACGGTAATTCCAGGTAGAATAAATTATGGTCAGCTAGATGAACAGCCAGGATCGCTCCAATGTAGAAGCCTCACTCCACCAGGTGGATGTGTTTAACGGCGCCAGCGATGACGATATCCGCGCCATCGCTCGGTTGGGGATTCCACGCAGTGTTGAAGATGGG
>MGOK01000006.1:8575-9862 GCA_001795335.1 Chloroflexi bacterium RBG_19FT_COMBO_55_16
CCATAGATCCCCAGGCTACCTACCCCGCCTGTGCCCAGGCGCTCGAGGACAGCCATGCCCTGGCAATCGAGAGTGCCGCCTTCCGTAAGTTGCTGGAACAACGGTCTCACCTATCTTTTGGAATGATGAACCTCATGACCGGCTACATCCGCGAAATGCAGAATCGTTTTAGCGAGTTGGCCACCACGCGCGTAGAACAGCGCATTGCCCGCACACTTTTGCGCCTGGCAGGCCAATTTGGGCGCATGAGTGATGAAGGCTTGTTGGTCGAGCTGCCTTTTTCGCGCCAGGAATTGGCCGAGATGAATGGCACAACCCTCTACACGGTGAGCCGCACACTCAGCGCCTGGGAAAAGGCCGGCATGGTTAAGCCGGGACGCGGCCGGGTGGTGATCACCAACCCGCACGCCCTGGTGCGCTTAGCCGAGCAGCTCGAAAAATAGCCTGCAATATTTCAGTTTAATGGTGTGGAAATTGGCATTGTGACGCCAAATTCCACACCATTTTTCTTTATTTGCGCCAGCGCAAAGAACAAAACAATCTAAGCTGATATAAATAGTGCAAATAACGAATGGAGGTTTTTTATGCAAGCAACTGATGTTTTATCTTCTGAGCACCGCGTGATCGAGCGCGTATTAGTAAGCCTGGAGCAAGCCGCCCACGCTGTGGAAACTGGTGCTTCTGTTCGGCCCGGTTTCTTCCTGGACGCAGCCGATTTCATCCGCGGCTTTGCCGATGGCTGCCACCATCTCAAAGAGGAGAACGTCCTCTTCACCACCATGAGCGATCATGGCGTGCTCGTCGAGGGCGGGCCGATTGGTGTCATGCTCAACGAACATGAGCTTGGTCGTAAATTCACTCGTGAAATGCGGGCAGGCGCTGAACGCTGGGCAGCCGGCGAGCCAGGCGGAAGCGCAACCGCCATCACCGCCGCCCGGAACTATGTGCTGCTTCTCCAGCAGCATATCGCCAAGGAAGATCAGATCCTCTTCCCCATGGCTGACCGGGTCATCCCTGTTGCCAAGCAAGACGATGTGTGGGAAGCTTTCGAGAAGGTGGAACACGAAGAGACCGGCGAGGGCGTTCACGAAAAATACCTTGGCATCGCAGAAGCTTTAGAAAAAGAAGCTTCCGCCCTGGCCGCATAAATCTCAGCCTGACTATCTATACCCTGACAATTCCCATGGAACGGTCGACAAACGCAATCCCTGATCAAATCTGGACTGTTGCCCAAGTGCTGTCTGCTTACCCGCAGGCAGCACAGATCTTTTTTCAACTGAAAACAGA
>MGOK01000006.1:10108-10245 GCA_001795335.1 Chloroflexi bacterium RBG_19FT_COMBO_55_16
GGCTTTAACCGGCGCCGAGTTGGCTGCATCCGCCATTCAAAAAGGTGGCTGCAGCGCCTGTCATGTCATTCCTGGTATCCCAGGGGCTGTCGGTACACTCGGTCCAGACCTGTCAAATCTCAGCCAGGTGATTCCAG
>MGOK01000006.1:10362-10799 GCA_001795335.1 Chloroflexi bacterium RBG_19FT_COMBO_55_16
AGTCGGGGTTAATGCCGGTCAGCATCGGCACCACTTTGAGCAGCGAGGAGATCCAGGCAGTTATTGATTACCTGGTTGAGCTTCCGGAGCTGGTTGCCTCTGGTGCTGTCGAGGTGAGCACTGAAGCCGTACTTGGCGAGGCGCCCGTACTTTCGGAAGAAGAATTTGCCTGGGCCAAGCAGACCTTCTTCGAGCGCTGTGCTGGCTGTCACGGCACCCTGCGTAAAGGCGCCACTGGTCCCGCCTTGACCCCTGATGTGACCCTGCCCAAGGGCACCCTGGCGCTTTCCTCCATCATCTTCAACGGCACGACGGGCGGTATGCCCGACTGGGGCAAGCAGGGTTTCCTCACCCAGGAACAGACCGATCTCATGGCCAAGTACCTGCAAAACGAGCCGCCTGCGCCGCCCGAGCTGTCCCTGACCCAAATGCACGAA
>MGOK01000006.1:10810-11387 GCA_001795335.1 Chloroflexi bacterium RBG_19FT_COMBO_55_16
GGTCACCCCCGTGGCTCAGCGTCCCACTGAGCCGCAAACTACGCGTGACTGGGAAAACTACTTCATCGTCACCCTGCGTGATGCCGGGCAGGTTGCCATTATCGATGGAGACAACTTCGAAATTGTCAGCACGGTCGACAGTGGTTATGCCGTGCACATCACGCGTATGTCTGCTACCGGGCGCTATGCTTACGTGATCGGCCGCGATGGTCGTCTGGCATTGATTGACCTGTGGATGGAAACTCCCGCCGTGGTGGCGCGTGTGCAGACCTGTTATGACGCCCGCTCGGTGGAAGTAAGTAAATATAACGGTCCAGAGGGTGATTTCACCGACAAGTACGCTATCACCGGCTGCTACTGGCCTCCTCACTTCGTCATCCTCGACGGTCAGACCCTGGAGCCGATGAAGGTCGTCTCCACTCGCAGTTACACATACAATACTGGTGAATATCACCCGGAGCCGCGCGTTGCCAGCATTCTGGCCTCGCATTACAAGCCAGAGTGGGTCGTGAACGTCAAAGAAACCGGGCAGATCTGGCTGGTCAACTATGTCGATCCAATCAATCCAACCATCAAG
>MGOK01000007.1:0-200 GCA_001795335.1 Chloroflexi bacterium RBG_19FT_COMBO_55_16
ATGTAGGGGCACGGCGGAGGATTTCCGAATCATTATCCGTTAACAATTCCGCCGTGCCCCTACCCCTAATCACAATGATCCCATGCACATGGTTCGGCATGATCACATAGGCGTCGATTTGCACGGCCGGAAACCGTTTGGACAACCGTTCCCATTCCCGTTTAGCGATCTGACCAAATCGGTTCAGCCTCATTTCACCC
>MGOK01000007.1:277-857 GCA_001795335.1 Chloroflexi bacterium RBG_19FT_COMBO_55_16
GTATCCTTTCAGGCGGATCGAACGGCGGTGGTGTTTAATTAGATCGTAGATCATTTCTTTTGTATGAACGGTAGAAAGACTTCTGAACAATTTATAGCGAAAATGGATGCTCTATGTCAAGTGCCTTTCTTCCTTCATCTATAGTTCATTGCCTATTATTATGGCTCCTTACTATTCGAGAAATACCATTTTTTTACGTATCACGCATCACGTTTCACGCAAAAGAATTACTTCTTTTTCGATAGTACTATCACAAGATCGCTCTTTTTTCATTCCTCGGGGGAGCCGCGAGGGATTCCTTTTGATCCCAGAATTTGCTAATCTATGGACAGATGAAGTACGATGAAAAAGCGGCGCGTCGTCCTCTTGAGTGAACAAGACCTGCTCGGCGAGAGTCTGGAGCATGTCCTGGGCAAGGCTAAGGATGTAGACCTGCTCGGCTCCTGGACTCTCGATGACCGCGTGTTGCCTCGCCTGTCCCAGGACACTCCCGATATCTTGATCATCGCTGAAGAAGAGCCACCTGGAGAAAACGTCACTCGCCTGACCGCCCAGATCCTCGAAGCCTATCCGAACCTTC
>MGOK01000007.1:918-9815 GCA_001795335.1 Chloroflexi bacterium RBG_19FT_COMBO_55_16
AGCTCGCAGCGCTGACTTGATCGACCTGATCCGCCATCTGCCGGCCCTCACCGGTGGTGGCACGTAAGGGCACGGCGGAATTGGATAAGGATGGAGAACGCGCCTAAAAACCGCCGTGCCCAAATCAAATTAAGGAGGTAGTCCATGCCAAAAATCTCCCGCCGTGAATTCCTCAAACTCTCCGGGGCGACTGCCCTCGGGCTGGCCTTCACCGAGCTCGACCTGCAGCTGCTCGATCCCGTCGATGTCCCGAACCCGCTGGCCTTCTATCCAGAGCGGGACTGGGAGAAAGTTTACCGGGACCAATACCGGTACGATACGTCTTTCACTTATGTGTGTTCGCCGAACGATACGCATGCCTGCCGCCTGCGAGCCTTTGTGCGCAATGGCATCATCCTGCGCTCCGAGACGAACTACGACGTCAGCCGGTACAGCGATCTCTACGGGAATACCGCCACCGCTCACTGGCATCCGCGCGGCTGCAAGAAGGGACAGACTTTCCACCGCCGTATCTACGGCCCACACCGCCTCAAGGGTCCCCTGATGCGCAAAGGCTGGAAGGAGTGGGCCGACGCTGGCTTCCCGGAACTCGACGCGGCCAACAAATCCAAATACAAATTCGATGCGCGTGGGTTGGACGAGCTTCTCCCCGCCTCCTGGGAAGAGGCTTACGACTATATTGCACGCGGGATGATCGCCATCGCCGAGCGCTACTCCGGCGAAGAGGGCGCTGCGCTGCTGCGCTCCCAGGGCTACCCAGAGGAGATGATCGCCGCCATGGGCGGGGCGGGGACGCGCACCTTCAAGTGCCGCGGCGGCATGGGATTACTGGGTGTGATCGGCAAGTACGGCATGTACCGTTTCGCCAACACACTGGCCCTGCTCGACGTGCATGTGCGCGGCGTCGAACACGAAGAAGCGCGCGGCGGGCGCACCTGGTCGAACTACACCTGGCATGGCGATCAGGCTCCTGGCATCCCTTTTGTTACTGGCCTGCAGGCCTCAGATGAAGACTTCAACGACCTGCGTAATTCGCGACTGCACATCCAGTGCGGCAAGAACCTGGTCGAGAACAAGATGCCCGAGTCGCACTTCTTCGTCGAGGCGATGGAACGCGGCGCCAAGATCGTCACCATCACCCCGGAGTACTCACCGCCGGCGACCAAGTCCGACTACTGGATTCCCATCCGCCCGGCAACCGATACCGCCCTTTTCCTGGGTATCACCCGCTGGTTGATGGAGGAAGAGAAGTACAACGCCGATTTCGTCAAACGCTTCACCGACTTCCCCCTGCTGGTCCGTCTGGATAATTTGAAACGCCTGGGCGCTGCCGATGTTTTCCCGAACTACCAGGCCAGCCTCAGCACCGATGGGCCAAGTTTCAAATTGCAGGGCCTTCAGCCTGGACAATATGAACAGCTTGGCGATTACGTGGTTCAGGATGCCAAGACCGGCGATTTGGCGTCCATCTCCCGCGATGACGTGGGTGCAGCCCTTGACACAAAAGGGATCGATCCCGCCTTAGATTGGTCGGGGTCAGTCACCCTGGTCGATGGAACCCAGGTGGAGGTGATCACGCTCTGGTCAATGTACCGCGAGCATTTAAAGGAATACGATCTGGACACAGTTGCCGAGATCACACACGCGCCCAAAGCGATGATCGAGCAGCTTGCCAACGACATTGCCACGCTCAGCCCGGTCGCCATTCATATCGGCGAGGGGATCAACCACTGGTTCCATGCCACCCTGGCTAACCGGGCGCAGTACCTGCCTTTAATGCTCACCGGCGACATCGGCCGGCTGGGTGCTGGCCTGTACACCTGGGCAGGCAACTACAAGGCCGCCCTGTTCCAGGCCTCTCCCCTGACCGGCCCGGGGTTCAAAGGCTGGGTGGGCGAGGACCCCTTTGAACCTAACCTGGATCCAAACGCGGCGGGCAAGGACATCGTTGCCCACGCCTATACGAAAGACGAGGAACCTGCGTATTGGAACCATTCCGAACGCCCGCTGATCGTCGAAACACCCAAGTATGGGCGCAAGGTCTTCACCGGCCAGACTCATATGCCCACTCCAACCAAGGTGCAGTTCTTCACCAATGTCAACCTGCTAAACAATGCCAAGCACCACTACGAGATGGTTAAGAACGTCAATCCGAACGTCGAGTTGATCATCTCAATGGACATCGAAATGACATCTTCGGTCGAGTACGCCGATTTCGCCCTGGCAGCCAATACCTGGGCCGAATTCCAGACCCATGAGATCACCGCTTCGTGTTCCAACCCGTTCTTGCAGATCTGGAAAGGTGGTATCCCACCGCTCTACGACACGCGTGACGATTCACGCATCCTGGCGGAGGTGGCCGTCGCTATCGGAGACCAGCTTGGCGACCAGCGCTTCCGTGATTATTGGAAATTTCTCCTGGAAGGCAAGCCTGAGATCTATATCCAGCGCCTGCTCGACTCTTCGTTGACCACCAGTGGCTATAAGTTCGAAGAAATCATCAGAGGGAAATATGGCGAGCCGGGCGCTGCGCTGATGCTCTTCCGCACCTACCCGCGCATCCCGTATTGGGAACAGGTGCACGACTCTGTGCCCTTCTACACCGACACCGGGCGGATGAACGCCTATTGTGACATCCCCGAAGCCATCGAATATGGCGAGAACATCATCAGCCAGCGCGAAGGCCCGGAGGCGACACCTTATCTACCAAACGTCATCGTCACCTCCAGCCGCTTCGTGCGCCCTGACGATTACGGCATCCGGTTGGATGCCATGGGCTGGGAGGAACGTACGGTACGCAATGTAGCCATGACCTGGGAGGAAGTCAAGCAGACGGTCAACCCGCTTTGGGAGTCGGGCTTCCAGTTTTACTGCCTGACGCCCAAGACTCGCCATCGCGTGCACTCCTCATGGAGCACGGTAGATTGGACGATCATCCTCGACTCGAACTTCGGCGATCCCTACCGCATGGACAAGCGCCTGCCCGGCCCGGGCGACCACCAACTGCACATCAACCCACAGGCCGCTAAGGACATGGGCATCGAGGACGGCGATTATGTCTACGTGGACGCCAACCCCGCCGACCGCCCGTACATTGGCTGGAAACCCGACGACCCGTTTTATAAAGTTGCCCGGCTGATGCTGCGCGTTAAATATAACCCTGCGTACCCATACAACATCGTCATGCTCAAGCATGGCCCCTTCATGGCAACTGAGAAATCGGTTCTGGCCCACGAGACGCGGCCCGATGGTTTGGCCAAGTCCGAGGGTACCGGCTACATGGCTAATCTACGCTATGGTTCGCAGCAATCAATCACCCGTGACTGGTCGATGCCCATGCACCAAACCGATACCCTCTTCCACAAGCAGAAGACCAGTATGCAGTTTATTTTCGGCGGCGAGGCCGACAACCACGCCTTGAACACCGTCCCCAAGGAGACCCTGGTCAAAATCACTAAGGCTGAAGATGGCGGCCTGAATGGCGTGGGCAAGTGGGAGCCCATCCAGACCGGCTTTACCCCTGGCCACGAGAGCCAATTTATGGAGAAGTATCTCGGTGGAGAAACGGTGGAAGTGAAGAAGTAAAAGGAGAACTCATGCCTAAGGACGAATTTGTCGATGAAGATCCCATGCAGCTGGTGGGGATGGTCCTTCCCGGCGAAGAAGGCCAGCTGGAAGCCATGGCCGAGTGCATCGTCGAAGAGTATGTGCGCATGGGCTGGGACGAGCGGAGGTTAATGACCCTGTTCGTCAATCCGATGTTTATGTCCACCTATCGTATTTACCGGCAAAAAGGCGAAGAGTATATAGTTGGTTTGATTCGCAGGATTTGCGCTAAATGGATTATCTCAGCCAGTTAGGCATACGCGTGAACGGCTACGTCCACCTTAAAACGAAAAACTTCTGTAACCTTGTCCGGTTCAGTTATGCGAGGATCGGCCTCTACTGGCACCGGGCGCAGATAGGGCAGGCCGTCTTCAATAGCCCCCTCAAGGTGCAATGCAGCAGCCTCCAACAGCATTGCCTTTGCTTCCTGTGGGGTTTTACCCACGGAGGCAATATCAAGTTCTGGGCAGAGCGAACTATACCCCTGATCTTCTCTGATAAGGATCCCGGTAAAGGTAAACATGTTCATGGTTGTTTCCCAAGGGAGAATGAAATATCAATCACCATTCCAGTTTAATCAGTATAACATAGCCGCTAACCCTTAACAAGGAGTCTCCTATGCCCGAAGTTTATAACTGGCAACTTGGCCGTAAAATGAATTATGTGTTCGACGAGGCGCACCCACAAAAACAGTTCGTCGCTATTTTCAATATCAACCGCTGCATCGGCTGCCAGACCTGCACCGGCGCTTGCAAGGCCACCTGGACGTTTTCCAAGGGCCAGGAGTACATGTGGTGGAACAACGTCGAAACCAAGCCCTACGGCGGTTATCCCCAGCATTGGGATATTAAAATCCTCCAGAAGCTGGACGAAGCACACCAGGCGGCGGGACAGAAAGCTGAATGGGACACAGCCCAGGCCAGCGACGCCGCCCCTTATGGTGTCTACAACGGTATGACCATCACCGAGGCGGCCGCTACTACCAACGAGCAGGCTTTGGGCTATACACCCCTGGATACCGAGTGGCGCGCCCCAAATTTTTACGAGGATACTTCCACAGCCTACAAAGGAGATAAGTTGGGTATCAGCCCGGAAGGCGCCTCGCTTCCCGAGCACCAAACCTGGTTCTTCTATCTGCAACGCATCTGCAACCACTGCACTTACCCGGCTTGCGCTGCGGCCTGCCCGCGCAAGGCGATCTATAAGCGCCCCGAGGATGGCATCGTGTTGATCGACCAGGCGCGCTGCCGCGGTTACCGCAAGTGCGTTGAGCAATGCCCGTACAAGAAGTCGATGTATCGCGGCACGACGCGCACCAGCGAGAAATGCGTCGCCTGTTATCCGCGGGTTGAAGGCTCTGATCCCCTCACCGAAGGTGTGCCCATGGAAACACGCTGCATGGCGGTCTGCCCGGGCAAGATCCGCCTCAACGGCCTGGTGGACATCGCCGCCGATGGCTCCTGGGTGGACGACCGGCAACATCCATTGTATTACATGATCATGATGGAGAAGGTCGCCTTGCCGCTATACCCACAGTTTGGCACCGAACCCAATATATATTACATCCCGCCGCGCTGGGCGCCGCGCGCCTACCTGCACCAGATGTTCGGCCCCGGTGTAGACGAGGCGATCGCCCGTTATGCTGCGCCCTCCCGCGAGCTGCTGGCCGTTTTACAGCTCTTCCGCACCACACAGCGGATGATCTTCCGCTATGAGATCGAGGAGGGTCCGCTGGTGCTGGAGACCGAAGTCAACGGCAAGCCCTGGCAGATGTATAACGATACCGTGATCGGTTTTGACGCCAAAGACCGCGAAGCCGTCCGCCTGACTGTGATCGAGCCGATGTATGAACGGCCGGTCGAAAGGCTGAATTCGATATGAGCCAGATCGCTTTTCGTCGTTCCCAGGTCTATCACTTCTTCGCCGGTACTTTTCTCTATCCCCAGGAGAACTGGCTGGAGGATCTGCCGATCGTGGCAGGTATCTTAGAAGAATTAAAAATGTTGCAGGGTTGGGTTTTTGGGCATGCCAGCCAGGATTTCAGCCTTCTCGACTTGCAATCCGAACACCGCCGGACATTTGGCCTGACCGGTTCTCAGTGCTATGAGACGGAGTTCGGCTTGCCTCATGAGTTTCGCCAGAGCCAGGAATTGGCGGATATCGCTGGGTTCTACCAGGCCTTCGGTTTCAAAGTGGGTGGCACAGTGCGCGAGCGCCCCGACCACCTGGCAGTTGAACTCGAATTCATGTACGTACTGGCCCTGAAAGAAGCTTACGCTACCACCAATGGGAGCCAGGAGCAGGTCGAGATCTGCCGCGAGGCGCAGGGCAAGTTCTTAGGAGATCACCTCGGCAGGTGGATCGGCTTGTTTGCCAAATCCCTGTCCCAGTCCTCCCTGGACGGCCCGTACCTGGCCCTGGCTCAATTTGCCGCAGCTTATGTCGAGGCTGACGCCAAAGGTCTGGGCTTGCGACTGGAACAGCCGCAACTGGCTGGAATCTCTCCGACGCCCCTTGGCCCTGACCTTTCTTGCGAAGATTGCCTGGTTGCTGAAAACCTGCGCTGACAGATAGGAGGGTACGCATGTTCAATCGCTCTCACCTTTTACTCGTTTTGGTCCTGATTGCAGCTGCGCTGCTCACATTCTATAAAATCCCGATCGCCAGCTCCCAGGGCCTCACCCTTGTCTCTGCTGCGGTTGAGGGAGACCTGCCCTTGACCGATCCAGATTCTGCCCTGTGGAATCAGGCTACGGCTGTGGATGTGCCATTGAGCGCTCAAAATGTCACCAAGCCTTTTCTCCTTGAGTCCAAAATCAAATCTCTCACTGCAAGGACGATCCAAAACGGGTCTCAAATCGCCTTCCTGGTCACGTGGGCAGACGACACTCAGAACGATAGCCTGGTGCGCGTACAGGATTTTCGCGACTCAGTGGCGCTCCAGTTCCCTCTGGCCGAAGGGCAGCCCTTTTTCTGCATGGGCCAGCAGGGAGGCAATGTCAACCTCTGGCTTTGGAAGGCCGATTGGCAAGCGGATATCAACGCTCGCCAGGATATGGACACGCAATACTCGAACATGTATGTCGATCAGTATCCCTTTGCCGATCCTGCCAAAGGTATCCAGGCTGGTGTTGCAGATTACACCGACCCAAACTATGTCCCCGCCATGGCATCTGGAAATCTATTTGCCAGCCCGCTGCATGCCTCCCCGATCGAGGACTTGATCGCCGGTGGTTTTGGATCGCTGACTGCTCAGGCTGCAGACAACCAAAACGTGCAGGGCTTTGGCGCCTGGGAGGCTGGTAAGTGGCGCGTGATTTTCAGCCGCGACCTGGCTTCCTCCGAGACGGATGACGTAACCTTTGTCCCTGGCAAGACTTACTCCGTGGCTTTTGCGGTTTGGGACGGCGCTAACGGCGAACGCAATGGGCAGAAGTCCACCTCCCAATGGGTTAATCTTCAATTTGGTAGCGCCCCCCAACCTGTTGGGGTCAAGGAGCAGGTCGAACCTCAGAAGCCCTGGTGGCAGACCACTCAAGTGATCACATTGTTCATGTTCGGAGTCCTGGCAGTGCTGTTCATCGTGGGCGCTTTTATCTATTCTCGCCTGCCTGAGTAAACCATGAAGCGTTATCCAGTTTTTCTCTCCTGGCTAGTCGGGTCAGCCCTGGTGGATTGGCTGGTCACCCGCACCCTGGCGCGCTCGGCAATTTTCATGCCTAAATCGCCGCCGGTGATCCTCGTCTACCAGGGATTAGGCCTGCTCGGACAGCTGGCCGCTACAGTTACCGGTCTGCTTGTCCTGGCCTTTTTGGGTTGGATAGCCTGGCGGGGTTTACGCATGGGCGGCGAGGTCGTGTTGCCCACCGCTTTTGCCAGCTTGGTGGTCCTCAGCCTCATTTTCCTTGTATTTCCCCCCTCCGGCTGGTTGGCGGTGAGTTACCACATGATCTTAGTGGCAGTCATTGTATTGGTAGGTTGGCGGGCATTTAGCTGGGTGGATTCGAATTCAAAGAAGACCGCCAGCTTGCTTGTGGCGCTCACCCTCCTGGTCAGTGAACTTTACCAGGTGATCCCGGCGCTCTATGAAGCCTTAAGGTTACCTGGCCCGACTTTCTTTTCCCTGATCCTATTCAACGCCGGCGAACTGTTGTTGCTGCTCAGTACGATCGCCCTGTGGTGGGCGCATGGGCGTCCTGCTGCATGGCGAGTCTGGTTAGTTGCCAGTCTCCCGGCGCTCGCCTTTATCGCCATGCGGCTCGCCAATCCTGCCATGACTGGTATCATCGCCATTTGGTCAACAGGCTTGACTCTCTACCTACCCTGGCCGGGCTACGCTCTCGGCCTGTGGCTGACAGCCGTGACTGTCCTCAAATCACTAAAACAGAGCGACCTGGCCGCTTGGGTGATCCTCTTGCTGGCAGCAGGTGGGTATGCCCCCCAGCTCAGCACGCACGCCTTCCTGGGCATTGTCGCTCTCTGGCTGCTTCTGCCTGCTGCGCCGCAGCCTGCTTTGGATCGTCCGGTTTATCTTGAAAGCGTTCCCACCTCGAATGACCTGGTGTTAGAGGAGCTATGACTACGATTTCTGGGCGTCTGTAATTTTAGCAACATTTGAAGGTCACCTCCTACGGGCATCTCTGATCCCGAATGAGGAAATGCGTTTCCGGTTGGCCTCCCGAGGCTGGGACGGAAGATAGGATGTCCAGGCCTCCGTCGCCGTCGAGATCGACCAGGGAGAACAGGTTAGCCTGGATGTTGACTCCGAGCGGGGCCGTTGAGAATCGGCCTGTGCCATTGTTGAGCAACAAGAGGGGCTGCTCGCCGCTGCCAGGTACATGCTTGGTAAGTATGTCTGGACTTCCGTTTCCATCGAAGTCAACAACTTCAAGTTCTTTGATCCATGTGCCTTGCGGTTCGAAACCTTCGAGGCGGGTGGTAGTCTCGTCCGCAAAGGTCGCGTCCCCTTGATTGACCAGCACCTGTAAATACCTGTTCTGGTAATCTGCCTGCGTGAAGGCCATCACCAGGTCTATATAACCGTCGCCATTGAGTTCAACAGGCTCAATAACCAGGGCTATGTCGGTTGCAGCGTAGGGCTTGATGGGGATCGCGTTTGCTTTGAGAGAGAAGTGCCCCAAACCGTCGTTGAGCAGGACGAGCGAAGCGGGTGTGTGATCATCGGCTCCCAGGATCAGATCGGGTGCCCTGTCGTTGTTCACGTCCGCGAAAACGCTGGCTGTGAAACGGCTGGTGTTCAAATTAGAAACGCTATCGGGGAGTAATCCGCT
>MGOK01000007.1:9848-10031 GCA_001795335.1 Chloroflexi bacterium RBG_19FT_COMBO_55_16
CAGCACGTACGGCGGAATCTCTTTCCGCCCCCAAATGTTGCCCACATAAAGGTCCCAGTCGCCATCCAGGTCAACATCTCCAGCGGCGGCGGAATGAGTGAAGTCGGAGCGTTGAGGCAGGTTGGCTGTAGCGTCTACGAATTTTCCCTCAGGTGTGGAGAGGATAAGGGTGTTCTGATAACC
>MGOK01000007.1:10119-10843 GCA_001795335.1 Chloroflexi bacterium RBG_19FT_COMBO_55_16
GCCATGGAAGATCATTGGGTTGCCGTTGACGAACTGGCCTCCTCCACGGTTCAGGAGGAAGACTGGCTCGAAGGTTTCGGCTGATCGCCAGATACTCCGGGTGAGCAGGATGTCGGCCATGCCATCGGCGTTAAAGTCGGCGGATGCAGTCGCTTCCAGGTGACCGGAGGTTCTGAAGCGAGCGACCAGTTCAGGGGGGCTGAAGCCGCCACATCCGGGGAGCGGAGCAGGGATTGAGATTGCTGTCTCCGTCGAAATGATTGCCTTGCCAGGAGTGGAGAGCGGAGTGGCAGGAGATGGCCCACAGGCAATAAGGTTCAAAAAAGTAACAACTAGCGTAGTGCCGAGGTAACATTGGGAGAGGCGTGCGGGTAAACCTCGCATGAGGAGACAGGCCTGACTTACTTGAAGGATGTAAAGGATATCTCCGCGTATTTGTCGAGCGTCACTATGCCAGAATCGACGCCTACAAAGAATGTCCATTCCAACCCGGACCATCCTGGTAAGGGCTCGCCGTGAAATTCTGCTCGCTGCGATGGATTGTCACGCTCCCAGATGATCACGCTAAATTCAGCGTTCTTGCTAAGAGCTTCTAAGAAATAATACCAGCGGTCTGGAATCAAGAGGGTGCTGCCACTGAAGTCGCCTCGGCCTTGCGACTCATTTGCTCCTTCAATAATGTAGGAGGTCCAACGATCGTTAAACGCAAATTGCTTGAAGCTGG
>MGOK01000008.1:0-516 GCA_001795335.1 Chloroflexi bacterium RBG_19FT_COMBO_55_16
CCAGACTTCCTCCTCTCTGGTCAGCAACACTTCCACGGAAAAGTTTGGCTGAGTCGCCAGCTCCGGAAAGCTGACCAGTTCCAGGAATAGGTGTTCCACCCGGCCGCGCTTGGGGGACTTCCGCCGGGAGATCGGCGTTAGCCCGTCCGCCGCCAGGCGGACGATCCATTTTTCCTGCGGGACTGGATAGACCAGACGCACCGGGTGGCGTTGGGTGAGGCGAATGAGCTTTTGCTTTAAGCTGGAAAAATGACGCGTTTGAATCTCGATCAGCAGCTCTCCACGCACGATATCCACCACAAATCTGTCTATTGGCACCTCGACCTGGTCGCCATCATGCATATACCAGGCCTTCAACGCGGCGTGCAGGGAGGTCTCCTGTAATAAGCCAATGCCAGGGGTTTTTGGATAAATACGGTCGTTGTTCCCAGGTAGTGAAGGGGCGGTCATGTGCTCCCAATGATAAACTGGCCTGCCAACCTCGACAAGGTTTGTCCGGTAAACTTACAATGAGGT
>MGOK01000008.1:582-13992 GCA_001795335.1 Chloroflexi bacterium RBG_19FT_COMBO_55_16
CGCCCAAACACCCCCATCCTCATTCCAACTTCGTAACTCCTATAAGTATAAAAGACAGGACTATTCGGGAAGGGTTTCCGGAATTGATGCTAAGGCGCTCTGGCGAAATGTATTTCAATTCCCCGCTTAGTGGAACCAAGCACGTAAAGAGACCCATCCTCAGTGACCGCCACCCGGCCGGATAAGGATAACTCTGTATATTGACCCCGCGGCAGGGTGACATCTTTCAAGATCTTCCCTGCAGGATCAATCCAAACTGCGCGGACCTGTTCGTATCCATCAAAGATCAACAGGTACCCTTGGGGCGTCTTTTCGAAGTCCACGAGCCCACTGATACCTGAAGCAGAATGAACTTCAAAAGCAACCTCTTCTTTGAGGTCGGCGAAACGTGCGGTATACATATCAAAACCCTTCTCACTTTCCACGAACCGGTAGGGGAATTCCCAGGTCTGTTTCTGTCTTTGGGCTTCCCTGTTGTTAACTTCGCCTTTGGAATTGAAGGGCGCGACCAACCTGTAATCAAATTGATCGAGGACTTTAAGATCCTTCGTGATTTTCGATGGGAATTTCACATAAATCGGCGTCGCAACATCGATGTTCCCATCAGGAAGGAGGCGGTAACAATAACGAATCGGTTCAAAACGATCGTCGACGTATTCACCCGCAAAATCAAAAATCACAAGCTGACCGTTCTGGTCGAATGCCAGGTCTCCCTCATTGTTGTAGGTGAAAGGCAGCGGAAAGCTTGCATAACTTTCCTCATTGGGATTGTAAATGATTACTCGCTCGTTCACCGGGTCCATTAGCGCAATTCTGCCATCCTCCGCCACATCCATAGCAGGCGGAGCAATGATATATCGGCCTCCTTGGTCAATTCCCTGACGCACTTTGTCCGGTCCATAGCCCCAGAAAAAGTCGTATACCTTGTCGCCGGGTTCCACTGCATTTTCAGCGGGTAATTCTATGAATATGAAGTTCGTTGTGGCAAACAGATCGATCGTCCCCGCAACCGGGTAGCGCAGGGTGTAGCCCGCTTCCGGAACCGCAAATTCCGCATAATAGCGCAAGGGCCTCCCTGCTTGATCGGTAGCCAGCAGCCTGGCGACCAGGGGTTCCATCCCGTTCACATTTTCAATAGTGAGTGGGATGGTCTGATATGCTTCAGTATCTCCGTATGCATAATACAGGACAGGCTCAAGCCGGCAGTATCTTTGCAGCTCCGTACAATAAATCGTATTCACCAGATCAAACGCTAGTCTGACCGTGTCATCCACTCCGGCAATCATCGGCGGACTGTGCATAACATCAATTGGCTGAAAAATATCAGGGTCATATTGGGAAAGATCAAACACGAAAAGCGGGGTGGGTGTAGCGGTTAGCGTTGGTTCGAATGTGGGGGTTACACTTGGTGTGGATGTAGATAAGAGGGTGGGTGTACGCTTCGGTGTTTCCGAAAGCGCTAACGCGGCAGGTGGATGTTCAGTTGACAATAATCCCGTTGTCTCCGTTGGGATGAGAGTATTTGCCGGCGGGGGAGTCAAGCTACCACAGCCTGCCATGAACACAGGCAGAAGGAGGTAGAGGAATAGGATCGTCCTGGAGCTATTGGCCATTTTCTACACCATTGCCATTTTATGTAATTATAGATCAAGGAATGAAATTGCCACATTAAAACTTGCAACAATATTCACAATATTACCTTGGATCACCATCGCTCCGGTTCCGACTTTCTACATGTCGGAACCAGAGTTTTCTTTTACCCCCTAATGCGCATAAGGGACTTTCAAATCCATGAGGTAAAAGAGGTGCATTTATGACAGATAAGAGTGTAATTCAAAACTTTTCCGAAAACCCTGACGCACAAGAAAAACGAGTATCAAGGGAGGATATAACCCCTTCCCTGGAGCCGCGACTTCCAGACAGGCTTCCTCAGAGCCTGATCGAATGGTTGGCGCGCATCAACCGGCGTTATCTGGCGCTCAACCAGGAAAAGACCAACAACACCAGCGAATGTATCTCGCGAGCTGCTCCTGGATTGAACGTGAGCTGTGAAATGTTCTAGACAGTTTTTTCCGATCCTCGCTCAAATTACTTCTTCGAACCAGACCGCAAATCTGCCGCTTGGGAAAGACGACCATTAAGGTATAATTTTGCTAGTAAGGACCAAAATGTCCAGAGTGGCGATCGTCTTTCCGTATTTTCGCACCAGGGCGCCGACGGAGATGCTCTTCCCTCCCCTCGGGGCGGCCTTCCTGACCAGTCAACTACGCCAGCTGCGCATCGAAACCAGGATCTTTGACTGCACCTTCACCACCTTCCGGCAACTGCAAAAGGACTTAACCGCCTACCAGCCAGAGATTGTGGGGATTTACTCGATGGTTTCTATGAGCAGAAACACCTTTCGGATCGCCGAGATGGTCAGAGCGCATCTCCCGCATAGCCTGACCGTCGCCGGCGGACCCTTACCCACCCTCTACCCCGAACGATACAGCCGCCATTTCGACGCCGTTTTCCGGGGTGAGGCGGATTTGAGCTTTCCTCTCTTTTGCCAGGATTTCTTTGCCCGCAACCTCTCTCGCCACAGGTTGGAAGACCTGGCGTTGCACAGCTATGCTGGTCTCTTTATACAAAATAACGGTCTGCAAGTAGACAACCCGACCGTCCACTACAAAGAACAGGTAGTCAACTCCTTCCCCCTCCCGGATCGGAGCGACTTTGACCACGCCGCTTATCAAAAGGAATGGCTCGCTAAGACAGGATCGGCGGCTACTTCGATCATGATCACTCTCGGGTGCCCGTTCAATTGTGATTTTTGCTCCAGGCCGGTGTTCGGCGGCCTCTACCGCCGGCGGGATCTGGATCTGGTTTTTGCGGAGATCGATCAAATCCGCCGCCTGGGTTACGAGAGCCTGTGGATCGCGGATGATAACTTCACTTTGGATCTTGCCTTCTTGAGAAAATTCTGCCAACGTATAGCTGGCCAGCAGATGAGCTGGAGCTGTCTCTCCCGCGTGACCGGGATCAACGCCGAAATCGCCTCTGAGATGAAGCAAGCCGGCTGCCAGCGAGTCTACCTGGGGCTGGAGACAGGCGATCAGACCACGCTGGAGCTGATGAACAAGAAGGCTTCGGTGGAAGAGGGCATTAACGCAGTGCACCACTTCCGCAGAGCTGGGATCGAAGTTGCCGCCTTCTTTATTGTCGGTTATCCAGGGGAGACTATTTCTTCGATTGAGAAAACCTTCCAGCTTGCTCTGACTCTCCCCCTTGATTACATATCTTTCAATGTCCCTTACCCGCTGCCTGGTTCCAGGCTGTTCGACCGCGTCAGCGGGTTGGACGAGAGAGATTGGAACAAAGAAAACGAAGTGACCTTTATCTATACCTCAGAGTTTGATCCGCGCTGGCTGAAACGCCGCATTGGGCAAACCATGCAGGCCTTCGCCGAGAAGAAGATGTGACCTGGATTCAATCGAAAAATCGAATCTGTGCTCTCCCTATTTCAAAAGTCTCAACATCAGATCGGAAGGCTTTTCAAACAGCCTCAGGAAGAGAGGCGCGGCCTTCCCCAACCGTCTTCTCGTCTCGAACTGGACATGGCCTTTAAGGATCCCAAACCACATCTTGAACTCTGAGAACTCGGAATCATAAATCAGTACGTGGCTCCAAAGCAGGCTATCTTCTGGTCGCCAGGCGCGGAAAATCTGGTTCTTGACCCGCTCGTAGAGCGCCGTTCCAGGCAGGGGGTATGGCATGGTAAGTCCCAGGTAATCCAGGGGTAGCGAGGTTGCAAACCTCAACGTCTCCAGCACCGTTTCGTCTGTTTCGCCAGGGTAGAACAAGATGAAGAAGGCGCCCACCTCTAGCCCGGCCTGGTGTGCAGCTTCCACGGCGTTGCGCGCTTGCGCTGTAGTGATCTCTTTCTTCATCAGCTTCAGGATGCGGTCGTTGCCAGACTCGATGCCAAAGTAAATCCTGGCGCAGCCCGCCGTCTTCATCTCTACCGCAGTGGCGTAATCCAGGGTATCGACCCGGCCTAAGCACTCCCACTGGAATTGGAGTCCTCTTTTCTTGATCTCTGCGCAGACCGCCAATACCCGGCGGCGGTTCAAGGTGAAGACATCATCGGCAAAGGCAATGCGGTCATATCCCAGCGCCAGCGCCTCTTCGATCTCATCCACAACGTTCCCCGGTGAACGTACGCGGTATGTACCCCCAAAGACAACATTGCTGCAGAACTCGCAGTGAAACGGGCAGCCACGCGTGCTCATTACCGTGGTGATCGAGTAGCCGTATTTCTTCTTCCCAAAACGTATATAACTCTCGTTTGGGAACAACTGCCTGGCAGGGAATGGAAGCCGGTCCAGATCTTTATTAAAGGGCCTCACCGTAGTCTCGAGATGCCCTGCTTCCCCCGCCTCTCGGGCAAATGCCTGGTTGCGATAGACGAGACCCGCTACACAGCTCCAGTCAGTCCCCTCCTCCCAGGCGCTTAATAGCTCGATCAGCGTTTGTTCTCCCTCCCCGCGCACGACGACATCGAAATCGTCCAGGAAGGGGAGCGGGTCACAGGTAGGCAGGGGGCCGCCGGCGATCAGCAGCCGGCATTGATCACGCAGACGCCTGGCAAACCACAGGCAATCTTCCACCAGGGTCACCATACAATAGATGCCCACCACCTCTGCACCCGTTGCTAAAGCCTGGCTCAGCGCCTCGTCTCTTTTCATAAAGGTGCAGTCCAGCAGGTGTACCGTATACCCTGCCTGCTGAAGGCTGGAAGCGATATACCCCAAACCGAGGGGGGGAAACCGGAAGACTGACCGGTCACGCCGGGGTTTAAAAAAGGGGTAGATCAGCAATACGGAAGTCATGCCAGCCTTTCGATGCCCAATGTGTACCTGAATGATTGGCAGGTCGGCGGGAGCGAATAACCAAAACCAGACCAGGCCAGGCGCGAACCGATTAGCTCCCTCCCCCGGAACAGGCGCGCCCCATCGATTTGCTGGAGGTTAAAGGCCAGGCGATGGACGCGACTAAGGAAAGAAGCTCTTTCGGCGGTCACTTCATCCCAACTCCCGATCGCCTCTCCATGCAGGAGCAAACCACTGGAATCTGAATACGTGTCGAAGTGATGGGCTCCCTGCTCATTCATCAAAATCACTTCTGTCACGCCACCCTGTGGCGCGCCATTCAATGGCACACCGGCCTTCGGTACGCCATCCTTCGGCACGCCAGTCGTATCGACATCCACCGCAATGACCCCGGCCTGGGAATCGATCGTGTAGTTTACTTTTACTGCATGGTTGCACCCGGCATCTTCAAAGGTGGTTTGCCAGCCGAACTTGCTGCGCAGCGTATTGGATAAAGCTGTCAAAGGACCTCGCGCCAGGGGGAAACGGCGGTACACATCTGCCAGATGGTTCTTTATCCAGTAGAGCGATCTGCTCTTGACGCTCCCCAGGCTTTGACTTGTTAGCCTTTCCTCCAGGTTCATAAAAAATATGGCCGTGATCTCCTGGCGTGCGCCCACCTCCGAGCAAGCCAGCTCGATCCCTCCCGGAAAGATGGTTTTAACTCCCAGCTTGAGAATTGGGACGCCAAAACCCACCCCCTCTTCGGCCAGTTCTTGACCATTGGAAATCAAAATCAGCCCCTTCTGCAATCGGGAAGTCGGGTAACCTTCTCCATTTGTGATCCCCGGCCCGATCTTCAGGCAAATATCTGAGAACAACGGAATAGTGATGTCCATACCCGAAGTCTTTTCACCGGAAAGTTTCTTCGCCATCAGATCCGCCTTGCTTACCCAGATTCGACAGCATCAAACCAGACCACCTCATGCCTGGGTCGCCAACAGATCGCTGCGCGCCCCATCTACCTGGGATGGCGCGCTTTTGAAACAGGTGACAACGATCCACCAACCCGCCATGTGCCACGGAATTACGAAGGCGATGCGGGCAACTAATCTGAATGTGCGAAATTCTTCCAGCACATTCAGCATACTCTCCATGGCATGCGGAAAATTCAGTGAGAGCAGCTGGGGCGGCGAGGCATTAAATATGGTAATGACCAGGGGGAGAATCCATATTGCATTAAGCGCCAGGCTTTTGAGCTCTCCGGTGGCAGTTAAGATCAGCGCCAGGGGTAGGATCAAGATCACGTTCGGCTCTGACAACCAGGTGCGCGTGAGATAAAAAACCAGGATCATCCCCAGGCTTTTCCGCATAAGGTCTGTGAATCCAAATATGCCGCGCCTCAATGTGTAAATAGCGATCCCCATGGCTGGGATCCAGGCCAGGCCCAATAGCCACCAACCTCCTGGAAGGCGATAAGTATCCTTAAGCAGCTCAAAGAACGTCATCATCGACATCGCACCAGCAACGGTGAAATGTGCGTTCCACCCCCGCAGGATCGGGGTTAAGTCCCACCCCCACACAAGGAATGGGAGCGAGCAGAACAGGATCAGGCTGGCAGAGAACCAAAGGGCATAACGGAACGCCTGGCGAGACGATTTTCCTGGCAGATAGAGGACGGCCACGGGAAATAACGGCAGGGCGATGGGCTTAAAGGCGATCGCCAAGGCAAGCAAGATAGCTGAACTCAGCAACTTGCCCTTATCCAGGCTAACCAGACATAAAAGCGAGAGCAAGGCGACGATTGAATCGAACTGGCCCCATGCGGAACCAAAATAAAGGATAGGTGGACATAGCAACATAAAGATCCAGGCTTTTCGAATTACCGCCGCTTCCGCCCTTAGATTTTTAAGGATATCAGCTACCAGGTAAGCGAGATAGATATTGGCCGCGATTACAGGCAGCTTGATGACCAGGTTGTAGACCATCAGATTGGGAACCAATGCATACACACTTCGGTATAAGATTCCCAACACGAGCGGCCAGGGAGGTGGATAGCCCACGCTGTTCATTCCCTGAAATGAGTTGTTTTGGAAAACTGCCGTGAGATCCTGAGCGACATACGGATTCTGCCCGCTGCCAACCAGGTATCCAGTAGCCATAAAGATGGGCATGTCGTACGCGTGCCCGAAGACGATCCCAAGGGTAAGTTGGAGGAGCACACTCAGCAGCAGGATAGACTGGTCCTGGGTTAAGAGCTGCTTCCACACGCCGTTAACTCGCCCGAATGAGACGGAGCCTCGCATCTCTTACCCTCTGCATCCTATGCCCTCTGCATCCTATGCCCTGGCATCCTATGCCCTAGCATCTTATGCCCTAGCATCCTATGCCCTAGCATCCTATGCCCCTTGCTCTGGACGGCTCTGCAAAATCGTCAGCGAAAACACAAAGGCATAGGCAGCTGTAAAGGGAATCAGGATCACCAAGACACCAAAATTCGAATTCAAAATAGAATAGCCGATTGAAATCCCGCCCAGGCACACGAAAACCATCTCTAGAATACACACAAAATCCAACGACACCTGATAGCGCTTATCACGCCATTGTTCTTTGCCATACTGAACAGCGTACTTGGGGGTCCGTTTGAAAGCCCAATTTTTCTTCGTGAGCAAGGCTTTTCCAGCTTCGATAGTGTTGCTCAAGCTCACGCCGCAGCCAAGGAAGAAAAGGATCCCAAAACTGGATAATTTTCGCCACAAGGGAAGAGGCTGCCCTTTCATAACGGTAAACGGAGGGATCCAGGCTGCAATGGTGCAGAGCACGATTAATAATCCTGCCAGACTCCAGGTTAAGTAACGAGGCGAGAGGGAGACCGCCGTGCTGATCGCCCCGCTGTGTACGCTGCTTCGCAGGGTGGCAAGCATGCGGTCGATGTGGAAAACGTCCACCCTCAGGAGAGTCGCTAGGCAAGCTAGCACAAAGGAGGTAAACATCAGGGGGTGAACTAAATAACCGGTCAAATGAATGAACGCCTCCAGGCGCTGCTTGAACCCGAAGTTCCGGTTGGGCAGGAGAATGGGGAGCAGCTTCTTCGCCGTTTGCAGGGAGCCGCAAGCCCAACGGCCCTGCTGCTTCTTAAAGCTGGGAACGGTCGGGGGCACCTCCCCAGGGCAATGCAGATCTCTCAAATACAGGATTCGGTACCCCTGCATCTGCACGCGGTAGCTGGCATCCAGGTCTTCGGCCAGGGTATCCGATTGCCATCCCCCCGCCTGCACAAGGGCATGCGTCCTAAAAATTCCGCCGCTGCCATTGAAATTCTGTAAACATCCATTGGCATACCTCCCGGCCTGCTCGATCAGGAAATGGACATCGATCCCAATGGCAATCGCCTCAGTCAATGCATTATAGTTGCGGTTGATATGAGTCCATCGGCCTTGAATAATACCCAACCGTTCATTTTGGATAAAAAGGGGTACGCTGCGCACGAGAAAATCCGGCGGGGGTGTAAAGTCCGCATCGAAGACGGCGACAAACTCCTCCTCCGTTCGATCAAGCGCCGCTTGTAAGGCGCCAGCCTTATACCCTTGCCGGCTAAAGCGACGCAGGACTTCAATCTGCAAATGCCTCGCCTGATAGTTTGCGACCTCTTGGTCGATCACTTCGACCGTCTCATCGTCCGAGTCGTCAATGATCACGATCTTCACCCGGTCGTTCCCATAATTCTCGGCCATACTGGCGCAGGCAGAAACAAGCCTGGGAATGACATACTTCTCATTGTAAACTGGCACGTGGATGGCTACCCGAGGTTTACTAGCCATTGAGTCTGGTTGCAGTTCAGGAGATTTATACCGGCGGGCTGCACTGAGCAGGTAATAGTGATTGAACCCGTACAGGAAGAATAGCAAGGTGAGCACAATTGAAGAAACCAGGAAAACGGTTTGAATGAACATCTAAGCAGTATCGGGTTGCTATACACCATACACGAATACGACAATATAGACCACAACCCCCAGGAAAGTAGCCAACATATAGAGCACATAAGCTGTCCGCATGAAGAGCTTATAATTTGTGAAGCGTAGGCTTTTTGGTAAGAGGCCGTTTCCCACTAAGACCACATATACCCCCAAGATCAGGCTAACAATCCCAACCAGACCATGAAAAGTCGTTATGCCGTATGAACCCTCGCCCAGCTTGCCGGGAATACCAGGCAGAATGAAAATCACAAAAGAGCTGACCATCACGATCAAGACGACAACGGTGTTCAAGGATACCGCCCAGGTTTGCACCCAGCGATGGGCTGTATAGCGCCGGCGGACAGCCAACCGCCAGCCAAGCGTGAACAACGCCGCCGTCAACAACATCAGGATCAGCGTTATATCCGAAATGAAGGGAGCTCCCGCACCCAAGAATCCAGGGTACTTGAATAAATTGCTCATCATACCTCAATGAAGAACCTATAATTGTATATTCGTAAAATAACGCCGTTTGGATGTATTGATCTGTTTGGTACGGAACTGGGCAAAAGGGCTGGAATACTGCCTGGACGAGGCAGGAGAACATCGTCGGGTGAAAGTCAATCCCCTCTCTGGCGGATGTATTGGCTCAACGAACCACAAAGTTCTCTTCCCCTTGCTCGAAGGGGACATACAGAAACACCCTGTTGTCGTCGACAGATTCCCAACGGGGGCGCGGGTCTGTCACCCAGGCGAAGTTAGACTGGGTTAACGCTCTGTTTGCACGTATAAATAGAAAATTTTGCTGCGTTCTTACCCTGGCTTTTTACTGAGTACATCAAATCATCGGCCATCTTAATCGCTTCATCTGATGAATTTGGCGCGTCAATAAATGTCAATGCCCCGATAGAAATCGTCACGGGCCAATTGTTCTTTTGCATTTCGCCCAATAGGCTAATCTGAACCTTGGAGATAGCTGATATTGCTGCGTTTTGGTCGGTTTCTGGCAGTAGGAATGCAAACTCGTCACCACCTAACCGTACAATGGTATCAGTTTTTCGCAACAGACCCTTAGCATGATTAACTACTGTAAAGAGAACTTTATCGCCCATACTATGACCAAATTGATCATTAATGGCCTTGAAGTTATCAAGGTCAAAATAAGCTAAAGTAAAAGGGTGCTTGTATCTTTGAGAGCGATCAATCTCGCTTTGTAATAATTCAGAGAATAACCGCACATTTACTGCACCCGTCAAATGGTCTTTGCTGGACAGCTCTTTTTCACGTTTCAGTGTCTTTCCTAATGTCGTTAACAGCAAGTTTACGATAATAAAAAAGCTCAACCTTACTAAACTATTCCAGTAATGAATTACGGGGTGCGAATAAGATTGCCCTGCGGTGATTTCAGCTAACAACCAAACTAAAGCACTAACAAAAGAGGCTGCAACACCAAATCGCCTTCCTGCAAACCAAGCGAGCAAAGATATCGGAATTAAGTAGAATAACGAGAACGATATCTCATATCCCGTCAGATAATCAAGGAAGCCCACCCCTACGATGAGTACAAATCCCGCCACCATCCAGAAGATTTTACTTTGTTTCTCAAAACCTTCGATGATATTCATCGATTATGCTTTATATGCCTACAAATTGTAGTTAACAGCTAGACGATTATACATCACTGATCTTAGGTAGCTGTTTTCAATCTTTAGAATTGTTTTTGTAGAATTTGCTCCAACAACAGATCCCTTTGGCAGCGCAAAACGGCCAACGCATATAATTATGACACATTCTCAATCCGCTGCCTTGGGACGGCCACGCGAATACCTTCTTTAAGGAGTTGTTCCAGCGCGGCTTTGCGCAGCGCCCTGGCTACAGGCCATTGCTTTCCGGGCTGGGTTTTGGCAATAATTTGAGTCTGCACTGCCCAGTCGGTGAAACCGGTCCAGCCGAGGGCATGCGGAGACTCCAACATCGCTAAAGCAATTTCCTCGTCCGACTGAACCAGGTGGATAGCTTCCTCCAGGGCTTGCAATATACGTTCCATATCAGCCTCGTAATCCACATTAAACGTGACCACCACCTGCGCCCACTGGGTGGTCAGGTTGGAAATAGTACGGATATCGCCATTGGGAATCAGGTTAAGATTCCCTTCGCTATCTCGCAGATAGGTGGCACGCAAAGTGATGCGTTCGACCGTGCCAGTGAGTTGTCCCACTGTGATGACATCGCCAATAGTGAACTGGTTTTCAGACAGGATGATGATACTACCCAGGAAATCTTTGATGACAGTTTGAGCGCCCAGGGAAAAAGCCAGACCGACTACGCCCGCACTTGCCAGGACAGGCGTGATATTGAGACCCAGTTCATGCAAGATCATCAACAGGATGATAAGCGTAATCAACACCCGACCAATGCTACGCCCGGCGTGTACCAGCGTGGTCAGACGTTTCAAGTGTTCCCCGCTTACGCCAGATTCCTTCAGCCGCTTTTCAATTCCTCCCAAGCTCAACTGTAAGATGAACGCACTACCTAAACCGACAAGCAGGACGATACCGACTCGCCAGACCGAAACCCATACGCTGCTGTTCATGTTTTCGCCTCCACATTTGATTGATGCGCTAAGGAAAACAAACAATATCCAGCCATTGTGACCCAGTGCAGTAACCCTGCGCTCCAGACGCCAGTACTACAGGTCGTTGGGCTCAAAGCCAGTCTTCATTCACAGAATTAGCCGATCAGCCGTGCCAATCCAAAAGCCACTCCCGCCGCCAGTCCACCCACCAGCACGGTCTGTGCGCCGCTACGCAGCGGATTCATGCCGGTGAACTGTCCCTTGAAGAAGCCGAAAAGAAATAGCGCCAGCAGCGTTACACCAACCGAGACCCGCAAAGATGTGTTCAAACTGGATAGCAACATGTACGGCGACAAGGGGATCAACCCACCCGCAATGTACGAGATGGCAATCGTCAGCGCACTCTGACGGGCGCGCTTGGGGTCGGGTGTGTCCAAGCCGAGTTCAAAGCGCATCATGAAGTCCACCCAGCGCTTGCGGTCCTTGCTCAGGGTAGTGACGAGCGGCTTGAGTTCGGCTTCGGTCAGGCCATATTCCCGGAAAATTTCGGCCACTTCGCCCCTTTCTTTTTCGGGAACCTGCTCGGTTTCGTCGATTTCACGCTGGCGCTCCGTTTCATAGTGCTCAATATCGGTGCGCGCTGCCAGGTAACCGCCCAGGCCCATCGCAATCGATCCAGCGGCAATTTCAGCCAGGCCGGCTGTGACCACAATATTCGAGGCTGCGCCCGCGCCAGAAATTCCTGCGGCTAAAGCAAACGGAACGGTCAGCCCGTCAGACATGCCAATGACAATATCGCGCACGGTATCTGTGGCGGTAAAATGACGTTCGATATGTGGCGTTACCGGCATATCAGTTTATCCTTTAACGTCAAGATTATTGAGAATCAGCAAAGCCGCAACATTCCGGACGATAGACATCTTCCCAACCAGTGTTGCTGCCTGCGCTTTTGGGTTGTACGAATTTCGCCCGCGTTCTGCATGATCCACTCTCACAATCTATCTAGGGAAAATGCCGCTTTACAGGTATGACGGGCAATTTTTCGATGGCCTGCTTATTTATTTTCAAATAGACATGATCTGTTTCAATTCGGTCAATTTCCGAAACCGGGATGGTCACCAGCTTTTGCCCCCAGAGATGTCCCTCTCGGAGAACGAGATGGGATATATGGTTATCTACAGGTGAGATCAGAAATTCATCAACTAACCCGACTTTGCCATCTGTGGCATATATCGATGCCCCCCGATGGATTCCCTTTTCCCCTGGTGGGATATGTTCGATTTTCTCATAAATCGGTTCGTGTTCGAAATATTCATCAATATCCGATGTTAGGTAAGGATGCATATAGTAATGTTCGGCTTCGTACCCCAGGAAAAAATCATCCCCACCGACATAGTGATATTCTATAAAAGGTTCCAATCGGAATATCCACCTTACTAATCCTCCTCTCTATTCAAGTTTAGCCTGGTAGATCATATTGGTTTCTCATCGTACCCTGCCTCCTTTAGGAAAAGCTCATGTTTTCTCTCGCTTCTCCAAGGCTCTCTCAGCAACCCCGGGAACAGAGACTTGAGGTTCGATGGAACGAAGCGCTTCCAAAACTTCCTGGGTGGATGTATCTAATAAACTCTCCCTTTCGAACACATGCAAGACATGGTAGCATCCTTGCCGAAACCAGATCGAGTTGAAATTCTTTACCATTCCATGGAGTAATGGCTCTATTGCAGTATCTCTTAAAGCAATCAACCCCTCGCTGGCAAGCCAACGTACGCCAACATCCTCGTCCATTAATGTCTTCACCAGGGCCATCGCAGATGCGGGATCTGCTAGTACTCCTAATGCCTTAGCGGACTCCCATCGGACAAAGTGGTTATCGCTCTTTAGAGCCTCCACCAGATAAGGTGTCGCCAACTTTCCATAAGCCACGATTTCTTTCCGGGCAGCCTCACGTTCAATCCCGGACCTGCTACCTAATAAATCTATTAAATGTGGCTCTCCCGACATTAACGGGAAAACATAAAACTGGTGA
>MGOK01000008.1:14058-19834 GCA_001795335.1 Chloroflexi bacterium RBG_19FT_COMBO_55_16
ATGGTGGTGAGGGGGACCAGATAGCAAACCGAGGCGCCACACTGCCCGACCTGTAAAAATTCAGGCTGATTGGGATCCCGAGGATGTGTGCCCATCCGGCATGCATGAACATAGCAGTCAGAATGGTTATCCAGTTCTGCCCAGCCATAACTTCCGCTGGCACTAACGACCAGCGGTTGAGGAAAGCGGCACCGCCTACGAGTTCAAGCACGAAGACCAGCGCGTTGGCAACAATGATGCATACAGTCACTCTGGGAAAATTGAGCGGACGGCGGGAGGCATCACTTAGGGGGATCATGAGGTAACTCCTTTTGATAGTTTCTCTTCTGGGTGCTTTGCAAGTAGGCGGCGATCGGGAAACCAGAAAGGCTCGGAATCCAGAATGAGATCAGGCGATAGCCCAATACAACCACCACTGTGGTGGCATTCGGGACACCCAGCCCGTTGTACAGGGCTGCCATGCTGCCTTCCACCACGCCAACTCCACCGGGGATAATAAAAGCCATTTTTCCCAGGAGCAACGGCAAACCGTAGCCTGAAAGCAGCACGCCGAGGCTAACATTAGCCCCAGCCGCGATGAACAATAAGTAAAGTGTGAGCATATCGAAGGCCGAGTTCAGGAACGCTCCCAGCGCCAGGACATGCCACTCCCCCCGCCAAAGCGCGTCCCAGGCAGTGAAGATATAGTCAATTTCTTTGCGAATTAGGCTCGGATCGTAAGGCCGGCGGCGCAGACGCGCCACATGACTGGCACCCCAGATAATGGCAGCAGATGCGCGGCTCCGGTAACGCACTGCCAGAAGGCTGATGCCGATCAATAATCCTAGTGTGAATAGTGCGGCGCTGAAGCCAATCAACTGGGCTTGAGTCAAGTTATGTACCAGGATCAAATGTGCCAACCCGAAAATGGACAGCAGTACCAGCATCAGGTTGTTAAACAGAGAGGGCAATATACTGGCCAGGGTTGCACCTTCCACACTACCTTCGTCAGCGCTTGTCCAACGATAAATCGCGGCTGAACTACCAACCGTGCCCCCGGCTACCATACCAACGCTGGCTGCCCCCAACACGATCAGCGTGCTACGCATCAATGAAACGACTTGACGGGCGATGGCGAGCGTCTTTTGCAGCAGGAACCCACTACCCAGGTAACTTAGGACTTGGGCAATAAACGCCAGCCCTACACCCCAAAGGGCCATGGATTTGAGCACCCGCCAGGAATTTTCCAGGGCAGTGATCTGCGGAAGTATCAAATGCACGGTAATTCCTAGCAGAGCCAACAACCCGATTCTCTGCCCGATATGTTTTTGAGAGATCAAGTTGAGGGTGTTTTTAACCATTTAATCTCAATAGAACCTGAAGAACCGCGCTTGGCAAACTCTGCCGAGATAAAGTACAGGCTCACACCCTACCGATAGCACCGACTCGATGAACCAGCCGGTGTGGAAGGCGTCCTCGCCGGACTTCATCAGCCATAACAGCACGCCGAATGTGGCAGAGTCAAAGAATGAACGTTTTTTAGATTACGCAGGTCAGACAGGGTTCCATTGAGCTATCTGCGCATTTGCCGTGGGGAGGGTGTAGTTTGCAGCCAGGTCTTGAGCGTAGCTCGGTTAAGGGCCCGCTCAAAATAATCGCCATTTACTGAGAGGTTATCATAACCTTTGTCGATCAAAGTTTTCATCAGAGGTTCCAACTGAATGGCATAATGATGCATACAAGCCTCGGGATGAATGCCCGGCCACGAGTAACAAGATACCACCGTTCGCCGATATTTTGACGGAATGCCTTGAGGAACCGTATCATCCCAATCGGGATCATTGGGTTGAAAAATATACTTGTCAAGATTGCCTTGTGGAATTCCCTCTATTCCGCGCACCACGCAGGGATTAGCATCGAGTGTATAAGGATCTACCGCCAGATCGGCGATAACAGCATGTTCGGGTAGCCAGCTCAACCACTCGTTGGGCAACAATGGCTTGGTGGGGTCTCGGCGTTGGCTGGCATCCACCAGAATGTCACTTTGGCGAAAAAGCTTTTCCAAAAGCGTTGGGGTGCTGCTCACATTACGTCCTACTGAGATTGCCAGCGCCCCAGGGCCGCCATCTTGAATATGTTGGTTATTGCGTTCAATGTTGCCTAGCTTGGTAGCAGCATCCCCAGCATGTTTGCCAACCATCCCGGTTCCAAAAATGAGTACTTGAATCGGTTCTTTATCGGGCCGCACTAACCCAGGCCATCCTTTTTCGAGCACATCAAAAGCTGCCTCCAGTCCGTTCCATGCCACCGCTTTCATGTTTTCTACCAGGCGGATGTTCTGGTCATTAACTATGCTGTCAAGCGAAATAGCTTTGATCTCCAGATCTTTCAGAATTTGCACCCGCATCGAGCGCGTTGGGAAATGCAGCATTGAAACCAGGCAGCTACCGCGCTTCAGCACAGAAAATTCTTCGCGCAGCGGCGAGCGCAGCACAATCACTACATCTTGCTGAAAGGCTTCCACCCGTGAGCACATGTGCACGGCGTTATTTCCCTGGTGATAATCGTCGAAGCTAAAGCCCGAACGCGATCCGTAGCCTTCTTCCAAATATACAGACACATTCAATGTAGTCAGATATTGGATAAACTCCGGCAAGAAAACACGCTTTTCACCAACTTCTTTTTGCATGCGTGGGAAACCAATGGTTTTTTGGAGATTCATAGATACATCCTCTGCTTACAAGATCGTGATCATTCAGTTGTTAAGTGTGAGAGCCGTGCCCGCGAGATGGCGCGCTCGAAATAGCGCCCATTCGGGCGAATGTTTTGCAAACCGTCGCGTTCCAAGATATTGCGCAAGATGGGCATGATTTGCCTGCCATAAACTTCCATGCAAGCATTGGGGTAAATGCCAGGCCATGAATAGCACGAAACAGCATGGCGGCGATGCGTTGTATCGAAGCAGGCAGGCATCTTCTGGTACACGGGATCGTCGGGGGAAAATTTGTATTGGTCCAGGTTTCCCTGGGGGATGCCTTCGATCCCCTTCACAAATGGGGGATTCGCCAGGCAATCGTAGGGATCAACCGAAAGATCTAGGAGCACAGCGTGCTCAGGCAGCCAGCCTACCCATGAATTTGCGATCACTGGTCGCGTAGGATCAGGGCGCTGAGTGGCATCCACCAGAATATCGGTTGCCTCCAAGATTGGGCGCATAACCCGCTCGTGCCGGGTAGAGTCATATTCCAGCGTGGTCACCTGCACCCCCGGAATACCCTTTTCCGCCAGGCGGCGATGCAGAGCAACATTGCCGTAACGCGCGGCTGCCTGCACAACCTGCATACCAACCGCTCCTGCGCCCAGCAGGGTAACGCGAATAAGTGGGCGGTCGGGAGACTCAAATCCTGGAGCCGGATAAATCTTTGCCAGTACATCGAAAGCGGCCTCGATTCCATTCCAGGCGACTGCCCGCAGGTTTTCCACTAAACGCCGCCCGCTGTCGTCTCTGATCGAATCCAACGCGACGGCCTCCAATCCCAGGCTGCGCAGCAACTCCACCCGCTGGGGCCGCGTAGGAAAGTGCAGCATGGAAATCAAACAAGCGCCTGGTTGCATTAGCCGAATTTGTTCTTCTGGCGGGCAGCGCAACACCAGTACATAATCTTGTCGAAAAACATCCTCTGCAGGGCTAAAACGAATCGAGCTGGCGGAGCGCAGATAATCCTGTTCCGAATATCCCATGCCGCTGCCATAACCATCTTCCAAAAGTATCTGAGCGCCGCTGTGCTGCAAGCGCGCGATGAAATCGGGCAAAAAATCACGGCGTTCACCGGCTTCGTAGTGCATACGCGTCAGGCCAAATTTGAGCTGATTATTGAAAACGGGTTCGAGTGAATCCATGGCGCTTTACCTTTTTACTCAGGTGAATCTGATCGTTGGCTATTTGTTTTATTTTACACCGGGTGCGTAAATAACTGTCCCCAGGCAAGGGTATCTGCCATAGGGTTTTGCTAACCCAAACCTGGTTTGTCTTCCCCCTCTCTGCCAGCTCCGCTTCCACTTTGATCATCTCCCCCAGCTACGCTACTACCTGGTTGTTCCTAGCCGAGGTTAGAATGGTTATGAATCGTATCCAGACTGTCTCCGCATGAGCGCATGTAGACCAAATTAACTTGGGCTGGCGTCTCTCAGGCGCACGTCGAGGGCTGGCATATCCACTAGGTGGATAGTTGTGGATGCAATTGCCACTTTGCCGTCTGTTTTCTCGAATTCATCGAGGATGCGCGTGAATACACGGTCTTTAGTGCTGCGGCGCTTCTTGAAATCAACCACATAGCGTACAGTGAAATCTATCCAGTTGTCATTCAGTGCCAGGTTAATGGTGGGTTCCACGGTCGTTTCTTCGACCAAATACTTTTTGGTCATGCGGCCCCAGACTTGGGAAGCTTTTTGGGTATATTCAACAGTTTCAGCATCGATTACGCGCTGCAGGATTTGCCGCGCCGAGTTGTGGTCGCTGCCGTATTTGACCGGCAATACGATCTCATCCCACAAAAAAGGGAAATCTCCCGAGTAGTTGAAAACTGGTTCCTTAAAAACAAAGCTATTGGCGATGCGAACAATCCTGCCGCTGTACTGGTCGCCCTTTACCCATTCACCGATCTCCATTAACGTAGTTCGCAAAATGGCAATATCGATCACGTCCCCTTTGATGCCGCCCAGCTGCACCCGGTCACCGATCTTGTAGAAGCCTGCAATGCTGGAGATCACTTCCTGCAGTGCGAAAGCAATTCCCGCCCCAGCAACTCCCAGGGCGACGGTCAGGCTGCTCAGCTGGTCGCTGAATACTAGCGTGATGAATACCACAAAGCTGATGTATCCGGTCAAAGTAATCAGCCTGCGCACCTGGTAGCGTATGCCCCTTTCCCGGACCTGCTCCTCGACCGTCCGGGATAGCAAACGAACTAGAGTTTGGATGACCAGGAAACCAACTATGACGGCGACGATCTTGCCAATGGTAGGATCGAATAGAAAGTTTTCAAGCTGAGTCGTGTCCATGTGGATCACCTCTTATCCAAAGCAGAGTAAATTTTTTGATTTTCCGTTAAATTGGCCTTATAGTGAAAAAGGATTCTACCTGCCTGATCCAGGGCCAGCCCGCTCATATCAATGGGTAGGGGGCCTTAGCGCGTCTATTCAATCCCTGGTCAGTACCAAAAAGGTGACATCGTCCTGCTGTGGCGCGCCCTCGGTAAAAGCGTTGAGATCAGCCTCAACGTGCGCGAGGAGTTCACCAGCCTTGCGGGGCGCGGCGGTAATTGCAGCAGTCAGACGATTGATTCCGTAATCTCCGACACGCGCATTCCCTGCTTCAGTCACACCATCGGTGTACAACACAACTGCGTCACCACGCCCGACCGTGATTGTCGCCTCGCTCAATTGCACATCCTCCAACACTCCAATCACGCTGCCAGTTCGGGTCAATGACTCTATTGTCCCGGATACGCGCCGCACCAACGGTGGATTGTGCCCGGCATTTGCATATTGGAGAGTTTGCTTCTTTGGATCAAGCACTGCAAGAAAAGCCGTGACAAACATCCCCGAGATAAACTGCCTGAGGATCGTCTGGTTGACCTCTATCAACGCTGCCGCGGGACTGCCAAGTCGCAACGCTCCAGAGAGAATGAGACTGTGTATCACCGCCATATAGAGCGCGGCAGCTGTACCCTTATCCGCAACATCGCCGATCACCATCCCCCAGCGACCCTCATCCAGGGGAAAGATGTCGTAAAAATCT
>MGOK01000009.1:0-4558 GCA_001795335.1 Chloroflexi bacterium RBG_19FT_COMBO_55_16
CACCTTCGATATTATGAGTTATTGTCTTTCCACCTGGACCTCAGACTATACCTATTGGAACATCTTCCAGTTCCGTCAATCTGCCGGGTTGAGGGTAGAGACTTCCCGCTCACCAGAAGAAGCCTTCTACATTAGCGGGTTAATATCGCCGGTCGGCCAGGTAACGCTGGGACCGGTTTACCGGCAAGCGGTTGAGCTGCCTGGACTGGTCGAAGGACCTTATGTGCTGGAGATGCTTGGCAGTGGAGGGCAGGTGTTGGCGACACATACGTTCAACCCGGTTGAAGTCGCCGATGCGCCCGGTTATCGCCTTTTTGGATTCTTCGTCCCGGCCATCGATGGTCTCAATGGGCTGCGGCTGCGAGTGGGCGAGCGCCTCCTGGTGGAGAGATCCATTAATGAGAGGATGAACTCGGTGGCCTTCGAAATCGGTGCGCTTTCCCTGGAGGGCGATCAAAATAGGACTTCCCTGAGCTGGCCAGCAGTCTCCCACCCGAGCGCTGAAGTCGTCTATCGACTGCGCTTCTCAGCGGATAGCGGCCAGACCTGGCAGGTGTTGGCCCTGGATCGGAGCGATCCAGAATTTCACCTCCCCTCCCGTTCGGGAACGGATTTCTCGCGCGGGCTGATTGAAGTTCAGGCCAGTGATGGGATCCACACGCATACGCGGGTTTTTAACCTGGGAGGGATGAAATACCCTTAGTTCTGGGGTTCCAGGCGCTGAAAGCCAATCTCTGGGGCAATACCGCGCATCGCCTGGATGACATTACCGACGTGTTCCCATAAATCCACCCCAAACTCTTCGGCAGCCCGGGCGATCTCGGCGCGGTCAGCCCCGGCAGCGAAGGCGCGGTCTTTCCATTTCTTCTTGACCGAACTGACTTCGAGGTCGTCCAGGGATCGGGAAGGACGCACCAAAGCCACGGCGGTTATTAAACCAGTGATCTCGTCGCAAGCATAAAGGGCTTTTTCCAGCGCTGTCTGGCGCGGGACCCCCGTGTGTTCAGCGTGGCTGAGGATGGCGCGCACGATCTCTTCGGGTACACCGCGCTGGCGCAAGAGCGGCGCGCCGGCTTGCGGATGCTGTTCCAGCGTGGGATGGATCTCCCAATCGAAATCGTGCAGCAGGCCGGTGATCCCCCATACGTCTAGATCCTGGCCGTATTGGGCGGCGTAGAATCGCAGCGCCGCTTCGACGGCCAGCATGTGGCGCACCAGGTTTTCGTTCTTGATAAATTCGTGCACGATGGCAATAGCTTCAGAACGGTTCATTGCGCCTCCTGTGGAAAGATCGGTTGGGGGTTGCCGAAGGCCGTGGATGGTGGGGTAACGTGGACTTCCCATAGGGCGACCAGGGTGGCAACAGTCTCGCGCAGGGACCAATAGAGCAGAGAAAAACGGCGGTACTCGCGCAGATCGGCCGCGACGCCGGTCGCCGGCAAACCCAGGGCATTGCACACGTAAAGCGCGCGCGGCAGGTGGAAACCCTGCGTAACCAGGATGGCGGAATCGACTTTAAAGATATGGAGAGCCCGGTAGCAGGAGTCATAGGTGCGCCGTCCGGCTTCGTCCAATACGATGTCCTCGGCTGGCACGCCCAGATCTATCCCGTAGGCGCGCATCGAGCGGGGTTCGTTGTAATTGGCAAAGTCGCTGGTGCCGCTCATCAGGATTTTTTCCACCTTCCCGGAGAAATACAGCTCGGCGGCAGTGGCCACGCGGTCGCGCAGTACCGGGGAAGGGGAACCATCGCGCCACAGGCCGGCGCCGAAGACGATCGCCACCCGTTGCGGGGGAACATCCTCCACTTGATAACGGCGGGGCCAGGCCAAGAGGCTGATCAGCAGGCGCGGCAGGATGATCGCCAGCAGAGCCAGGGAGATCGCGCCAGCCAGAATCCATAGGATCATCTTCAAGGTCCTTTTTAGCACGGGCGAATTATACCTTACGAAGGAATCAGGTAAGCCTCTTGCGGATCACCGCGCTCAAGAAGTCCAGAATCCAAACGACGATGATGATCGCCAGGAGGGCTGTGCCTGCCTTGTGATATTCGAATGAATTGATGCTCTGCGAGAGATAATAACCGATCCCACCCCCGCCGACAAAGCCAATAATCGTTGAAATGCGCACGTTGATGTCCCAGTGATAGATAATGTAGGAGAGGAAGTCAGGGATGATCTGGGGCACCACCGCGTAGACAATCACATTCCCCCGGTTACCACCTGTGGCGGTGATGGCTTCGACTGGGCCAGGGTCGATGCTTTCTACAGCTTCGGAGAACATCTTCCCCAGCGAGGCGATGGTGATCAGCACCAGCGCCAGCACGCCAGCGAACGGGCTGCCAAAGCCGACGATCAAGGCGAAGATGGTTGCCATGACCAGCGGCTCATAAGAGCGGATGACATTGAACACCGAGCGGGTCAAGTAGTAGACAATTTTACCGACCCGACCGTGGCGGGTGATGTTTTGCGCGGCCAGGAAACTGAGCGGAGCGGCGATCAGCGTGGCAAAGGCTGTAGCGAGCAGCGCCATGAAGATGGTCACCATCATGGCGTTGGCGACATCCTTCAAGGCTTGAGAGGGGCGGATGATCCCGCTGGGAAGAGTCGATTCAGCTTCCAATTGGGCAGGGGTACCGTCCTTCGTGGCGACGATCGGGCGAGCCTGGATTTCACGCTGAAAGAACCCCTTGGCGTCCGTCTTCAAGCGTTCGACGCTCAATGTTTTCCCGTCTTGCAGTCGCCAGCCGATCTTAACGTCTGTATTGGGCTGCAAGTCGAAGCCGCGCAGGATGAAGAACTCCCGATCAGCGACGCAGGCAGGTTCGGCGACCAGCCGGGGACCTGTGGTCGGGAACTCGGCCGCGGGCGCGCTGCCGCAAGGGATGGGGAAGGGGATGGCGAGGGTGGTGGTGGTCGCCTCGCGGGCAACCAGATCTGGCGTCAAAAGTTGTGGCAGTATCTGCCGGGCTTTGGGGGCAGACACGATTAACTTGACAATGTCGGGCTTGGTCACACGCAAGCTGAGACTATAGGCGAGCCCCAACAAGAAGAGGATGGCAACCCAGGTAAGTATGCGTAGGGGGCGCGGCCAGTTAGACATGCTCAATTCAACCGTTCTCTCAGCCGCGCGCTGAAGAAGTCCAGTAGGATCACGACCAAGGCAATGGCGATGAAAGCGGAACTGACCGCCCGGTAATCTCCAAGGATGATCCATTGGTAGAGGAAGAAGCCGATCCCACCCCCTCCGACAAAACCAATGATAGTCGAGGAGCGCACATTGATGTCCCAGCGATAGATGGTCAGGGCGGTGAAGGGCGGGACGATCTGGGGGATAACCGCGTAACGCACCACCTGAGCCCAGGTAGCGCCCGTCGCCCGGATGGCTTCGATCGGACCGGGGTCGATCCCCTCGATCACCTCGGAAAACAGCTTTCCCAGGGCAGCTGTGGTGTGCAAGGTGAGCGCGATCATGCCGGGGAAGGGTCCCAGGCCAACGATTATGACGAAGATGATTGCCAGGATGAGGGCTTCGATGGAACGCAAAATGTTCAGGCTGGTGCGCACAATCACGTAGATGGCAAGGGTGACTGGGTTGGTAGTCATTAAGTTGCGTGCTGCCAGGAAGCTCAGCGGTAAAGCCAGGATTGCCCCAAGGGTGGTTGCCAGCAAGGCCAGCGCCAGGGTCTCGTAGATACCTTGCAGGATATAGCCACCGTTCTCAGATAGAGTGTATCCTTCTTCGGCTCGCTTTTGCGTGATGTATATCCGGTGAGGGAGTGAGACGGTCGGATCGGGAGCTGCGTCCAACGCAGATTGGGGGACTTGCACAATGGTGGACAGACTGCCATCCGGGTTGGTCTGCACGCTGAGCATACGGTTGTTGTTCTCCCCCAGCAGCTTGATATCGCCGATCGGCGTGGCCCAGGTGATGTCGGCTGGGTAGTCTGGCCAGAGGCCTTCAGCGGTCACCAATAAAGTTTCCAGCAGGCTGGCGCAGTCCGGACTGACGGAAATATGAATACCAGCCACTGTGTTTTCTGCACGGGGAGTTTGTATGGAGCAGGGAACCTGTACATCCACCCACCCTTGAAACTCCTCCTGGTGGATGGCGAGGAAATCCGGCCGGAGCATCGGGCGGATGATCGACTGTGCCCGCTCACGGTTCTCGACGAGCGTCCTGGGATTGATCTCGGTGACCTGCCAACCAATGCCGAAAGCCACCGCCAACCAGAGGAGCGTCATCAGGGTTATGGAAGCGCCCAGGGGCAGGCGCGCCGCGTCCCACACATTCCAGGCCCACATCGCGAAGATCAGGGCATACCAACCTGGTTGTCCAAACCAGGCGACGGTGGCCAAGGCGGTAGCGACGGCCAGGAAAACGGCCAGTCCTCGCCGGTAATCCCCATACCAGACCTGTCCCAATCCGGGGATGATCAGGGAAAGGAATGCTTTAATAAAAGGGGATCGTTTATAGGTAGGGATAGAATCGGCGGCGGTCATGCCGCCTCCACGCTTGCAGCCCGCACCTCCTCCGCCTCCTCGCCATAGATCTCCTT
>MGOK01000009.1:4578-13963 GCA_001795335.1 Chloroflexi bacterium RBG_19FT_COMBO_55_16
CTTGCGGGGCGCCTTCAAACACTTTTTCGCCATCCTTGAGACCGACTACCCAGGTCGCATAGCGCTGCACCAGGTCCAGGAAATGCAGGCTGCAGAGCACTGTCACGCCATCCGAACGGTTGAGCATCTCTAGATATTGCATGATGCTGTGCGCCAGGACGGGGTCCAGGCTGGCGACGGGTTCGTCGGCGAGCAGTAAGCGCGGTTCCTGCATTAAAGCTCGGGCAATCCCGACGCGCTGCTGCTGGCCTCCAGACAGGGCATCCGCCCGGTTGTCTGCCTTATCGGTGATCCCCACCCGCTCCATAGCGTGCATGGCGCGCGCCCGTTCCGCCCGCGGCCAGAAGCCAACCAGCGAAAGCCAGGGATTGACATACCCCAGGCGCCCGCTGAGCACGTTGGTCATCACGGAGGAGCGCTTGACCAGGTTGAATTGTTGGAACACCATTCCGATCTGGCTGCGGATTTGGAGCAGTTTGCGCGGGCTGGCAGCGGTGATGTCGATGTCGTTCCACAAAATACGGCCAGCGGTCGGATCGATCAAGCGGTTAATACAGCGTAGTAAGGTGGATTTTCCAGATCCAGAGAGACCGATCACGACCAGGAATTGCCCTTCCGGCACCTCGAAACTGATATCTTTCAAGGCAACTGTGCCATCAGGATAGATTTTTGTCAGGTTTTCTATACGCAGCATGAGACAGAGGAAAGTGTGAAACGTGAAACGTAAAACAAGATGAGTAATACGTAATTGCGTAAGGAAAAGTTTTACGGATTACGCATTACGGGTTAGATCAAGAATGGGGGAGGGCAAAGTTAACCCTCCCCCTTCGGTTGTAAAGAATCAAGTTTTATTTAACTAAACCCGTCACGTCCACGCCGGAGGCTTCAAGGAGCACACGGAACTCATCGTAGAAGGTATCGTCCACTTCTTTCAGGCCCTCGATCTGGTAAACGGCCTGCAGGGAGGCTTTGCCTTCTTCGGTCCCAGCCATCTGCAGCAGGGCGGCGGTCAGCTTTTGGCGTACATCGTCCGGCAGGCTGGCGGCGTAGGAGACATTGTCGTTGGGGATGACTGGGTCGGTGCGCCAGATCACGACGATTTTATCCATCACGTCTGGCAGGTCTTCCGCCAGGGAGGAAGAGGTGCGGGCGTCGATGAAAGTGGCGCCGAAGTCGCAGATCCCTCCGGCATACAGCGCACGCACGACGGTGGGGTGGCCCTGGACAAAGGCCGCGGATAGGGTCTTCACACCCGCGTCGGCCACGTAACCGCTGGGGATGACATAGCCGGACGATGACAGCGGGTCAGTCCAGCAGGGTTTCTTACCGTCGAACTGGGCCAGGGCGGTGGCGGCGTCACCTGTGTTCTCGTTCGTGGCCGGGTCGAAGTAAGGCGTGAAGCCGGAGGCGACGTTGGCGATGAACTGGGCGCCGTAGTGGTCCGCGCCAAAGCGCAGGGTCGACAAGGCAACGTCCGCATACTCCTTCTCATGGGCGACGACGTAGGCGAAAGGCGGCAGCCAGCCGATATGGGCGTTGCCGGAGCCCATCGCCTCGACCAGCGCACCATACGAGGTGGGCACTGTGGTTTCGATGGTGTAGCCTGTGATCTCTGACAGCTGTGCAGCGATGGCCTCGCCGCTGGCGATCAGTTCCTGGGTGGTAGCTGAAGGAGCCAGGGCCATGATAAGCGGATTGTCGGCAGTGCCGAACTCGGGTTCGGCATAGGCGCCTGGTCCGATCTCTTCATAAGTGACTGTGAAGCTGGGGCCGAACCACTTCAAGTTGATCTCGTTCAGAGTACCGTCAGCCTTCATCTGAGCGATCGCTAGGTTAAAGGGCTCGACCAGGTCGCTGCCCTTGGGGAAAACGAAGCCCAGCTGATCGCTGGAGATCGAGGGACCGACCAGTTTCAAGTCCTCCTTGTTGGCTCCCAGGTAACCCAGCCCGGCGGTCTCGTCAATGATCACGCCGTCCGCGTCGCCGGAAAGGACTGCCTGGACCGCCAGGCCAAAGGTGTCGAAGGCCATGATGCGGTCTTCCCCGACGTACTTTTTGGCGGTTTCATAATTGGTGGTGCCCACTTGCTCGGCCAGTTTTAAGTTGGGGTCGGCAACCAGCTCTTCGATGCTCGCGAAGCGATCTTCATCGAGGCCCACCAGCAGACGTTGTTCGATGTTGGCGTAACCGTCGGAGAAGTCGACCTGCTTGGCGCGCTCCTCGGTGATGGTGATGCCGTCGGCTGCCATGTCAAATTGGCCTGCGGCTACGGAGGCGATCATCGTATCCCAGCCGAACTCCTTCCACACCGGTACGCAGTTCATCCGCTGGCAGGCTTCGTTCATGAAATCGTAGTCCCAACCTTCCGCCACACCGGTATCCAGGCGGACGTAGTTGTACGGCAGGTAAGCGTTCTCGATGGCGATCGTGATCTCGCGGCCACCCAGGTCGGGCAGGACGATTTCTTCGGTCACCTGAGGGGCTTCCGTGGCCGGCGCCTCGGTCATTACCGGGGCCTCGGTCGGCGGAGGGGGCGCCTCGGTGGCGGCAGGGGCGCAGGCCGCCAGGATCAGGCTGGCTGCGACCAGAATGCTGATCAGCAGAAAGGTTTTTTTCATTTTATTTTTCTCCTCCTGAGAAATAGTTTGAATTGAGTGGAAAAGATTTATTTTCAGCGACTGCTTGGATTATGCTCTCAATCACCTCCTTTATAAGGATAGAAAGGGATTTGGTTTATTTAATGAAGCCTTTATTCACTGGTTTTTAAACGTTTTTCCATATACTTGACCCCGATCGAAAGGATGATGGTCATGCTCAGATAGAGAAAGGCAAGTGTGTTATAAGTTTCAGGATACAGAAACGAAGCGGCGACATATTTCTTGCTGAGCTGGGTGATCTCCTCCACCCCGATCACCGAAACCAGGGAAGATTCTTTAAGCATGGAGATAAAGTCGTTGCCCAGCGGAGGCAGGATGCGCCGGAAAGCCTGGGGCAGGACGACCAGGCGCATGGTCTGCAGCCAATTGAGCCCGAGCGCCCTGGAAGCCTCCAGCTGGCCTTTCTCGATGGATTGAATGCCGGCGCGGAAGATCTCCGAAGAAAAAGCTCCATAATTGAGTGCCAGGGCAATAACCCCCCGCACAACGAAACTTACCTGGCGATTGGTTAAATTAGTCAGGGCGTTGTCAGGCCCGAGCAAGCCGGCGGCTGCCAGCCACTCCCCAAGGGAATTGAGCAAGACAATCCCGGCCGGTACAATCACCAGCGCCGTGTAGAAGATCAAAACTAAGACCGGCACGCCGCGCACAATTTGCACATACAGCATGGCGATATTTCTGAATATAAGGTTTTTGGACATCTGGCCAAAGGCGGTGAACAGGCCAATTACCATCGCAAAACCAAAGGCGATGAGAGTCACAATGATGGTCAACCGCAAGCCGGCTGCCAGGAATGAAATAATATCCTGGTAGGTGGCGTTGGTGATAAAGTTGTAGATCAGAAAAACGGCTGCCAACAGGATCAATAATGCCCACCAGGGAAATTCCGCCAGGCGGTTGACGACGCGCGTTTGAACCAGGGAGCTTGGTTTAGCAATGCGAGGGGTGGTTGTTGTGCTCACTGATGTAAATATAACTCTTTTTACAAACCCTGGCAAGTGACAGATGACATTATATTTCGTCCTCTTGCGCCTGGGCTTCCGAAGGGTTACAATGCCAGGCACATGGAAACCGATAGCGCTTACCAGCAGACCCTGGATTATCTGTACAGCTTCGTCGATTACAGCTTGCAGCGATCTTTTCGCTATTTGCCGGAACATTTCGACCTGGCCCGCATGCAGGCTTTGATGGCTGCCTTGGGTAACCCCGATCAAGCCTACCCCATTATTCATATAGCTGGAACGAAAGGCAAGGGTTCGGTCGCCTCTTTCTGCGCCAGCGCGCTGCGTGCGGCGGGCTATCGCATCGGCTTGTATACCTCGCCCCACCTGGAAGAATACATCGAGCGCATCCAGATCGACGGACAGCCTATCCCGCCGACCGATCTGGTAACCCTGGTGGAGGCGATGAAGCCGCAAATCGAGGCTATCCCCCGCTTGACGACCTTTGAAATCACTACCGCCCTGGCTTTCCTTTACTTCAAGCAACAAGGCATTGGGGCGGCGGTCATCGAGGTCGGATTAGGAGGGCGGCTGGACGCCACCAATGTGTGTCAACCAAAGGTGGCAGTGATCACCTCACTTTCTTACGATCACACTTATTTGCTGGGCGAGACGCTGGCCGAGATCGCCGCCGAAAAGGGGGGCATCATCAAGCCCGGTGTGCCGGTAGTCCTGGCCCCACAGAAGGACGAGGCGCGCCTGGTGATCGAACGCATCGCTGCCCAGTGCCAGGCGCCGCTGACCCAGGTCGGCCGCGATTACCTGTTCGCTCCGGTGGCCCATTCTCTCGAAAATCAGACCCTCTTGGTCTGGCCGGCTTCCGATCAAGGGCGGCTGGACGCGTTTATCGAGTCAGGCGATGTGCAAGATTGGGAGCCGGTGCGACTGACCATCCCGCTGCTCGGCCATCACCAGGTGGAGAACGCCGCCACAGCTTATACTGCCTTGCAGGTAGCGCGCCAGGCTGGCTATATGGTCTCCGAGACTGCCATCCGCCAGGGTTTTAGCGATGTTTACTGGCCGGTGCGCTTTGAAATCTTGCAGCATTACCCGCCGGTGATCGTCGACTCTGCCCACAATCGCGATTCTGCTGAGAAGCTGCGCCAGGCCCTTGACGATTACTATCCGGGCTATCCGGTGGTGTTAGTATTTGGAGCTTCGGAAGATAAAGACATTCACGGCATGTTTGCCGAGTTGCTGCCGCGCGTGCGGCAGGTGGTGGCGACGAAATCGGTGCATCCGCGCGCCATCGAACCAGAAGAGCTGGTGGAGATGGCTCACCAGTTTGGGCGGCCGGCTCGTGCCGTCCCCCAGGTGGAGGACGCCCTCCAAGAGGCCCTCGGATTGGCGGAGGGCGAAGCGGTCGTCCTGGTAACGGGGAGTATCTTCGTTGCGGCCTCCGCCCGACAGAACTGGAAGGCGATGCCTGGGGAGAAGCGGTTACAATTAACTGGGAATCGAAAATGAAAAATAATGACTGGTTTTTAAAGGATGATGAAGAAGAATTCGGCGAGGCGCTGCACCGGCGCACCGAAGAGCTTTACGGAGTCCGGGATGCTCCCGCGGATGAGGATGGGCTGATCGAATGTCCAGTCTTACCGTTGCGCGACCTGGTAGTCTTCCCACGCATGGTTTCTCCAATTTTTGTTGGCAGGGAGAGCTCCCTGATGGCGATCGAAGAAGCCCAAATTGATGAGCAGACGATGATCGCTTTGATCCAGCGTGACCCGGAGATCGATGAGCCAGCGACTGGTGACTTCTTCCCGATCGGCGTGGAAATCGCTGTGGGGCGACTGCTTAGCATGCCGGATGGTTCCAGCTCTGCCTTGGTGCAAGGCCGCCGCCGGTTGGAGGTGGTCGGGTTTACCCAGGAAGAACCTTTCCTGATCGTTCGCGCCCGCCGCGTCTATGAATCGACCGAGGTGGACCGCCAGACAGACGCTACCATGCGCACTGCCCTGGAGCTGTTCCAGCGCTGCGTGCAACTGGATCGCAGCCTGCCGGAGGAATCTTATCTTTACGCCCTGAACATCGAAGAGCCGGGTTGGTTGGCGGACATGATCGTCACCTCCATCGCACCGCCTTTGGAAGACCGGCAGGAATTGCTGCTAATCCTTGACCCGTTGGAACGGATCAAGCGGGTGATCAAGCTGTTAGCCCAGGAGGCTGATGTCCTGGAATTAGAGGATGAGATCCACACCCGGGCGCAAGGAGAAGTGGATCGCACGCAAAGGGAGTTTTACTTGCGCGAGCAGATGAAGGTGATCCAGACGGAACTGGGGGAGGGAGACCCCTGGACGCGCGAGATTTATGAGCTGCGCAGCCGCGTCGAGGGGGTCAGCCTGCCTGAGGAAGTCAAGGTGCGGGCGCTTAAAGAAGTGGAACGTCTGAGCCAGATGCCTGCCATGTCTCCTGAAGTTGGTATTATTCGCACCTATATCGATTGGATCCTTGACTTGCCATGGATGGATGCCACCGAGGACAACCTGGGCGTGCGCCATGCCAGTGAAGTGCTGGACCAGTACCATTATGGCCTGCCACGCATTAAGGATCGTATCCTGGAATATATCGCTGTGCGCAGTTTGCGCCCTAAGCGCGCCCGCCAACCGATCCTGTGCTTCGTCGGCCCGCCGGGGACGGGTAAAACCTCGCTGGGAAAATCGATCAGCGAGGCGCTTGGCCGGAAGTTTGTGCGCCTGTCGCTGGGCGGGGTGCGCGATGAAGCTGAAATCCGCGGCCACCGGCGGACTTATATTGGCGCCTTGCCGGGCCGCATCTTGCAAACCATGCGCCGCGCCGGCACCATCAATCCCCTTTTTATGTTAGACGAGGTGGATAAACTAGGCCAGGATTTCCGCGGCGACCCGGCTTCTGCCCTGCTGGAAGTGCTCGACCCGGAACAAAATCACGCTTTCTCAGACCACTACCTGGAGTTGGCGTATGACTTGTCGAAGGTGATGTTTATCACCACGGCCAATACGACCGCCACCATCCCGCCAGCCCTGCTGGATCGCATGGAGGTGATGGAGTTCCCTGGCTATGTGGAGGAAGAGAAATTAGAGATCTCCCGGCGGTTCCTGATCCCGCGCCAGTTGGAGGAAAACAGCCTGGAGGAGGCTGACGTAACCATCTCCGACCAGGCCTTGCAACGTCTGATTCGGGAATACACTTATGAGGCTGGCGTGCGTAATCTTGAGCGCGAGATCGGGCGCATCTGCCGAAAAATAGCCCGCCTGAAAGCTGAAAAGAAACGCTATCCGAATCAGGTGGCGGCCTCGTCGGTCGAACGCTTTCTTGGGCCGCCCCAGTTCTTCAACCTGGAGGCTGAACGGCATAACGAGGTGGGCGTTGCCACCGCCATCGCCTGGACGGAAAACGGTGGGGAGATCATGCCGGTGGAAGTGTTGCTGGTTGAAGGCAAGGGCAACCTGCAGATCACCGGGCAAATTGGAAACGTGATGCAGGAGTCGGCCCAGGCGGCGCTATCGTTTTTGAAGTCTCGTTGCCGTCCATTGGGCGTAGACCCGGACGCCTTTGAAAACGTGGATATTCACATTCACATCCCGGAGGGTGCCATCCCGAAGGACGGGCCTAGCGCCGGGATCACCATCGCCACTGCGCTGATCTCGGCCTTCACCGGTCGCGAAGTGCATAGAGAGGTGGGCATGACTGGCGAGATCACCCTGCGCGGCCGCGTTTTGCCGGTCGGGGGTGTCCGTGAGAAAGTGCTGGCCGCGCACCGCGCCGGTCTGAAGACTGTCATCCTGCCGCGCCGCAACCAGAAAGACTTGATCGATGTACCCAAGCGGGCGCGGGCAGAGTTGAATATTGTCCCCGTCGAGCACATGGATCAGGTGCTGGAAATCGCCTTGATCGGGGCGCTATCTGCCAAAAAAGTCCGCCCGCGGCGTGCAGTCCCAGCGTCTAAAGCCAATCCCGAAAAGGCTATCAATGCCCCAGGCGAACCCCCTACCCTGCAACCGGGCGCTTGAGATGATCAACTTCCCGGAAGTTCCGAACTTCCGGGAAGTTGTTATCTAAGGCTGCCAGCCGATTCTACGATCTGGTATATCGCCCCGCCTCCGCGATCTAACAGGTATAGCTCACCAGCTTCGTCCTCGCCGAAGCTGCTGAAGTTATACGATGTGTCGAGGAATTCACGAGCTAGCCAGCTATTCCCATCCGGCTGTAAGCCCCAAAGCTTACCACTGCAATAATCTCCGAGGAAGTAGATGCCCTGCATACCAGGATAAGTGTGGCCGCGGTAGACGTACCCCCCGGTCACGGCACAGCCAGCGACATCAGTTTGGTAGACGAATACCGGCAGGGTCAGGCCGGTTTTGTCGCAGTTACCCCCGCCATAGCACTCGAATCCTTCCATGATGTTCCAGCCGTAGTTTTCTCCACCCTGGCTATTGGCAGGTTGAAAGTCTAGCTCCTCCCACGAATTTTGGCCCACATCCCCGATGAAGAGATCGCCGTTAAGGCGATCAAAGGAAAAACGCCAGGGGTTACGTAAGCCGAGCGCCCAGATCTCCTGCCGGTAGCCAGGGACGCCAACGAAGGGGTTATCAGCGGGAATGGCATAGGGTTGGTCGCCAGGCATCGCGTGGTAATTATTCATGATCAGAGGGAGATAGATCATGGAGTTACCAAATGCAGTTAGAGTCTGGCTGAACTCAACATCGATGCGGAGGATTTTCCCCAGCAGTGTTGCAGGGTCTTGGGCGTTGCCGTCCGGATCGCCTCCGCCGCCTCCATCGCCTGTGCCGATGTATAGATAACCGTCTGGGCCGAAGGAGATCTGGCCGCCGTTGTGGTTTTGGTAGCGCGGATGGCTCAGCAGCAGGATGCGCTGCTCGCTGCGCGGGTCAGCTGCATCGGGCGTGGAGGCAAGGTGAAAGCGCGAAACCTGGTTATCGCCGTCCAGGTTGGTATAGTAAATGTAGAAATAATCTTTTCCGGAAGCGAAACCTGGGGGGAAAGCCACGCTAAGCAGCCCTTCCTCGCTGCCGCCAGCGGAGAACGGGGAACGCACCCGGTCTGAGATGTCCAGGAAGGTGGCCACGATGACACCGTTCTCAAGGATCAGGATGCGGCCACGCTGCTCGATGATAAACAGGCGTCTGCTGCCATCTTCGGAATGTGTGAGGTGCACCGGTGCTTCCAAGCCAGCGACAACCTGCACCAGGGAGATTTGCGGCCAATTTGCAACCGGCCGCGCCTGGGTGTTCATCGTAACCGAGATAAAGGGCCCCACTACCAAGGTGAGGCAGAATAAGCAGAAGGTAATTATTCTATTTTTCAATATTATCGTACGACTTCGTTAATCTGGTAGATGATCCCGTTGAAATGGTCTGCTAAGAATATTTCTCCCGCCTCGTCTACACCGAAGGAGGAGATCCAGGGTCGCGGGATTGCGGCATCATACAAGAACTCATTATTCGTCCATGTGCCTGCTGCTTGCCTCAGCCCCCACAGCTGGCCGCGGCAGAAGTCACCGTAGAAATAAATTCCTTGCAGCCCAGGGAAGGCTGCGCCTCGGTAGACATAACCTCCGGTTACCGAGGAGCAGGGTGGGAGGCTGTGATCATAATCCCACACGGGAGGGGTCATACCGGTGTCATCGCAATTTTCTTCCATGTGACAGTGAGAGCCTTCCATGATATTCCAGCCGTAGTTTTCACCACCATTGCTGCTGGCGGGCTGAAAGTCGATCTCTTCCCA
>MGOK01000009.1:13985-17983 GCA_001795335.1 Chloroflexi bacterium RBG_19FT_COMBO_55_16
GCGATCGAAGGAAAAGCGCCAGGGATTACGCAGGCCGAAAGCCCAGATCTCCCCTCGAGCGCCAGGTACGTCGACAAAAGGATTGTCGGCAGGGATGGCATAGGGGCGGGGTTGTGGGACACCAATCGGGTTTCTTAGGTTTAGGGGCAAATAGATGAAATGGTCACCGGAGGGTAATTCGAACTCCACTTCGATGCGCAACAGCTTCCCAAGCAGAGACCGAAGGTCTTGAGAATTGGCCGCGGTCTCATGACCACCATCACCGACACCGATGTAGAGATACCCATCCGGGCCAAAAACTATCTGGCCGCCGTTATGCTCATTCTCCCGGTCAGGGTGATCTATGAACAAAATGAGATCCTCACGGTCGGGGTCGGCCAGGTTGGGATCTGGGCTCATGTAGAAGCGCGAGACCTGGTTGTCGCCGGCCAGGTTGGTGTAATAGACGTAGAAATGGTTCTTCCCGGCGCCGAAGCCTGGGGGGAAAGCTACGCTTAACAGCCCTTGTTCACTGCCAACCGGAGCAAGCACACGGTCAGAAATATCCAAAAAAGTTCCTTGGATCACGCCGTTCTCGAGAATCTTGATCTGGCCGCCCTGCTCGACAACGAACAGTCGCCCGCTGCCATCACCGGCATGAGTGATATAGAGCGGCCGGTTGAAGCCACTGGCAACCTGCAGCAGTGAGATCTGTGGCCAGGCCGCTGCGGGTTGCGCGCCGGCGTGGTTTGCCGGGGAGAACACCAACCCAGCCGTCAAGAGAAGAGACATAAATCCAACAAAAAGAAAGGTCTGTTTCATGGGGTGATCTCCAATCCTTGTTCTTTCGTCCTTCATGGGCACGCGTTCTGAAGATGTTCTTGATAGTTCTTCGCAAAAACGTGATTTCCCGTGCTATCACAAGCCGCACGGAAATAGTAGTATGGGGTTTGGGCTGGGAAGGCTACTGCCTGAAGGGCGTTTAAGCCAGGGTTGGCAATGGGGCCTGGCGGTAACCCCGGGTTCATGTAGGTATTATAGGGAGAGTCGGTTTTTAAGTCTTGGGCGCTGAGCGGATTCGTCCACCAGGTTTTTTGGGTTTGATTGTATCCGAGGGCGTATTGGACGGTCGGATCGGCTTCCAAGGGCATGCCGATCGCCAGCCGGTTGAGAAAAACTGAAGCGAGCAAGGGCATCTCCTCTGTGACGACGGCTTCGCGCTGCACGATTGAGGCAATGGTTACACCCGTGAAGATGCTCACCCCCTGGCGATCAAACCCGGCCTGGATCTGCGGAGTGAGGTGGGTTTTAAAATTATCTAGCAGAACGTTAATCACCTGGGAGGCAGTCGCTTCACGCGGTATCTCATAAACGCCTGGGAATAGAAACCCTTCTAATGAATTTTCACCGGTACGGTGCTCCAGGAAATTAAAATCCTCAGGGATAGAGTAGGCTGCATCTATGAATTCCTGGGGGGTGATTTCCAACCCGGAGCTGGGCAATGTGGCGGCGATCTCCTCGAGGCGCCAGCCTTCCAGGATAGACAGGGTGACCTCTTTGGGGGTGGCGTCTTGCAGGGCGTGGGCGATCTCTAGCGGGCTCATGGCTGGGCTGAGGTCGTAATTTCCGGCCTGCAGGGTGGTGTCCAGTCCAGCGTATTGAAGGTAATTGGTGAAAGCCCCCGCGTCGGGGATCAGTCTGGCAGACTCTAAGCGGGCAGCAATGGCCGGCGGCCCTTCCCCTAGATCGATGCGAAAGGATTGTGGGGGACCCAAGGGGTCGATCGCGCTGGTAAGGTCGCCAGCCTGCCAGAGGAGTCCAACCGAGAGGCGCAGGCGTTGTACCAGGCTTAAACCCGGCGCGGCGCGACCGAAGGTTGATTCCGTTTGGGTGAGTAACCACAGGCTGGCGCTTGCCATGAGAGCCACTGCCAGGCAGACCAGGATTGCCAGGATGAGCCATGTGCAGGAAGGACGACGAGAGTGAGATTGAGCCATTAACGCGAGTCGAGGTAGGATTGCAAGATCACCGTAGCGGCCAATTCATCCAGGTGGCCGCGGCGCCGGCGGCGGGGAGAACCCAGAGCCAGCCGGGCAGCGCGGGCTTCCGAGGTACTGAAGCTTTCATCCCACAAATCTACTGGCAGGTTGGTTTGCGCCTTGATGGCAGCTGCCAGGCGGGCGGCGCGCCGGCCTTCCAGTGTGGGCTGGCCCTGCTCATCCAGGGATTGGCCAACGACAATTAAGCCTGCCTGGTGCTCGGCGGCTAAAGCAGCAATAACAGCTGCGTCTACGGGACGTGAGATATGCTGGAGCACCGTCAGGGGATTGGCGATCGTGGCAGTGGGATCGCTGATGGCGATTCCGATCCGCTTTTGTCCTGGATCGACGGAGAGGATTCTCATATCATCTGACTACTGCTTACTGATTACTGAAATTCTGATAGGCAGAAGTGGCGTAATAGGCCACCAGGAAGGACGAAGCAGGATGCCAGGAGGGTTGGAAAGGGTCAGGTTTTGCATCAGACGCTGGCGGGCTTTCGTTGGGGAAACCCCCAGAGCCAGGTGAATCGCCTGGTCAGGGGTCAGCCTGGCCTGGATCGTTCTCCTGGCGCGCAGTTGCCAGCGCGCGGTTGAATCATCTCCTAGATCAGGGTCTGTCAGGTGTTCGATCTCCAGGGTGTCTGGCACCGCTAGATATCCTTCGGGCAGGTTGGCATCCAGGACAGAGGCAGCCAGCGAACGAAGGTCTTCCCCGGAGACGGTCGGAATCTGAAATTCGAGGCGTAAAGCAAGGTTGATCTGGCTGGCAGGCTGGGATTCCGGTGGGTCGTAGGATTCTTCGAGAGTTCGTGCAAGAGATGGAAGGGGGGAGAGCAACAAGTCGTCAGGGCTGAGGGCTGCCTGAATCTCAGCCAGCGCGTTTTCGCGCAGGGCAGCGATCAGGCGGTTATGTATACGGCTCTGATCGAGTGGAGTGGCCGCTGGGGTGGACACCTCGCGGCCACCTGAGATCGGTTCCGGATTGGTGACGGTGAGGTTGACGCCCAACGCACCTTCGATTGCCTGGATGCGACCAGAGGGCAGGTTGGCGGCGCTGCCAGGCGCCAGGGCTGTCACCAGCAGGGAAAGCATCTGTCCTGGTCCGGCAGGTACCCGGCCAGCGCGGTCGGTGGCGTAACGAACACCGGACTCAGGTGAGCTCACGACAGTTCCAGCAGGGAGTGTGACTGCCTGGTCAGTGAGATTGGTGAATGTCACCCGGCCGGCTGCGTAGTGCTCGGGAATCTGAACGCTGCCGGTGGTCGGGAGGCTGTCGCGCCCTTCAACAATGGCGCTGGTCATGCGGATCGGCAGCACGCCTGAGAGGCTGACCCGTGCCGCCGAAGCACTGGCTTGAATAGGGATGATAATCTCCTGGATATACGTATCCGGAGTGAGCGTGATTTGGGCGCTTGGGAAAAAGATGCCCACTATGCAAAGCAGAGCCAACACGCCAAGGCTAAAGAAACCCAGACGAAGGGCTGGTGAGAGAGCAGAAGGATTTCTAACGGGGCGGGCGGGATCGTCACGCAGCGTTTTTCCTGAGAGAGGTTTGGCGAGCCTCTCGATCTGGGCGCGGTTGCGGCTTAGTTTGCTTTGGGTAGGGCGCCTCCAGCGGGTTTCTTGCGCATGGTGGATTGAATCGAAGGTTTGGATGCCCAATTGGCGGGCATTAAAATGCACCTGGGGGTCGTCCGTGACCAGAGCTAGCTGGACGCCAAGGGTTAGGCTGTGGCGCAGTAAAAGTATCAGGTCGAGCTGGCGGGTGAGGACTCGCCCTCTGGCCGGCCAAATGAGCAAGACGCGCCGGGTCTGGCCCCAGCCCATCTTATCGCGGGTTGAGATCGCATCGTCGTGAGATTCCAGTTGTAAGATCTGAGTCTTCACTCTGCTGTTTTCAACTTATCTGTTACCCACTTTGCAGCGCTTGCCAGGGCTTCTCCGAGCTGGCCGGCATCCTTGCCTCCAGCTTGAGCCA
>MGOK01000009.1:18086-18998 GCA_001795335.1 Chloroflexi bacterium RBG_19FT_COMBO_55_16
TACCAGGGTGGGGCGGCCCTCGACCACGGAGGCCAGGACGACCACTCCGCTAGGATATCGTTGGCGGAAGCGGTCGGTCATCTGGCGCAAGGTGTCGGGGTCTGCGTAGGGCAGAGTCAGGGTAAGCAGCGGTATACCGGCGACGATGGGCACGTTCTCCAAACTGCCGGAAAAGTCGATGACAGTCATTGCGTTACGCAAGTTCGCTATCTGCTTACGCAGGTCTGAAATTTCATCCAGCAAATATCTGGTTTTTTCCGGCAGCTGGTTGGGAACTGCATCTAATAACCCGGCGGTTTGGTTAAGTAAGCGGAATCGTCGCTGGACCAGCTCGTAGGCTCCGCGCCCGGTCACGGCTTCGATGCGGCGCAGACCAGCCCCCACGCTTCCTTCGCTGGTGATCAGGAACAGGCCGATATCGCCAGTATCGCTGACATGCGTACCGCCGCACAGTTCATAGGAGAACAGCTGCGTTTGTCCAGTGGTTGAACTGCTAGACGAACCTGGTGAGGTTACAGTACTGGAAAAATCATGACTTCCGATGGTTATCGTTCGGACGGTTTCCGCATATTTCTCACCGAACAGAGCCATGGCGCCTTCGCCAATCGCCTGCTGAAGAGGTTTGAAGACGATGTTCAAGCGGTAATTCTCGAGGATATCCCGATTGACGCCGGCCTCGATGCGCGCCAGCTGTTCCGATGTGACTGCTTCGGGGTGGGTGAAATCGAAGCGCAGCCGATCAGGGGCAACCAGGGAACCAGCCTGGCGGGCATGCTCACCAAGCACCGCCCGCAGACTGGCGTGCAGCAAGTGGGTGGCAGTGTGGTTGCGCATGATATCCCGGCGGCGTTGGGCGTCAATCTGGGCCAGTGCCCGATCGCCCTGGCGCGGCTGGCCACGCACAACCTCCCC
>MGOK01000010.1:0-267 GCA_001795335.1 Chloroflexi bacterium RBG_19FT_COMBO_55_16
CGGCGGTGCCTCCATAGACTAAGCCCAGCAGCCCGGCGGCGAGCAGCCAGACATATCCGGCTAGCAGACAGATGGCGATGTAGCGCGGCAGGCCGGGCTTGCGCAAGGTGTGCCGGGCGATATCGTAGCGCAGCAACCAGGCTCCCAAGGCGATCATCCCGACGCTGGCCAGGCGCGTCCCTAAATCATAAGCGGGGATTGTGACCAGCAGCCCGACCAGGAAAAGCGCCACCACGCCCAGGAAGGCCACCTCAACCGCGCGGGAAA
>MGOK01000010.1:366-2294 GCA_001795335.1 Chloroflexi bacterium RBG_19FT_COMBO_55_16
GCCAATAGAGGTTACCAACCAGCCAGGCCAGCGCGCCAACCGCCATCACCACTGTGTAGAGGGCAATATGGCGGCGCACAATGACTGCGAAGACCAGCAGCAAACCCAGGCTACCCAGGGTAATCAGAACCGGTCCGATCTCTCCACGGATCCCCATGGCTAAGGACAGCCCTCCCAGGCCAGTGAGGAGCGGCCCGATGTATGTCCAGCGGGCGCGCAGCGCCACGGCCCGCTCCACAGCGATCAAGGTCCCCAGGAAGCCGGAAACCATCAGCGGGCCATGGGCAATAGGCAGGGCGGGCTGCAGGGCAGGCCAGCGCCATCCCATGCGCACCAGCCCGGTCCAGATGGCGGTTAAGAAGAGGAGCAGGGACAAAGCGATCAGTGGGAAACGCAGTCTACTCTGCATTATTTCTAGGGCATCTCTTTGAGTAGAAGCAGAAGCATTACCAGCGGCGTCCTGGCGAAGACGCTGTGGGGGAGCTGCGGCGGCATGCGCACCCAGGTCCCCGGGTGAGCCTCCATCTGGTCTTCGCCGAGGGTCAAGCGCGCTTCTCCCTGCACAAAGAAAAGCAGGGCTGCCTGGGAGGCGGTGTGCTCAGAGAGTTCTTGCCCCTGGGCGAAGCCGAACAGGACCACCTTCACCTGTTCATCGCTGTAGATCGTGCGGCTGATGATGCTATCGGGTGGGATCTCCGGGATTTCGGAGGCCAAGTTTTCAAAGAACGCATAGGCCGAATTCATGGGTTTATTGCTCCTTGTGTTGAAATTAATAGCTGTCAGCCCTCAGCGGTCACCAGTCAGCGATCGGTTCTGGACTCACCAGTGATTACCTTTCCAATCCTGTGAGTTTATACCACATCTTTCTTCATACCGGAAATCCGAACCGTCCCAATATTTTAAGCCAAGTGTATGTTTCCCATGCCGATCCACGTGCTATAATCTCTATAGGCGCGGGTCAGTCAATCTTGTCCCTCTATCCCGGCTTCCATCCATTCCTCACGTTTCACGCTTCACGATTCCATGTCCTTCGTCCACCTTCACGTCCACTCTGAATACTCCCTGCTCGACGGATTCAGTAACATCAAGAAGATGGTGAAGCGCGCCAAGGAAATGGGCATGCCAGCCCTGGCCTTGACCGACCACGGGACGATGTTCGGGGTGATGGAGTTCTACAAGGCGACCACCGAAGCTGGACTCAGGCCGATCATCGGAGTCGAGGCTTATTTAGCCGCGCGAGGAATGAACGAGCGCGATCCCCAGCTGGACAAGAAATCCAGTCACCTGTTGCTCCTGGCAGAGAACGAGATCGGTTATCGCAACCTGCTGCAGATCGCCAGTGCAGCTCAAATGGAGGGTTTCTACTACTATCCACGCATCGATCACGAGTTCCTGGCCAAGCACGCTGAGGGACTAATCTGCACTTCTGGCTGCATGTCAGCGGAAATCCCACGTCTGATTCAGCAGGAAAGCCTGGAGGCAGCCCGCCGCCAACTGGACTGGTACTACGAAGTCTTTGGGGCGGACAATTTTTTCCTGGAACTCCAGGAGCACGACATCGAGGAAATCGAGCGGATCAACAAAACCCTGCTTAACCTGGGCAAGCGTTACCAGGCGCGTTTCGTCGCCACCAACGATGTGCACTATATCAACCCGGAAGATGCCCGCTTGCAGGACATCCTGCTCGCCATTCAAACCGGCTGTGTGCTCAGCGATCCAAACCGCATGCGGATGAGCGATCAATCGTTCTACTTGCGCAGCCCAGAGGAGATGGCAGCCATCTTTACCGAGGTGCCCGAGGCGATCAGCAACACCTTGGTCATCGCTGAGCGCTGCAACATAGACCTGGGCTTTAAGGGTTATCGCCTGCCCAAATTCGATGTGCCGCCGGGTTCTAGCGCCGAGACCTACCTGCGAAAACTGTGCGA
>MGOK01000010.1:2357-4533 GCA_001795335.1 Chloroflexi bacterium RBG_19FT_COMBO_55_16
ATATGAACTGGGCGTCATCCACCAGATGGGGTTCGACACCTATTTCTTGATCGTGTGGGACCTGTGCCGGTATGCGCGGGAACGCGGCATCTGGTACAACGCACGCGGATCAGCCGCCGCTTCGATCGTGGCCTATACACTGAATATAACTCTGGTCGACCCGTTACACCATGGGCTGATCTTCGAACGATTCCTTAACCCGGGGCGCATCTCGATGCCCGATATCGACCTGGACTTCCGCGACGACAGGCGGGCCGAGATGTTGGAATACACTGCTGACAAGTATGGCAAAGACCAGGTTGCCCAGATCATTACCTTCGGCACTTTGGGAGCGCGTGCCGCCATCCGCGATGTCGGCCGAGTCATGGACATCCCACTCAGTGAAGTCGACAAGGCCGCCAAACTGATCCCGAACATTTCTGGTAAGACGGTGAGCATCGCTGATGCCTTGGGAGAAGTCCCCGAATTTAAGCAGCTCTACCAGTCTAGCCCATATTTTCAGGAGCTGATTGACACAGCCAGAGAGATGGAAGGTGTGGTGCGGAACGCTGGCACCCACGCGGCGGGCGTGATCGTGACCGATAAACCGATCATTGAATACCTGCCGCTGCATCGCCCGACAGGGAGTTCGGCGGAGGACAGCCCGATCAAGATCGTCACCCAATTTGAAATGTCGCACCTGGAAGCGTTGGGGCTGCTCAAGGTGGACTTCCTGGGGCTGGCTACCCTGACTATCATGGCGCGCGCCTGCGATCTGATCCGCGAGCGGCACGGGGTGGATTTAAACCTGCAAAGTATCCCTACTGATGACCCAGCTACATACGAGCTGCTGGGTCGAGGCGACACAGCCGGCGTTTTCCAGGTAGAAGGCTCGGGTATGCGTCGTTACCTGATGCAGATGAAGCCGAAGACTCTGGATCACGTGATCGCCATGGTGGCACTTTTCCGTCCAGGTCCGATGGACTTCATCCCTGGGTATATCCGCCGCATGCACGGGGAGGAGGCAGTTCAATACCAGCATCCCATGCTGGAATCGATCTTCAAAGAGACTTACGGCTATCCCGTTTATCAAGAACAGTTGATGTTCGTCGTCATGAACCTGGGGGGGTATAGCGCTTCGGAGGCGGATGACTTACGCAAAGCTGTATCCAAGAAACAAAAAGACCAGCTTCTCAAGCACCGCGAGAAATTCGTCGCCGGCGCGGTGCAGCAAGGCATCCCTGAAGAGACAGCTGGAGAGATTTTTGACGACTGGGAGGAGTTCGCCCGTTACGGGTTTAACAAGGCGCATGCAGCTGATTATGGGGTACTCGCCGTCCAGACTGCTTACCTGAAGGCACACTTCCCCGTCGAATATATGACGGCGTTGCTCTCGGTCAACTTGAACAACATCGACGAAGTGGCATTGTACGCAGCCGACTGCCGCCGGATGGGGATCGCTGTGGCGTCGCCCGATGTGAATATCAGCGGGTGGGATTTCACAATCGAGGATCATGCGGATGGTAAAGCGACGATCCGCTTTGGCCTGGGGGCAATCAAAAACGTTGGTCGCGGTCCAGTCGACGCCATCCTCCAGGCGCGCGCTGAAGGGGGGTCTTTCAGTGATATCAATAATTTTATCCAGCGGGTTGACCTGCGCCAGGTGGGTAAGCGCGCCCTGGAATGCCTGGTGCGCGTGGGGGCGCTCGACCGTTTCGGTCCACGCCCAGCCTTGTTACAGTCTCTCGACCATTTCATCTCGGTCAGCGCCTCTCATTTTCGCGCCGCAGAAATTGGCCAGATGAGCCTGTTTGGGTTGCACAATGGCCTGAAGGATGAGATCACGCTCCCCAAAACGACGAACGAAATTCCACGCCGTGAGCAGCTTGCCTGGGAGCGCGAACTGATCGGCCTGTATGTATCCGACCACCCGCTCAGTCCGGTGATAGAGATCCTCAATGAGGTCGTCACCCACTTCTCCAGGCAGCTGGCGGAAGCCAGCCATAACGAGCGGGTGCGCGTGGCTGGGATCATCGCTCGCTACCGGACACACCAGACCAAGACCGGTAAGAGCATGGCTTTCGCCACCCTGGAAGACCTGCAAGGTGAGATCGAGCTGGTGATCTTTCCGCGCACCTGGGCGCAAGTTGCTGAGCTGGTCAGCTCCGATAAGGTCGTATTGGTGGAAGGGCGGGTC
>MGOK01000010.1:5272-8572 GCA_001795335.1 Chloroflexi bacterium RBG_19FT_COMBO_55_16
CCCAACTTCACCACTGGCCTGTGCGCAGAGCTGATCAACCGCTTGAAGGCCTTCCTCCCCGCCGACCAGGTGCGCGTCGAGCCGATTACATTCCAATAGTTTCTAATCGCTAGTCATGATAAACAAGGGCTTCATCTCGAAACTCTTGTAGAGCGGGCGCAAGCGCTGGGTGTCATAGTGCTTTTCGACGTTGACGTTCTTCTTGGAACTGATCACCACGTCGAGCGGCACGTTATCGTAACGCCCGTTCTTCAGGACGACCAGCCGCCCATGGATCCCACCCAGGGCCAGGTCCAACGCCAGGTTGCCGTAAGCCATGGGGACGATCGAATCGATCGCATCCGGATCGCCGCCGCGCACCATATAGCCCAGTTTTTGATTGATGACATTGACCGACTTGCCTTTGTTAAACTTAGCGGAGCGCTCCTTTAATTCCGAAGAGACCAGGTCGCCGATCCCCCCCAGCTTCTTATGCCCATAAGCGTCGAGGGTCGAGTCGGTAAACACCATCTCTCCCCCCTCGAACATGGTACCTTCCGAAACCAGCACCACGGAATAATGGCTAGGATTCTTGTTGCGGTCGTAAACCAATAATTCCGTCAGGAGATCGATATCAAATTTATACTCCGGAATCACACAGCGGTTGGCCGCTCCGGCCATGGTAGGCAGCATGGCTGTAAAACCGGCATAGCGCCCGAAAACTTCCATCACCAGGATGCGTTCGTGCGATCCGGCAATGGTGCGCAAGTTATTGGCCAGGTTGATGGTGCGGGTGACGCAGGTGCTGAAGCCGATACAGTAATCCGTCCCGGGGACGTCGTTGTCCATCGTCTTGGGGATGGCGATCACCCTCAATCCTTCCTGGTACAGGCGGACGGCATAGCTGAGCGTGTCATCCCCGCCAATGGGGATCAGGAAGTCTATGCCGAGAAAGTCCAGGTTTTTCACTACCTCAGGAGTCAGATCATTCATCGGATCTTTGTAAGTATCCTTGAGATGTTCAGGGACTTCTGCTTTCCTCACATGGCTGGGGCGAGCGCGGGAAGTGTGTAAGAAGGTGCCGCCAGTCCTTCCCGCCCGGTTGACGACTTCTTCGGTCAGGACCTGGAAATGTTTGCTGTTATCGGCGTCCTTTGCGCGGATGATCTCCATGGCGCCGGCCCAGCCGCGCCGGATGCCGATCACCTGGTAGCCTTCGCGCAACGCGCGGATGGTAACGGCGCGGATGGCTGGATTCAAGCCAGGAACATCACCGCCGCCAGTGAGGATCCCGATCACGCCGCCTTTCTTTTTAATGTTTGGCATAAGTAACCTCTATTACAGGAATTCGGCGCATATTGTACCCCTTTTTAAGTTTAAATCCAGGTAGGTTCTTGATAAATCCCAAAGACTTCCTTCATCACCCCGATGATCTCGCCCAATGTGGCGTAAGCGCGCACGGCATCCATAATGTAAGGCATGGTGTTCTCAGTCCCCTGGCAGGCCAGGCGCAGCCGGTCCAGGGCTTGCCCGAATCGGCCGTTGTCGCGTTCCTTGCGTAGCGCCTCCAGGCGGCTCACCTGCCGTGTGTAGCCCTGGGGATCCATTCTTAAGATGGGGATTTCGTAAGGTTTGAGGTCCGGGTAGGCGTTGACGCCGACGATCCGGCGCACATTTTCGTCGATCTCGCGCTGGTAGCGGTAAGCGGCGTCGGAGATCTCGCTCTGGAAGAAGCCTTTGTCAATGGCGGGCAGGACACCGCCCAGATCGGCGATGCGGCCGAAGTATTCGTAAGCCTGGGTCTCGATGCGATTGGTCTGGCTCTCGACAAAGAACGATCCACCCAAGGGATCGACTGTGTTTGCAGCGCCGGATTCCTCGGCGATGATCTGCTGCGTGCGCAGGGCGATGGTGACGGCATGCTCAGAAGGCAGCGCCAGGGCTTCATCCATGCTGTTGGTGTGCAGCGATTGGGTGCCGCCCAGCACCGCAGCCAGGGCCTGGAGGGCAACGCGCACGATGTTGTTCTCGGGCTGCTGTGCGGTGAGCGAGACACCGGCGGTCTGGGTGTGGAAACGCATCAGCCAGGCGCGCGGGTCTTTGGCACCGAAAGTCTGACGCATCTCGCGCGCCCAGATGCGACGCGCGGCGCGGTACTTGGTGATCTCCTCGAAGAAGTCGTTGTGGGCGTTGAAGAAGAAGGACAGGCGCGGGGCGAACTCATCCACGTCCAGCCCGCGCTGCATCGCCCATCGCACGTATTCCATGCCGTCGGCCAGGGTGAAGGCCAGCTCCTGGGCGGCAGTCGACCCTGCCTCGCGGATGTGGTACCCCGATATGCTGATCGTGTTCCACTCCGGGACTGTGGTAGTTCCATATTCGATCGTATCCACCACCAGGCGCATGGACGGCTTGGGCGGGAAGATGTACTCTTTTTGGGCGATATATTCCTTGAGGATATCGTTTTGGATGGTACCACGCAGCTGATCGAGAGGGACACCCTGCTTTTCGGCAGCAGCGATGTACATGGCCCAGACGATGGCGGCGGGAGAGTTGATCGTCATGCTGGTGGACACCTTGTCCAGCGGGATGCCGTCCAGCAAGATCTCCATGTCCTTGAGGGAAGACACGGCGACGCCACACTTGCCAAATTCGCCCAGGGCGGCGGGGGAGTCGCTATCCAGGCCCATCAGAGTCGGCAGGTCGAAGGCGACCGAGAGTCCGGTCTGGCCTTGTTCGAGCAGGTACTTGAAGCGGGCGTTGGTCTCCTCGGCGGTGCCGAAACCGGCGAACATGCGCATCGTCCACAATTTCCCGCGATGTAGGGTAGGGTGGATGCCACGCGTGTAGGGATATTCGCCGGGTAGAGCCAGGTCTTCCAGGTAATCCAACCTGGCCACGTCGAGCGGGGTGTACAGGCGCTCGACCGGCTCGGAGGAGGCGGTGATAAACTGAGCCTGGCGTTCGGGCAGGCGCGCCAGGTAATGTCCCAGGGTGATTTCTTCCCACTTTTCCAGCGATTGACGCAATTCTTCGAGCTTAAGGCGATCGTACATGGATTGCTCCTTTGGTCGCAGCTCCACTCAGTCAAGTAGTCGGATAGTCTGGTAACCGGAAGACTTAACCCTAGCTAGTTTCTGGTGCATAACAGCTCCCGTCGTCGTCATACTTACCGCGCAGGAAACGCCGCCGGAGATGGCGGCTTGAGCGAGTTTCGCGTCGAGATCTAGCTAACCTTACATTTGGCTGTCGAAATCTAAAAGATTATAGCACGCCTATCCCCTGATAACTAAGGATGAAATGTATTTGACGCTGGAGGCG
>MGOK01000011.1 GCA_001795335.1 Chloroflexi bacterium RBG_19FT_COMBO_55_16
AGGCAGAACCCAGCGGCTCCGGTTGGCATGCTACGGATACCGGCTATTACCTGGGCATCTTTTGGGAAGGCATGCCAGATCTGAATTACACAAACCCGGCAGTTACGATGCAAATGCAGGATATCGTCCGCTATTGGCTGCAAGACATCGGAGTCGATGGATTCCGGTTAGATGCTGCCAAGCATTTGATCGAGGAAGGTACTCTCCAATCCCATTCCAAGGCGACCCATGACTGGTATAAGGACTTTCGCCAATTTTACAAAAGCCTGAATCCGCAAGCCATAACTGTAGGGGAGGTGTGGGACAGTAGTGTGGCAGCCAGCAAGTACATAACTGGAGACGAGTTTGATCTGGCTTTTGATTTTGACCTGGCAGAATCGTTGGTTACCAGCGCACGACTTGGTAGAGCTGAGCAAGTTTCCAGGATAATGAGCAGAGATTGGGGTCTGTTCCCACCGGGACAATTCGCAACCTTCTTGACCAATCATGATCAGGACCGATCGATTTTGCTTTTTAGGGAGGAGATAGGTAAAGCAAAAAGCGCAGCCTCAGCGCTGCTTACTTTGCCTGGAGCGCCGTTTATTTACTACGGTGAAGAGATTGGTATGTTTGGTAAGAAACCAGATGAAATGATCCGGACACCTATGCAATGGACGGCAGATGAGAATGCGGGCTTCACTGATGGTGTACCGTGGATATCTGTTTATCCGGATTTTGCCGCGGGAAAAAACGTTGCGGATGAGTCCGCTGACCCTGATTCCCTATTGTCCCACTATCGCAAACTTATTCATTTGCGCAACCAGCACGTTGCATTGCGCGTCGGTGATTACTTCCCCGTAGAGGTGGATAACGAAGCGATTTTTACTTATTTGCGCGCCAGTAAAGAGGAGGTGGTGCTGGTTATTCTTAACTTAGGGAAAGACCCGATCAACGAATTTTACTTAACTTTAGGTCAAGGACCTCTCAAAGAGGCTTATGAGGCGGTTGTGATATTTGGGGAAGATAGGATGGCTGAGGACGAGGTGCTTACCTCGCCTGTGATCAATGCGAAAGGAGGCTTTGATACATACAAACCATTAGTAGCGAACCAAACTTTACCAGCCAATTGCAGTCTTATCGTCCAATTGCGACCGATAAAATAATTGTCTGTAAGCTTAAGAGGGTGATGGTTTTGAAAAGGGAATGATTTTGAATTCAAAAGGAGAAAACATTATGTGGAAAGATTTCAAAGAATTTGTCATGCGGGGAAATGTAGTTGACTTGGCCGTAGGTTTCATCATCGGGGCTGCCTTTGCTGCCACTGTAAATTCCCTGGTGAAGGACATCATTATGCCTCCGGTTGGACTGCTTTTAGGGAAAGTAGATTTTTCCAATATGTTCTCGGTATTAGCAGCTGGAAGTACAGCCGGACCTTACGCCACCCTGGCAGATGCCCAAGCGGCAGGCGCTGTCACGCTCAATTACGGTATATTTATAAATCAAGTTATTTCGTTCTTAATTGTAGCCCTGGCGATATTTATGGTCGTGCGCGCCATGAACAGGCTACATGGCCTCAAGAAGGCTAAAGAGGCTGAACCAATAACCGAGCCGACCACCAAGACATGTACCTATTGCATGGAAACGATCTCCATTAAAGCCACCCGCTGCCCGCATTGTACCTCCCAGTTGTAGGCAGCTTTGGGGAGTTGGACGGTAGACAATCAACCAAAGACGGTAGATGGATGAAAACGGATAATCTTAATCCCCCTCTTTTTTTTACCCCTTTTCCACGGGACGAGAAGGGTCAGTGATCCATTCGCTCCAAGAACCGGGATAAAGTCTGCCATCCCCCAGGCCTGAATGGGCTAAGGCCAGAAGGTTGTGAGTTGCGGTGACGCCTGAACCACAGTAGAAAATTGCATTTTCAACTGGCGCAACGCCAAGCAAGGATTGGAACCGGGCACGTAACGCCTCGCGAGGCAGGAATCTACCTTCTGTGTCCAGGTTATCTGGATAGGGAGCAGAAATTGAGCCAGGGATATGTCCAGCAACCGGGTCGATGGTTTCGTTCTCACCACGATACCGGTCGACGGTGCGTGAGTCGAATAGCCTTGAATCCGGTTCGGAGATCCGCTCTAAGATTATCGCCGAATCGACAAACAAGTTTGGTTTCATCTGGGGGATAAAATTGCGTGGAGTCCGACGCTCAATCCCAGAGTGGATTGGCTTTTCTTTATTAAGCCATGCTTGCCAACCACTGTCGAGAACGGCTTTGGATTCGTGTCCCAACCAATGTAGTATCCACCATAAACGGGCAGCCGCCATCGCTCCGCCAGATTCGTCATAAGCGATCACTTGGACGTCAGAATCGATCCCCCAATTGCTCAAGGTCTGGGTTATCCCTGTAATGGAAGGGAGCGGGTGACGGCCTGTAACTCCTTTAATCACCGGGCTGCATAAATCTTCGTCTAAATGCGCATATAAGCCTCCGGGGATATGCGCTGAGAAATAATCGCGCCGTCCGCGTTCGGGATCCGCCAGTGAAAAACGGCAGTCAATGATTGCCCAATCTGGATCGTTTAGATGTTCGGCGAGTTCGGTAATAGAGATCAATGTGGTATAAGGCATAGGTTCCCCTTATATTTATCGAACGAGCAAGACCGCGCAGTCGGTTTCATTGACCAAGCTCAGGAGAATATCTTCAGGGAAGAACTGGCTATCGGCGGGCACCACCATAATTTCACAACCCTCCAGGCGCGCTAACCGGGCGAACTTTTGCCCATCTAACTCAGAAAGCCAGCGGTAATTGACCGGGATACCGGCTGGCTCCAGCAAGGTTTGAGCTTCCGATCGCAGTCGATCAGCCTCATCGTGGTCGGCAGCCAAGACCAACACGGTTAAAGGATTATCGGAAAGCCTTAACATCCGGGCGATCGCCAGGGCTTTTCGACCGGAAGGGGAACCTTCGTATGCAACCATCAACGGCATCCCCGAACGCAAGTTGCGTTGTAAGAAAAGGGCCGGGAGGGGGGCATGCACGACCAGAGAACGTGCGGTTGAACCGAGCTGACGTTGACCAGACCAGCCAATCTTGCCGAGGATGATCAGGTCTGACTCGAGAGCCGCGCTCAGTAACTCCCCAGAAATGGCTCCGCGCATGGTACGGAATGACCAACGCAGGTTGGTGCGCTTGGCAAGCGTTGCCGTGGTTCGCTCAACCCACCTGGCGTGAGCGCGCAATTCGAGGTCGATTTGCTGGCTATCCAGGTGGCGTGAGATGGCTGAGAAATATCCGATTTCTTGGGCGAAGGGAAATCCAGCTAGGCGGACTAGGTTGATGTCCTCGACAAACACGGCGACCAGCTCCGCTCCGTATTTGGCTGCCAGTTCTGCCGCAACCTCCAGGGCTGCCAGGCTTTGCGGGGAAGCGTCAAGCGCGACCAGGATACGATTGATATCTATGATCCGCTTAGAGGCGCTCAAGTGGCATCCTCCTTCCCATCTTCTACTTCTCCTTCGTTTTTCTCAGCCAGTTTCGCCAGCCGTGCTTGCACCCGACCATTAACTGTGTTATCTGGATATTTTCCGTTTTCATCGGCTTCACCAGCTGGTATTCCGGTGAGCACTTCAATCCCCTGGTCGATCGTTGTAATAGGAAAGATGTGGAATTTTCTGGCAGCAACCGCATCGATGACCTCTTGTTTCAACATCAAGTGATTAACATTGGAAATGGGGATCAACACGCCATGCTCTCCAGTTAAGCCACGTGCGTTGCAGATATCGAAGAAGCCTTCGATCTTCTCGTTTACCCCTCCAATCGCCTGCACCTGGCCATGCTGGTTGACTGAGCCGGTGACTGCCAGGGATTGTCTGATAGGCAGCTCAGCCAGGGCCGAAAGCAAGCTGTAAAGTTCGGCGGAGGAGGCGCTATCTCCCTCCACGCCGCTGTAAGATTGCTCGAAGACCAGGCTGGCCGAAAGTGAAAGGGGGGTCTCTGCAGCATACCGTGCTCCCAGGAAACCAGACAAAATCAGAACGCCTTTTGAATGAATCGGGCCACTTAACTCTACCTCGCGTTCAATATTTACGACCTCACCCTTGCCCCTGCGAACGCGAGCGGTGATACGGCTGGGGGTGCCAAAGGCGAAATTCCCCATCTGGATCACCGATAAACCATTGACCTGCCCGACTTGGGATCCATCAGTTGCGATCATGATCGTTTCGCGCAGAATATTTTCCTGGTAACGTTCCTGCAGGCGGTCAGCACGGAAAATCCGGGCATCGATAGCTTTTTGAAGGTCAGAGGCTTGGATATTATGGTGGCCATGTTCACCAGCCCAATAATCACCTTCGCGCAGCAAGTCGATGACGTTCTTGACTTGAACGGAGAGCTTTTGTGCGTCGCCTGCCAGGCGAGCGCTATGTTCGATTACACGCGCGACTGCAGCCCGGTCAAGCGGGCGTAAATGCTCCTTCCGCGCCAACGATCCAATCACCCGTGCGTATAGTTCTTCATTTTCCTCGTTGCGGGACATCTGGTCATCGAATTCCATCTGTACTTTAAAAAGTTCATCAAATTCTGGATCCAATTCTGAGAGCAAGTAGTAAAGTGGCCGGTCGCCGAGCAAAGCTACTTTGACGTTCAATGGAATCGGCTCTGGTTCGAGCGAAATGGTGCTGATCAAGCCTAGCATTTGACCTAAAGAGTCGAGGCGCGCCTGGCGAGACTCCAGGGACCGTTTGAGCGCGTCCCAGGCATAAGGCTGCAGCAGTACCTTGCGCGCGTCCAGGATCAAGTAACCGCCATTAGCAAGGTGTAAAGAACCGGGTTTGATCAAAATAAAATCGGCAACCAAGGCACCCATGTGAGCCATGTGTTCTACCCTGCCAATCAGGTTTTGGTAGGTGGGGTTATCTTCATAAATGACTGGCGCACCCTGGGAGGCATGGTGGGCGACAAACAGGTTGACCTCATAACGCCGAAGAGGGGATAGTTCTCGACGGTTACGATCCATCACAGCAGGCATGGCCGGCTCGGATTCTCCTCCTGGACTCTGGTCGATCACCAAGAAATCGCTGGCGTGAGCGACGATGTCCCGCTGGACTGCATCGAGATAGCCAGGGACTTCGAGGATTTCGGCGTATTTCAGGTGCAACTCGTTCATTAAGCCGTTTACTGCAATTGTGGTGATTTCCTGGTTTAAACCCCTCACACGCTGGCGCATCTCGCGTTGCCAGACAGGAACCATCTGAAGCACTTTCTGCAATTGAGCCTGGAGTTCAGCTACATTTGATTCCAAACTCTGCCGCTCTTCCTCAGGTAGCTTCTGGAATTCCTCTGGTGGCATCACCTCACCATCCCGGACCGGTGCGAAGACAAGCCCACCGGGCGTGCGCAGGAGTGCCAGGCTTTGGTCTTTGGCGCGCGCCTGGATTTCATCCAAAGCCTTCTCGTTCCTCTCCTGAATCTCCTCTTCGACGACCTGGCGGCGCGCCCGATATTCGTCGCTTTCAAAAGCTGCTGATAGGGTCGTGCGCAATTCCTCAACGAATTGCGACATGTCATGTTGAAATTCTGTACCTTTGCCGGCTGGTAGCCTGATTGCATTGGGTTTATGTTCTTGCTCGAAGTTGTATACATAGCACCAATCATCCGGGGTTGGTTCCGATTTTGCCTGCTGTTCGAAGGAATGGGTCACCAACGAACGCTTTCCTGAGCCAGAGGGACCGAGGGCGAACAGGTTGTAACCATCCTTTTCCATCCCAATACTAAATTTGATAGCCTGGACCGCGCGGGGCTGTCCGATGATCTCCGAAAAATCCGCCATCTCATCAGTGGTTTCGAAGCTGAATAATCCAGGATCGGTGTGTTTATACAGATCGCCAGGCGCTAAGGATTTGATTGTTGCCATGAATTATGCCCTCCTGCTCTCGGCAGTTGTGATGAATCGAAAGGTTTCATTGTTGTGATTAATTTTACCCCACTGGTAATAGGTTTTTATAGATCAGCCGGTCTATCTACCCGATTTGTTCTATCCATCTAAATAAGGATATAATCAGTAGTAAATCAATCTGAACAGGGGAATACCTTGACTGAACGCAACTCTCAACCGTCAGAGGAGCACCTGGCCTTGCTCTATCGTCTATCGCAAACGTTCAACTCCTCCCTTGATTTGGACGAGGTGTTGAACCAAGTGATAGATGAGGTGATCGCGGCAACGCGTGCGGAACGTGGATTTGTGATGCTGTCTGAGCCAGATGGAAAGCTCGGCTTCCGGACTGCGCGGGGTATCGATCAAAAAACGATCGAAGAACCTGGGTTTCAGGTCTCACGCGGCGTAGTTGAGAGAGTAGCCAGCAAAGGTCAGCCGATGTTAACCAGCGACGCACAAATCGACGAAAGAATAAGCATGCGGACCAGTGTGATGAGCCTAGGGCTTCGATCGGTCCTGTGTGTCCCTTTAAAAGTAAAAGAGACTTCCATTGGGGTAATCTATGTGGATAACCGGCTAAAAGCTGGTATCTTCGCCCAGGCTGACCTGGACCTGATGAACGCGATTGCGGCGAACGCAGCGATCGCCATCGAAAACGCCCGGCTGTATCAAGTTGCGGTTGAAAAAGGTCGCATGGAGCGTGAGCTCCAGGTAGCTTACAAGGTGCAGGCCAGCCT
>MGOK01000012.1:0-13322 GCA_001795335.1 Chloroflexi bacterium RBG_19FT_COMBO_55_16
TGTTCACACTCAAACTTTTACCAGCAGTTCTACTTTTTGTTAAGGTCCAGGTTTTTCGGTCAGAACTCTAAACTCAAGTTATATGAGCAATGTATATAGATTAAGAGAAAGAAGATAAATGGCTGAAGCTAATCCTATTAGAACTATGAGCATCACATAATCCAATGTTCTAAGCGGTTGGATTTCAAAGAATTCCCTGGCTGGCTTGGTGAGCGAGAAACCACGCGCCTGGAGCGCATCTCCGATTTCGCTTGACCTGTGCAACATTGTTGCGACCAATGGCACAGACATGAGGGCAATATTTCGCAATACCCCGAAAATGCTTAATTTCTTCATATTAATACCCCGGGCAACTTGCGCTTGTCGAATAGTTTCAAAATCCATAAGGGATAGGCTCAAAGTGCGAAATACGATGGAAAGAAAAAACCGACTTATATATGGCATCCGGAGCTGTTTTAAAGCAGCGGCAAGCTCATTATCTCTGGTGGTCATAACAAGCATAAGACTCATGAATACCATAGCAGCGTAACCAAGTACTTTCGTTCCCGCAACCAGGGCATTTTTATCGGAAAGGATAAATGTGTACGGTTTCCAGAACGAGAAAGTGGAAAATATCAAGCCAGGATTCGCCGTGAAACGAGTGATGAGTATTGCCAGCACTATTGCAATAAAGAGTCCCCGAGCGATTTTTTTGGTTATTACATAATGGCCTACCAATGTTACTAAAAAGACAACCGTGGAAACCCAGATGCCGACATCGATTTTCCCAGAATATACTTGCCAACTAAGGTAGGTATGGGTGCCCGGTACCGGTGTAAAAGCAACCCAGGTGATGAAGAGAAATAAAAACATTGGGAAGATAATCACCAGGTAAGATTGAAACAACCAACGGCTCACGCCACCGAGAGACAAAGTAATTAAGGCAAGGATAAATAATGACCCGGCCATAATCGGATCCGGATTCTTCTCATCCATCACTCTAACGATAATGAATGACAAAATCAGGATCCCCAGGAATTTGGTTATAACGTGCAGTTTGGACAACGGCGCACCAAGGCGCATTGAGAAAAGGAAGGTGCGCACATACCTCATACGGGTATCCTTTCCACTTGATTGGGTAGTTGCTTCAGGCATCTTATACTTTTTCCTCTTGTATCAATTTATCCAGCGCAGCTTTCCATGAATCGAGTAATGTTGTCAGCTTTTTTGATGATTGTGGGTAGTTATTAAAGTAGCTGTCGACCTGTTCTTTTAACTCTTGATGCACATCTTTTTCAGGAACTGTAGCCAAGGTTCCATTGTCAAGGATCACCTTTCCATCGATAATGACATACTTGATAGATGATCCAGTTTCGCAAAATACTAAGTATTGCATGGCATCCGTCGCGGGAGTCCAGAAACTTTGGGCGAGATCCAGTAATACAAGGTCTGCCAGATAATCTTTAGAGATTCGCCCCAGGTTGTTTGGGTATCCCAAAACCTTGGCTCCAGAAAGTGTGCTGGATTCGATAACTTGTCGAGCACTCAACCAGGCATTCGTCTCCCAAATTGCTGGTGAATGTAACAATCCCATGAGCTTCATAGCAGTAAACATATTTTGGTTATCATTGCTGGCAGCGCCATCGGTTCCCAGCGCCACATCGACACCACGAGCCAGCATTTGTGGGATTGGTGCAATCCCGCTTCCAAGCCTGAGATTACTTACTGGATTGTGGACAATAGTCGTATCCGTTCGCGCCAATGAGCTAATCTCATCATCGCTGATCCATACACCATGGGCTATCGAAGTGTTGGGACCCAAAATTCCCATCTCTTCTAATTCCAAGATCGCTGGGCGTCCATAGATTGAAAGGCACACCTTACTCTGAAGGCATGTTTCAGCCAGATGGAGGTGAAATCCTGTATTAAATTGTTGCGCCAGTTCCAGGCACCCCTGCAACAGGTGGCGAGAGCACCATTGAGGTCCTCCTGGGCCAGGCAAGCACTTCAAGCGCCCGTTTTCTTTAAGGTGCCAGCGTTCAAAGAAATCTTGGAGTAAAACCAGCAAATCCGAAGACACTGCTCGATTCTCTTGGTCTTCTTCCAGGAGCGCCAGACGTGGTTCAGCCCGGACAGCATACTCCAGTATCAGGTTTTGATCTTCGACCAGGGGAGCCAATCCTACCCGCATCCCGGATTCTGCGTATGCATGCATGGCAGCATCTAAGCCCTCCAACGTGAGAGATTGTGCCATCCAGAAATGGTCCAGCACAGCGGTGGTCCCAGAGCGGATCATCTCAGCGGTACCAGCCAGTGTTATTAAGTAAATCAGACGGAGAGGGAAATTGGCTCGATGGGCAAATTGTTTAACCAGCCAGAGTTCAAGGTGAAGTTGTTCGACAGTGGCACGAAGGATGTTTTCCGGCGAATGAGTATGAGAATTGATCAAACCAGGTAGAGCCAGTAATCCTTGACCATCAATAACGCGATCCGAATTGGCTATCGCACCTGTCGATTGAACAGCTGCAATCCGATGATCACAGATGAGAATGTCTTGATGTTCAATGTAACCCTTCGGGCTTGAACTATCTAGAAGAGAACAGTTCTGAATTAATGTGGTCATCATGATGAGCCATTGATATCCTGGGAAGGTTGTCCCCAGTCATATCCATATTTAACCAATTTAAGCACTTGAAGCGTTTCCGTTCGTTGAATACCGGGAATCTGTCCCAGCACATCGGTTACGAAATTTAACAATTCCTCATTGGACTTGAACCAGGCTTCAGTCAAGATATCATATCTACCCAAGGTTAATCCAATGAACCGTAATCCGGGAAGATCAAGGAGCGCCTTCACAATAGAATTCAGAAAACGGTGCTCAATTTGCATTCCAATGAGAGCCATGATGGTATAACCAAGCCGAAAGGGATCTGCGACGACGGTGCTGCGCAGAATTCCTGTGTCAAACAGGGATTGGCGCCGGCGACGGATTGTGGATTCGCTTGCATGGAGCACCTGCGCCAGCGCTTTATTAGTTTCATCAGGATTTGCAAGTAAAAGAGAAATTAGTTTTCGATCAAGTTCGTCCATATATATTCCTTCTTATTATAGGGAGTTATAAACGTTGTGTCAACAATATAGCTATATTATAAATAAAAACGTCATTTAATAACAGTATTAAGACTTTTTTATTCAATACCAGAAGTTTTATCGTGGTACGTGTCTGAATATTTGAAACTGAATCGGGGTAAAAACTATCAAGCGCTATCACCGCTCCATGAAGAACATGGTGAAGCTGCAGAACTTCTACTTCCCCAGGGAATTGGAGTGAGAGATCGCCAGCTTTATGGCGGATTACAACCACGAACGCAACCACAAATCGCTGGCAAATGTCACCCCTGTGGTTGTTTATTTCGGCAGAGAATTGGAGGTAGCGATCAGGCGAGAAAAGAACGAGAGACGTATATTACAGGAAAACCACTTGAAGAACTTGCAGGCAGTGGCTGCAGAATATTATTGGCGAGGGTGTCTCTCAGGAAAAGGCACCTTTTGTTTTTGTTCTGGAGATATACCGCCGTTTAATTAAACAGCTTTCGGGAGGATTCCCCAGGGTCATTGTTCAGGCGCTTCCTTCCGGCTGGCGAGATACGTCAGCAGGAGAACGACCACAATCAGCAGCTGGCCGGCGATCAAACCCACCAGTTCGGCTTCAAAGATCAAATCCCGGCCTTTAGCCAGGGTATCCCCGAGGATAAAGGCGATGGCATTGGAGATATCAAACAGGTGGTCGGTGATGTAGGCCGTCGCCGTAAGCGCCAGCGCAGTGAAGGGGATCGCCAGAAGCAATGTCCAGAAAACTGCCAAGAATTGAGCCTTTTTCATGGTAACCTCCTCTGCTAATACCTCACGGTTCCGATAAGACCTAACTAGTTCGTGGTGCAAAATTGCTCTATGCGCCGTCCCCGGCGCAGGTTTTGCCGCCGAGGACGGCGGCTTGAGCGCGTTGCACACCAGAAACTAACTATAGGATATAGAATTTTTGCGGGAAGGTCAATAGGGGAGAGAGGGGATTATTTAGTTAGTGAGATCACCCTATATCGAGGCCAGAAGCCAGTTTCCGGAAACCAGGTTTCTATCAGGCTTCAATCAGTCCCTTGCGGATGGCATACTTGACCAGTTCCCCCCGGCTGTGCAAATTGAGTTTGCGCATCAAGTTCTCGCGATGGCGGGCGACGGTGTGTTTGCTGATCACCAGCTGATCGGCGATCTCATCATTGGTGAAGCCCTCCGCCAGGAGACGTAACACCTCTTGTTCGCGCTCGGTCAGGTTGTCCATGGCGGATTTCACCAGCCCCTCTTCTGCCCGGCTGAGAAAGTCAGAAACCAGGGCTTTGGCCAGGGAGGGATAAATATAGACCTCGCCAGCGTAGGCTGCCTGAATGGCCGAAATCAGGTCCTCCGGCGCGGCGCGCTTGGGCACGTATCCGGTGGCGCCTGCCTTGAGCATCTCAAAGAAATATTGTTCGTCTTCATGGATGGTCAGGGCGACGATAGCCATGTCTGGGAAGCGGTGCTTGAGCTGGCTGGTGACTTCGATGCCCGAAATGTCTGGCAAGGTGATATCCATCACCACCACCTGTGGTGAGAGTTCCTGCGCCATGGCGATGGCCTGGCTGCCGGTGCTCGCCTCACCAACGATGACCATGTCCGCCTGGCTCTCGAGCAGCATGCGCAGGCCGGTGCGCACCACTTCATGATCTTCTACGAGCAGGAGACGGATGTCAGTCATTTTCAGCCGTTCCGGGTTTTAATATTACTTGAACCTCAACCAGCGTGCCTGCACCGGGCTGAGAATTTATCTTGCAAGTGCCACTGACCAGTGCGGCACGTTCCATCATCCCGAGCAATCCCCAGCATGGGTGCTGCATACCCGCCTTGAGCGTAGCATCGACATTAAAACCTTGCCCGTCATCCTCTACCTGAAGGCTGGCCAGGGTTTCCGATAGAGAAAGGCGGATTTCAGCGTGACTGGCATTGGCATGGCGCACCACATTGGTGATCGCTTCCTGAGCGATACGAAACAAGACCACCCTGACGTTGAGAGGCAATTCTCGACCGTTGCCAAGCGAGTTGAGGTTGACCGGCAGCCCGAAGCGAGACGTGGTTTCGCGGGCATACCAGTGCAGGGCAGCCAACAAGCCGAGATCATCTAAATGAGGAGGACGTAAACCGGCCACTATCCGCTGCAACTCGTCCAGGCCATTTGTCGCCAGGGATTGCAATTGCTCAGCCTGTTGCTCGGCGCGTTGCGGGTTATTCTCGATCATCTTACGCAGACCACGCAGGCCCAGGCCCAGGGCGGTCAGCGACTGGCCGGTCTCGTCATGCAGCTCTTGGGCGATGCGCTGCCGCTCGGCCTCTTGCGCCTCAACGGTGCGATGCAGCAGCTCGGCGCGCAGCTCTTCCAGGCGGCGGCGCTCAGCCAGCTGGGCTTCGCGCAGCGTATTGATCTGGCGCTGGTTTTCAACTTCGAATGCCCGTAAAGAACGGATGACAAAGACAGCCGCCATGCTGGCCATGGCTGCCCGGAACACCTGCACCGGGAAACCGAACCATTGGATGAATTGAAGCGCATTCAGGAACTGGGAAGGGAAGATGCTACTTGGGGAGGCGAAGAGCTGGCCGATCCCGCCGTACATCCCAAAAGCCAGGGCAGCCAGGGCAACATCGCGCCCGAAACTCTGCATGCCAGCCCGGAAGAACAGCCGCCGCTGGATCAGCAACCCCCAGGCAGTGAGGGCTGCGCCAGGGATCGCTAATGAGTAACGGGTGTAGACATCAGCTGAGATGGAGCGTCGCAGCTCATCGGGCTGCGTAGAAAAGACCCAGACCAGCCCCAAAAGCCAGATGACGACGCTTATCAGCAAGATCAACCGCCAGAGATTTGGTTTGACGATCCCGGTGATCAACCTGACACCAAATGCAATTAAGCAAAAGAAGGAAGCGGCCAGCAACACCAGTCGAACGGTATCCACCATGTCTGGAGGATGGTACTCAGGTTGGGCGCTGACCTTGATCAGCAAGAACATCTCGAACCATTCATGCCCCCCATGGATCAACCCAAACCAGCCTAGAGGGCGCAGCGCTCGGGCGAAATCGAGCTGTGTGGAGCGGCTGATCTCGAGCAAGATCGCCAGCCCCATGCTGAAGAAGGACAGGCCATAGAAGAAAAATACACCGACGATATTGCGGGTGAAGAACTCAGCGAGCATGGTATGAGCCTTACCGGAAAATGTCAGACTACGGAAGTCTGTTACTTCTCCGGCGCTCCGGCCTCGATCCAGGCGATGACCTGGTTCAATTCGTCGATTGTCAACTGGCCGGGATGTTTGCCCGTTAGCTGGACCTGCACCAAACGGCTGGCATCGGAGTCGCCGGGAACGATCGCCGGGCCGCTCTTGCCGCCTTTGAGCGCCTGCTGGTAGGTCGCCAGGCTCAAGTCTCCCACGGCGGTCACGCCATGACAGGTGCTGCAGCGGTTGCGAAAGAGGCCTTCGTATGTTCCAGCCCAGGTATCCGCCCCTACCTCCGCGCCAGGCAGGATGGTTGGGGTAATCGTAGGAGTGGGGCGTGGTGTTGGAGTGATGGGAACGAAGACCTGGACGGTTTCGCCCTGGGGGATAGTGGTGATGGCAGTCTTTTCGAAAGTGACAAACCGGTACAGGCTAAACCCCAGGATTACAGTCAGCAGACCGGCAATGGGGAAGTAGAGGCGCTGCCGCCGGCGCAGGACGCTGTGGGGTGGGCGTTGCGCCACTTGACCGGCTTCAATCTGGGCCAGTTCGCCGGGGTGCTCATGTTCCATCTCCTCCCGGGAGAACTTTCCGGTGAACATGCTCTTATTGAAATGGCGCAGGTGGACGTGGTAGAAATGCCAAAGGATGATCGACAACACTGCCAGGATAGCCTCTCCACCATGGGCGGCTTTGGAAGCGGGGACGATGGCGCCCGGTAAATTGTGTGTCGCAGCGATCGGGTTCCACATAATAAAGCCGGTGATGGCCATGATGATCGTCCCCCACACTACCGCCAGGTATTCCACTTTCTCGCCGTAGGAGTAGCGCCCATAATAAGCCTTGTGCCTGCGCTGGTTGAAATAATAGCCGAGGTCCTGGAAGAGGTGTTTGAAGTCCTCCAGGAGAGGTACCATAGACAATGGGGCGCGCAGCACGGTTACCCGATACAATACTTCGATAACGTGCAGGATGCCAACGGTCGACAGAACGATGGCGGCTACATGGTGTATCAGGCGGGTGGTTTCAATCCCACCATAAATCCGGATCAACCCTTCGCTGATCGGGGCAAGCGCAAACATCTGTGGCAGGCCGGTCAACGCCAGGATTGTAAATGAAATCAACAAAACCATATGTTGGATGCGCTGCAGAAGGTCGAATCGAGTGTAGGTCTTGCTTTCCTTCACCGGATGTTCCGTGACTGAGGAGGTGGGGGTTGGCTCAATCATGGCTCACCTGCTCGTCGCCTTCGGGGGCTTCTGATGTTTCCGACAAGGAGTCAGCCAGTGGCGGTTGGCTTTCCCCAGCCAGGTCATCGGTATCTGCCGGCGGTTCGGTGGAAAGCTCGGCATCAGCAGGGGTTCCTGGGAGTGGCTCAACATTAGCAGGTATTTCCGGGGGCAGCTCAACAGAGGCAGGTGTATCCAGGGAAAGCTCCACAGTGGCCGGTAGCGCTACCTCTTTAAATCTTGGTCTGCCAACTCGGGTACGAACCAGTTTGGCAAAGTCGAGCAGCACCAAGATAGCCATGCCACCCAACACGGCGGGGATAAAGATCTTATAGAACAGGTTTACATAATACACGAGTGGATTATGCTCTGCGGAGGGGATGTAGTGCGACAGCCAGGCAGTCGGAAAGTTGGAGGTGGCATCGGGATGGCATTTCTGGCAGCGCAGGAGCAGGTTTTCCGAAGCGTGCAAGCCAAACTGCGGATCGTCGACGCGCTTGATGTCGTGGATGCCGTGACAATCGTAGCACACCGGTTTATTGGTTTCAGCGTCCGGGGATTGTTTTTCGAATAAAGTCACTGTCGTCCCGTGAAAATCAGCGACGTAGGTGTTAAGCACTTGCGTCGAGAGCCCATACTTCGCCATCAGCTGAGGGTCGGTGTGGCATTTAGAACAGATCAGCGGCGATTTCAAACGGAAGCTCGCAGTCCTCGGATCCTCGATGTTGTGTACGCCGTGGCAATCGATGCAGGTGGGCACGTCCGGGTTGCCTTCGCCGACCAGGGCTGAACCATGCACCGTGGTAAGGTACTTCTGGTATATAGCGTTGTGGCATTTAGCGCAGGTCTGCGGCACCCATACCCTGGCTTCCGGGGTTAATTCACCGCTGTCCGGATCGATGAGTTGGCGCACCTGGTGGGCTGTATGGCAGTCGGTACAGATCGCCGCCTGACTGTTGCCATTTGCCAGGGCAATGGCGTGGGCGCTATCCTGAGTGAGCTCGTACTCGCTGGCATGGCAGCGATTGCATGCCTGGTATAGCTGGAGGCTGGCGTCTCGGGCGTTTTGCGCGCTGAATGGCGGATGGGGATAATCCCCAACCGTGGTATGGCACTGGACACAGGCATAGCCCTTCTTCCCGTGGATCGAGGCGTTATGATCCTCGGCGGAGACATACAACTCAAGAACCTCCCCATTTTCGAGAGTCAGGGTTAGTCCAGGCGTTCCATGACAACCGAGGCAGACTTGATTACTGATCGATAACGGGGAGGAGGTTGTTTCAGCTGTTGGTTCTGCCTGCGGGGTCGGAGTGCTCGCCTGTGAGGGCGGCGCGGCATTGACCCTCGGGACGAGGCTGGTGAGCGAAATAGCCAAGAGTAGCGCCAGGGCTCCTAAGGCAATCCAGCTGAATTGATGGCGAGACGGCATTACTGGCTTTCTCCTGTTTCAGAATTCTCGGTGGGTTCGCCAGTCAGGCGCTGGTATTCTAGGGGGTGATATTGGCGGGTGTCGTGGGCATTAAGCCAGCCGGTGAACATGCTTAAGTTCAAGCGTTCAACGTGGACATGATAGAAATGCCAGATGATGATGAACACGACAGCCACGATCGCCTCTGTGCTGTGGGCCAGTTTGGCGGCAGGTATGATGCCTCCGGGGAAAAAACGCGTCCAGACTTCCGGGAACCACAGGATAAAACCTGAGACGACCATGATACCGACGGTGAAGAAGATAAACCAGTAGGTGAATTTCTGCTCAAAGTTGTACTTGCCAAAGGGTAGCTTTTTCTTCGATAAGAACAAAAGGTATTTGAAGCTCTGCCAGGCGTCGCGCACATCCTGCCAGGTGGGGAGCATATCGCCCGGTAGCTGGCGGCGCGCCAACATGTAAATAGCATGCCCCAGGTGATAGAACACCTCGGCAATCAAGAGCAGAGCGGCGATATGGTGGATCTGCTGCACCAATTCCACTCGTTCGGGCGTCGATAAAATGCTGTGGCTCCACGTCGCCGTGCGATATTTCTGCGGCAGTCCAGTAAGCAACAATACAGTCATACTGAGGATCAGGATGGCGTGTTCCCAGCGCTGACCGAGCTTAAAGCGCGCCAGGTGCACTTCGGTACGCACTTGCTCGGAAGCGGGCGGAAGAGGCGGGGTGGTCGGTTTCATCGCAGGCTCCTCTTTACACGCTCCACCAGGGAGTGGATAATCTGCAGAACAACATAGATGATCGAACCCCATAAGACGACGGGAGAAAAGATCGAATAAAAGGCATCGGTGTAAAATACGAACGGCGTACGCTCCAGGCTGATGCGGTTATGCCCGGTCCAGGCGCCGGTCCAGTTCGGGCCAGCCTGCGGGTGGCACTTCTGGCAGGTGGCTAACAGGTTGGCTGGATTAACCGTTGAAGCAGGGTTATCGGTAGCCAAGATATTATGCACCCCATGGCAGTCTGTACATACCGCGCTCTCATGCCAGATGGTCGGCCAGTTAGCTTTATAGATAGAGATATCAACCCCATGCCAGGAAAGGTTGTAAAGGTTGTAAACGTCGGTCGACAAGCCGTATTTACCCATCAGTTCCTGGTTAGCATGACAGCCGGCGCACAGTTCAGGGGACTCAACGCGAAATTGAGAAGTGCGCGGGTCCTGGATATTGTGCACACCGTGACAGTCGGTACACACCGGCACATCAGGATTATCCTCCTGGATCAGCGCCCCGCCGTGGATGCTGGCCTTGTAATCCACGAAGATTGCTGTGTGGCATTGGCCACAAGTGGCTGAGATATTCGCCCGGGGTTTGTCAGGCTTTTGGACATCGTGCGCGCCGTGACAATCCGTGCAGATCGGCGCGTTCAGGTTTCCGGCGTTGGCAGCCTGGGCGTGCATGCTATCCAGGGTCTTGGTGTAATTATCGGAGTGGCACTTCTGGCAAGCCTGGTAGTAAGCACGGGCCAGTTCTCGCCGGCTTTGGTAATCCAGCTTGGGGTGAGGGTAAGTCGTGATCTGTGTGTGGCAAGCCTCGCATTCGATCCCCAAAGGGCTGTGGATCGATTTACCCAGTATCTCTGGTGAGATAAAAAGGGAAAGGGTCTCTCCACTGGGTAATTCCAGGCTTAGATCGGGATTATTGTGACAGCCCAGGCAATAGGCCTCGGTCTCTTGTGCCGGTTCTCCGGCTCGGACGGAGGGGATGATCAAAAAGGAGGTTAATAAGATTAAAACAACTGCAAAAAAGACGGCAAGCCAGTTGCGGTGACATTCAAACCTTTCCATGCGCCTGCCCTCCTTCTAGTGGGTTTTGGTTATTCCCATTGCCGCCGTCATCCCAGTCTGGAGGTGGAGGAGGAGGTTCGGCGACCAGTTTCAGCCGGCGTAGTAGATAGGAGATGCCCAATATGACCGCCAACGGCACCAGGCAGCGCAGGATGAAGATTAGAGTAATCAAGAACGGATTCGCATCAGCTCTATTCATAAGCGATTCCTCCTCCACGGCCAGCCAGGCGGCGTGCAGCAAGTAGCATTACCCGTTGCACTTTTTCCTCTACTTTCCAGCTATCGAAAGTATAACGCATTATATATTCACCAATCCAGGAAAGTATTCCAATATTCTCAAAGCCGAGTGTGCTGCCATCAGGATAAGATCAGCAAAGCATGACCGCAATTGGCGGGCATGCTTCGTTTTTACCGGATTCGATCCTTCAGCAGGTTTGGAAACCGATAAAAAATCCGGCTGAAGCCTCGAATCCGTGTAGATTGCATGTTCTGGGCCGGAGACCCACTACGAATGCTCCTGATTTCCAAATAAGGGCAGATAGCGCGTCCCAAGGGTCAACATGACCAGAGCATAGCCGAGAATACCAACCGCGACCCCCCATTCCACCAGGGCAGGTGAATAAACCCCAGGCGGCAGGTGGTAAAGGGTGCCCGGCGAATAGGAAAGCGGGACATATAAGCCGGTGACAGTGATGTTCCAGCGGTTGAAGATCACACCCAGAACCGCCAGAAATGCACCCAACACGAGGTAGAACGGCCGGCGGTTGAAGCGTGGGAGCAGGAAGAATATTATCGGGATGACGATCCCGATAATCACCTCCCCAAACCAGAAGCCGAAGTTATAGGGAGTCTGCTGGTTGAGCAGGTGTAAACCTTCGCTCACAGCAGGAGTCCTGCCATAGTAGGTGACCGCCGCCAAATCCCAAAACTTGATATAGGCATAGACCATCAGCCCAAAACCGCTAAAGCGAGCGATGGTGCGCAGGATAGTGTGGTCTATCCGCCGTTTGCCGGTGATCCATTCCAACACGTAGGCAACCGCCATTGTAAGCGCCGGCCCAACCGCCACAGCCGAGAGGATAAACATGATCGGCATGCTGGGCTTGAACCAAATGGGACGCGACTTGACGATGCCATAAGTAGCTCCTAACGAAGATTGGTGCAAGAGCGAAACCAGCACGCCAAGCAAGGCCAGGACAGGCGCGGCCTTGTGCAGGATTTGAGCGGCTCGCCGCATCCAGGGCCAGCGGTCGAAGAACTTCGTCTCGGTGATCACCGGGAGAAATTCAAGCACCATGATCGCCAGATAGATCGTGATGCACCAGGTGATCTCCCACAGCACGGAATGCACATTCCAGAACACCCACGGGTGCCAGAAGCGATCCGGCCGGCCGATGTCGATGATCAGGGTCAGGAGAGCTGAGGTATAACCGATAAAGCCGACAAACACTGCCAGGCGCACGATGGAGCGGTAGCGCTTCAAGCCAAACAGGTAAACCACAGCGGAGAGGGTGAAAGCTCCCGCGCCGAGCGCAATGGACGACAAATCAATGGTGATCCACAAACCCCAAGGGACGACGTCGTTCATGTTGGTGAGCACCAGGCCACGCGTAAACACAGGGATGGCAGAAACCACGCCGATCGCCAACAACAGACCCAAAAGGGCTAGCCAGGCCAGGAGACCTGGGGTTAGCGCAGGCGATTTGCGGACTTGGGTCGAGGCAGCCATGCTTACAAGCCCTCCTTGGGTGGGATATAGTACACATTTGGGTTTGTACCGAGGTCTTCGCGCAGCCTGAAGCTGGCATTACCCTCGAGCTCCTGGGAAATCTTACTGCCAGGATCATTCAAGTCGCCAAAGACACGTGCTCCCACCGGGCAGACATTCACGCAGGCTGGGGTGGCTTCGTAAGCTTCGCCGGGCATCAACCCTCTTTCCAACCCCGCATCGATGCGGTGGATGCAAAAGGTGCATTTCTCCACCACGCCCCGCGGGCGGCGTTCGACCTCGGCAATTCCCCAGGTGGGGATGAACTCGTTTACGTCAGTGCGTTTTTCCCAGTTGAATTTGCGCGCGTCATACGGGCAGGCCACTTCACAATAGCGGCATCCAATGCAGCGGTCATAATCCATCACTACCAGGCCATCCGAGCGGTGATAGGTAGCCTGCACCGGGCACACCTCCACGCAAGGGGCGTGTTCGCAGTGCAGGCAAGGACGGCTGAAAAAGAAGGGATTTCCACTGCTACCTCTCTCCTCCACAACGATGTTCCAGGCCATATCAGGAGCGACATCGTTGGTGGCGGAACAAGCCCGCTGGCAGTATCCGCAGCCGATGCATTTATCCAGGTTAATCACCATCCCCCAGCGATACCCCACTCCCTCGGCGCGTTGCGCCGCTTCTACCGCACCCTCCAGCTGTCCCTGTTTCAGGTTGGCGAAAGGCGAAAGCGGCCCAGTGGTCAAGGCTTCAGCAGCCACCACCGAACCAGCCGCGGCTGCAGCCACCACCAGGAAGTCGCGGCGGGTGAGCTCGAGTTTAACTTTGG
>MGOK01000012.1:13332-17941 GCA_001795335.1 Chloroflexi bacterium RBG_19FT_COMBO_55_16
ATGCGTAGTCTCTTGCTGACTACCCAGGCAGCCGCGCCACCGGTCACCAGACCAACGATCGCCCCCTGGGCGAGGCCGGTATACAAACGCACGGTGTTCTGAGCTTTCAGGCTGGTAATGGTCTGATCTTGTTCGTGAACCGTCTTCTGGAGAGTATCTATATCTGCGGTGGCGAGTTCTTTCACTTCCCCAGTCAATTGGACGATCGTGTCCCGCGTGTGAACGGTGTCCTGGTGGCAACCAACACAGGCATCCGAACCAACCGAGAAAGTATGGCCGGTGGGCACCAGGCCCTCAATCGGATCAGTGGTGCGCGGGCTGGTATACATGTGGCAGTTGCTACACTCCAATCCAGCGTTCGCATGGCTGCCGTGGGTAAAGGAATCACCCATCGCCTTGTGGCAGTTGCTGCATAAGGCCGTCACGGTTTCCGCTTTGGGGGTTTGTGAATGGGGATTGTGGCAGGCCTGGCATTGGATTCCCGCCTTGTTGTGAACGCTGGCTTTCCATTCATCGGTGGTGGTCTTGTGGCAGTTAGCGCATAATTCAGCATCTGGCGTGATCGACATCGCCTGGGCAGGGTGAGCCGGTTGGAAAGGCCCATGGCAGGATTCGCAGGTCACGCCCTCCTGGACATAGGCGCCAGACGCTGGATCGTAACCAGTGGTGTGGCATTCGAGGCAGGCTATTTTGGAGCCCAATTCACTCCAATCTCTTTGGAAGATGGGTGACGAGAATGCATTGGCGTGGCGCGTCGATTTCCACACTTCGACGATATTCGCATGACACGGTGCACAAGATTCCGAACCGGCGTACCCCGCTTCTTGGGTCACCGGACCCGCCTGGGATGCGGCAGCGGCCGGCCTGGACAAGCCTATCGCTACCCCAACCGACAGGCTAAGGCCAAAGACAAGGGTAAAAGCCAACCAGCTCCAGCGTTTTCGGTTTGACTTTCTAATACTCATATCGGCGATCTCCAAATGATGAAAGCTATCAGGGTGTTAAGCAAGAATGGGGATAAATTCACAATTTCAATAAGGTTTTTGGTCTGATCATCCCAATATATTAAACCAAGATTAGGCATTAAGCACTATACCATTCTAGGGCATTCTAAGGAAATGATAAGTAAGAAATGTCACAATCCAGGGGAGACGGATGTAACTAAATAATCCTTATGTGTCCTATGAATTGGGACATCGCGTTATAATATCACTTAATATTGTCTTGCCGCGGATAATGACCTCTATCATTAACCGATCATCGACCAGGAGGCGTTCATGGAAATCCACAATGATGCTCCCGTAGTAGACGTAGGCAGCCGGTTGAGGGATCTGCGCCAGGAGCGGAATAAATCGATGCGTGCGCTCGCCAAATTGAGCGGGCTCTCTACAAATGCATTAAGCATGATCGAGCGCGGGCGTACCTCCCCCTCCGTAAGCACCCTGTACAAGCTAGCGGAAGCGCTGGAAGTGCCGATCACCGCTTTTTTCCGGACGCAACCCTCCCCCCAGGAAATCGTTTTCCGGAAATCCGAGGATCGCACTCGGGTCGAATTTATACGTGGTTTGTGGGAGGGCCTGGGGGGCGAATCGTTCGCCGGCCGGGTCGAGCCATTTATGCTGACCCTCGAACAAGGGGGAACCAGCGGCCCCTTTGGCATGATTCACTCTGGGCACGAATTCGTGTTCTGCGTAGAGGGTGAGCTGGAATACGAGGTGGAGGATCAACGCTTTTCTTTAAAATCTGGCGACAGCTTGTTGTTTGCCACTCGCATGCGCCATCGCTGGCGCAACCCTGGAAAAGCTGTCACCAAGGTCCTGATCGTCCTGTCTGGCTTTGAAATAGATGAGCGCCCGAGCGAATTCCACCTGCACTCAGGACAGGTGGGTGGGGAAAATCCCGAAGCGTGACCAGAACCGTTTAAGGTCACTGGACGGGTGCCTCTCCACAGGCATCCAGACCGCTGTCACCATCCAGGTCGACCAGGAAGACCGGGCTGGTTTGGCTGCTGGCGATCTCCTGCCCGGAGGAGGCGAATACGCCGGCCTGCCCCCCTTATGCCCCGCCCTGGCCTTCTTTTCACGCTTCACAATTCCGGGCAGAGACGCTGTTCCGAATTTACCAGGATGAGCTGAAGGATTTCGAGTGGCAATCATGTTGGTAGATCCCCGACACAAACGTATCCACCGGTGTGCGCCACCGGTGGATACACTCTTTTACTCGCTGTCCCTTACCGGAAGATGAACGGCATTACCAACACTACAAACAGGCTCCATCCCACATAGGCATACGCCCCCAGGCTGAACAACCCCTGGATGCGCTCGTTCCACGGCTGCTCGCCCTTGCCGAGTTGCCGGAGGATGAGCAGAACCAATAGGGCGATGTTGATTACGTTCCAGCCTATCATGGTTAGCCGGTTGATGGTGATCCCGCCTTCAACCGTCCGGTACAGCAGAGCCGACAATGCGTACAGGCTGACCAGCACAGCCAGGATTGCCACCGCCTGGATGCCGCTGCGCAGCGCCCGCTGCAACCTGGGAGAGACCTCCTCCAGGCTGAGAGGTGTGGCTCCAACCAGCAATCCCATGATGGCGAACAGCATGGCGTTGTACACGATCAGCACATCCCGGTTCTTGAACGGCTCCAGGAAGTTGAAGGGGATCACGAACAGGTAAATGACCAGGACGCCCAGAGTCAGCGGCAGCAGCAGCCGCATCAACGTGGCGATGAAGCGGCTCAGCCCTTGCTTGAAGTCCTGGTCTTGCGGGTCCGCCAGGGGATCGTATATTGTGGCAACCGCGATCACGGGGATCAGGCTCGCGCCTCCGATCGTGATCAAGCGCAGGAGCACATCCGGCAGCTCGATGCTCAGCGCCGCGAACATGCCCAGGGTGATGGCGCCAAAGGCCATCCCTGCGATCAGGTAGACGCCGCCGGTGACGAACACTTCGATCGACTTCACCAGGAAGGCGAAGCGGTTGCCGGTGCTCGAGCGCACCCCGATCAGGCAGACACCGATGCTCGCCCAGGCCAGCAGCGCCAGGTGCGGCACAAGCAAGACCTGGTAATAGCTGCTGGTCTGGCGCGCCACGAATTTGTCCAGAAGCATGCTGATCCCGGTCACAATTGCCAGCCCCAATCCCAGTAGGATTGCGCGCCGGTGGTTTTTTTCGGATATCAGTGTGAGAAACGCCATTACGAACAAAGCTGTGATCGGCGCTGCTAACCACACCAGGTAGGGAGCGCCGCTAGCGCTGGTCAGCCTCGGCTGCGAGAGCGCCCACAAGACCAGGCCGTTTGCCGCCGCCAGCGGAATAGCCAGCTTCCAGTTAGCCCCTTCTCTTTTTCTCTCTTCCGGCGCGCTCTGCAACCGGTAATACCAGGCCGCGTACAACCTGTTCTCCGGCTCTGCTGTGTAGCAGGCCTGAATGTCTGTGGAGAACGCTTCCACTTCGCGCTTGCGCCGGGCAGCCTGGAAGATGGCTTCCAGTTGCTCTGGGTTATCCCGGTTGGCCTGGATCTCTTGTGTGTATGCCATGGCTATACCTACCGATGGTAGGGGCAGGCAAGGCCTGCCCGCTGAATAGCATACCCGATTGTTAAGGGTGAATTCAAGCACTCAGGTGCTTAAATCGCTGGACAGAAAGGTCGAACCCCGCCGGCGCTTTCTCTATAATTACATTGTCATTATCCCACAATCTGTGGGTGTATGCGACGGTCATGGTGTTGTGTAGCAGGTATTCTCAAACCATTCTTCCTGGCGGTTGCTTTCGACTCTGTCACTTTACACCTCCTGTCAGTCCGGCCACGAAGAAAGTATCTCCAGTGACCTTTTTTCTTAAGCCAATGTAACGCGGCAACATTGAGCGGGCTAACGGCTGGCGTTAGTGGCAGTGGGCGGGATCGGCAAGATCCCTTCCCATTATCGCTCCATATTTTTAGAGGAAATACTTCTGGCCGATTAAATCCCCTTTTTTGTAGGGTGATCCGGGTTGGAGATTTTGCTTCGGGGTTGGAATTAGCGCAACGCCTGGATCCTGTTTTGGTTCCAGTTGTGAAACCTTCTTGGATACCCTGCTAAACCAATTGCCAGAAAAATCGCTCATGATTGTTCTCTCCATTACAATTCTTTGCTAAGTCCAGGCAGCCGGGGATTGCTTAACACCCATAATCCGTTTAGAGAAAACTAAATGTTATTAGATTAGGCCTATGATAGATGTTGTTATTCTCGCGATCACCCCTGTTAGCGTCCGGAATAAATGGAGGAGTATGTCCCGAATAAATTATAGCACTTCACGCGTGGGCTTGCCGAGTGTGGTGGGGAGTGGATATAAATATGGGCTAAATTCGCATGCAAGCCTTGCAGTACTATGTGGATGGCATGAACTTGCGCAGAATCGCACGCCATTTGGGCATTCACCACCGCACGGTTTCGTTATGGGTCAAAGCCCGCGCTGCCAGCTTACCGGAAGTGCCTGTACCCAAAGATGTCAAGGGGTTGAAGACAACCTTGCCGAAATGGATGAATTGTTCACGTTTATCGGCAACAAAAAAACAGGATCTACATCCTCACGATCGTAGATCGGCAAACGCGCTGTTATCTGAGCTG
>MGOK01000012.1:18028-19265 GCA_001795335.1 Chloroflexi bacterium RBG_19FT_COMBO_55_16
GGATGCCTATGACCGCCTGTGGTATCTCTTTGGCAGATATGAAGTTTCTGAAGGCAAAACCGATACCTACTCGAGGGAGACTATCAAGGTTTCTTATGATATAATATCGCCCATTCTACTTAAGGAGTAGTCGTTTAACATGCCATCCGTCTGCCCCACCTCTTCTGCCTGCGATGCCAACGCAAATAACGCTTGCCTGCGTCGGGCAGGAGAATGCGCGCTGCCAGGTTGGTAAACCACAGCCCAGTCCCACCATCGCCCGACGCATTCTGCGAAGGGCGATTTATTTTGTTGGAGGAGAAACCATGTACAAGACTCATACCTGCGGTGAACTGCGTGGCGCACATGCCGGCCAAACCGTCATTCTGGCCGGTTGGGTGCACCGCCGCCGCGATCACGGTGGCGTGACTTTCCTGGACTTGCGCGACCGGTTCGGGCTGGTGCAGGTCGTCGCCAACTCCTCCATTTCACCCCAGTCGCACCAGGCCGCGTTGGAGGTGCGCGCCGAGTGGGTGATCCAGGTGAGCGGTGTAGTGCGCCAGCGTCCCCCCGGCATGCAGAACCCGAACCTGGAAACTGGCGAGATAGAAGTCGAGGTGCACCAATTCCAGGTGCTAAACCCAGCCAAGACCCCCCCGTTCCTGATCAATAAAGAAGAGGAGGTGGAGGAGCAGTCCCGGCTGCGCTACCGCTATCTCGACCTGCGCCGCGAGCGGATGCAACGCAACCTGATCCTGCGCCACCGCGCGGTCAAGTTCATCCGCGATTACCTGGACGCGCAAGGCTTCATCGAGGTCGAAACCCCGATCCTGTTCAAGACCACTCCCGAGGGGGCGCGCGATTACCTGGTGCCAGCCCGCGTCCACCCGGGCCAATTCTACGCCCTGCCGCAGTCCCCACAGCAGCTCAAGCAGCTCTTGATGGTAGCCGGGATAGAACGTTATTTCCAGATCGCGCGCTGCTTCCGCGATGAAGGCCAGCGCGGCGACCGCCAGCCCGAGTTCACCCAGCTTGACCTGGAGATGTCATTCGTACAGCGTGAAGATATCATGCATCTGATTGAGGATATGTTCACGCGGCTGGCCAGCGAAGTCGCCCCGGAGAAACGCCTGCTCGCCAGTCCCTGGCCGCGCCTGTCCTACCAGGAAGCCATGACCCGGTTCGGAAAGGACAACCCCGACCTGCGCTTCGGTATGGAGCTCAAGGATATCACCGACCTGGCGGCCATGAGTGGCTT
>MGOK01000012.1:19309-21163 GCA_001795335.1 Chloroflexi bacterium RBG_19FT_COMBO_55_16
GCTTGAACGCACGCGGCCTGGGCGATTACAGCCGGGCGCAGATCGACGAGCTGGCTGAAATCGCTGCCCAATATGGCGCCAAGGGACTGGCCTACCTGGCGATCTCCTCCCAGGGTGAAATGCGCTCTTCCTTCGCCAAATTCCTCCCGGAGCAGGTGCTACAGGACATCCAGAATCGCATGGAAGCCCAGCCAGGCGATCTGATGCTTTTCGTCGCCGATCGACCCGCGGTGGTGTTCGAATCGCTCGGCCGGCTGCGGGGATTGCTGGCAGACCGCCTGGGTTTGCGCGATGCGAATGTGCTGGCCTTTTGTTGGATCGTGGATTTTCCCTTTGTCGTCTGGAACGAAGATGAGCGGCGTTGGGACCCCAGTCACCACCTGTTTACCGCCCCGATGCCCGAGGATATCCCGCTGCTTGACAGCGACCCAGGAAAGGCGCGCGGCCAGCAGTATGACCTGGTGATCAACGATTATGAGGTCGGCGGAGGCTCGATCCGCATCCACAACCGCGAACTTCAGGAGAAGGTGTTTAAGTTGATCGGATTGGACCCGGAGGTGGCGCGCCAGCGCTTCGGCCATATGCTGGAGGCCTTCGAGTTTGGCACTCCGCCGCATGGTGGGATCGCCCCAGGCATCGACCGCTTGTGTATGGTGCTGGCCGGCGAACCTAACATCCGGGAGGTGATCGCATTCCCTAAGAACCAGGCCGCGCGCGATGTCATGGCCGATGCCCCCTCGCCGGTGGAGGCAAATCAACTCAAAGAACTGCATATCCGCTTGATCGATTGACCCTTAAATGAGCGGATTGATTAATATTGACTAAAATGTCTACTCAACGCGATTGTTTTGTGGTATAAGAAATGTGACCCTACTGTGCGCGTGTTGCCGCAAACCGGTTCTGAGCCAACACAGTCTAAATGGGTTCTGATCTTTCGTCAGTGACGCGATAGGCCCGAGCCAAGGCGGATCTGCCGGGAAGGGACCCAACCTGCGAAGGCAGGTTCAGAACTGCGCTGCACACGGCACGGTGGGGTATTTTTATATATAGACACTATAGAAAGGGTACCCGATCTATGTTCAAAGCTGTATGCCCTGCTTGCAACGCACAGGTCACCCTCGTCCCGAAACCGAAAATGGGGCAGCATATCTTTTGTTTGGAATGCGACAACGAGCTGCAAGTCGTCTCTCTTGACCCGCTCGAACTAGACTGGCCTTTCGACGATGATGACGACGAAGACGATGATCTCGATTTATAGAGGGATAAGGACAGAATGAGAACAAGTAACTCAAAGAAGGAAAACGACGAGCCTCCTGACCCGGCGCCAGTCGAAGGGCGGCCATCCTGGCGGGTCGCCCTGATCGCCAATGTCAAGGGGGAGACGGAACGACCTGCAGATAGCCCTCCGGATTTTGGGGCGGAGTTTGACCGGGAGGAGACATTGCAGGCAATATTACAGGGGATCGAATCCGGTGGGCACCAGCCGGTTTTCATCCCGGCAGACAATGACCTACCTTTCGCCCTGAAAGAGATCCAACCGGACATCTGCTTCAACATCGCCGAGGGCTTGCGCGGAGATGGCCGCGAGGCGCATGTGCCCTCCCTGCTGGAGATGTACGGCATCCCCTATACTGCCTCGCGGGTGGTGGCCAACGCCATCTCGCTGGACAAGACGCTGACCAAGCGCCTGTGGCGGGATGCTGGCCTGCCGGTAGTGCCTTTCCAGGAATTCCAAAACCCCACTGAACCGTTTCGAAGGACGTTGCGCTTTCCTTTATTTGTCAAGCCATCCCGCGAGGGCACTGGCATGGGGGTAGGCCTGGAGGCGGTGGTCAAAGACGAGCAGGAGATGCG
>MGOK01000013.1:0-191 GCA_001795335.1 Chloroflexi bacterium RBG_19FT_COMBO_55_16
GCCGGGTGCATGTCGGCGTTGCAGGATACGATTTTGGATGATTCAAGATGCAAGAAGCGTTCACGCTGGCGCTGGCGGGCAGATTCGACGCGCTCCTGGATGGCTGAGGAAGGTTCGCCAAAACGGGAGTCGCTCAGTTTTTCGTATTCCACGCGCGGCACCTCGATGTGGATGTCGATGCGGTCGAGCAG
>MGOK01000013.1:334-963 GCA_001795335.1 Chloroflexi bacterium RBG_19FT_COMBO_55_16
GATCTTGTCTTCAATCGGCTGACGCATGACTTCCAGGACGCGCGGGCCGAACTCGGGCAGCTCGTCCAGGAACAGCACGCCGCGGTGGGCGAGGGAGATCTCGCCAGGGTGAGGCCAGTTGCCGCCGCCGACCAGCCCGGCGTGGGAGATGGTGTGGTGCGGGGCGCGGAAGGGCCGGTTGCGCACGAGGGGCACATCGGAGGGCAGCTGGTCAGCCACGGAGTAGATGCGGGTGACGTCCAGGGCTTCATCGATGGTCATGCGCGGCAGAATAGCAGGCATGGCTCTTGCCAGGAGGGTTTTTCCCGCTCCGGGTGGGCCGATCATCAAGACATTATGCCCACCGGCAGCGGCGACTTCCAGGGCGCGCTTGACGTGTTCCTGGCCCTTTACTTCGCGGAAGTCGGTCTGCACGCTGATCGGCAGGTCGTCCGGGGTGACCGGCGGTTGGACCGGCAAGGGGGTTAAACCGACCAGGTGGGCGTGCAGGGCGGTCAGGGAGGCGACCGCGATTACCTCCAGGTCGGGGATCAACGCAGCTTCGTTGGCGTCTATCTCGGGGACGAACAGGCGCTTGAAACCCTCCTGGCGGGCGACGACCGCCATGGGCAGGATACCGCGCACATGCC
>MGOK01000013.1:1027-3469 GCA_001795335.1 Chloroflexi bacterium RBG_19FT_COMBO_55_16
CTGGTGGGTGGCGAGCAGCATGCCGAGCGCGATTGGCAGGTCGTAGGCTGGGCCTTCCTTGCGCACGGCGGCGGGGGCCAGGTTGACGATCATGCGCCGGCGCGGGAAAGACCGCCCGGCGTTCTTGATCGCCATCTGGACACGCTCACGGCTCTCCTGCACCGCCGCATCCGGCAGGCCGACGATCGTAATGCCAGGCAGGCCATCACCGGCGTCCACCTCGACCTCGACGATGACCCCATCCAATCCGATGACCGCGCAAGAGAAGACTCTGGCGAGCATAGGATAAGTTTAGATTTGATGGATGAAATTGTCAATGCCATCCACCGCTTCATTGGCTTATTGCACATCCACCGTCAGCTCATAGCTCCAATTGCCATCGCCATTCGAATCGTCGTCCAGGATCACGTGCACCCTTAGCTCATAGACCCCATCCTTGACCGGCTCACCGGTGGAAGGCCATTTGTAAATGTAATCCTCCAGCAACCAGGTGTTGCAGGCCGGCTCGCCACCGCCGAAGATACAGAATCCGGGCGTCTCCTCGCGATTGGAATGGACGACATGGTTGTTGGCATCCCGAATGGTGAACTCGACGGCTGTGATGCCATCACCATCGTCCTCGCCGACGTTCAAATCATGCGTATAAAGTCGGAAAAGATAATCCCGATTGAAGTCCTCACGAAAAACCAGGTTGTCTGGAAAGGTGCCATCCGGAGCTGAATTGCCGGTCTTGGGGGGTGGGGGTGGAGGCGGGGGATTAACCGCTACGGAGGGCAGGTCGGTCAAATCGATATTGCAGGAGACGAACTGCTCTCCAGCGCTGACCCAACCGATCAGGTTGGCTTGCGGTTCACGAACCTGCACCCAGGGACCGCCGGGGACGCCGATCGGATTATAGCTCTGCGGGATGAGTACAGTCTGCGGTTCAAGGGCGCGCAGCGGTGGAGCGTATGCGGTGCCAGGACCGGAGCGAAAGAACAAATCCTGCAGCACGATGCATTGCGGGCCGGTGGTAGGCGAGGGCTGTGGGGGAGGATCAGTCACCGCGACCCCCTGGACGGTCGGGGAAGGCTCTGCCGCTGGCGGCAGATCGGTAGACAGCGGGCTGGGCTCGGCAGGCAGAGGATTGGTGGGCGGGGAGGGCGCCTGGTTTTCGGGAGTGTTAGGAGCATTGGAAGAGGTGTTGACAGAGATGCTACAGGCCAGCAGAGCCAAGAAAACCACCAGAGCCCAAATCAATAAACGAAACGATAATTCGCTTTTCATTGCGTGCCTCCTAAACGAGCGATTTGCTCGCGCACATACTCCCGATTGGGTTGACAGACTTCGCTCACAACATTCTCTTTGATAATGAAATCCTGGGTGGATTCCGCTTCGGCGATGCACAGGTCGAAGTATGTCAGGGCCGATTGGTAGGCGGCCAACCCATCAGCGTATGCTTGCCCCAGCTCCGAGGTGTACCCTTTCCACTGGTAAGCGCTGCCCAGGATTTCATAGGTCTGCGCCAGATAGCGCGCCTGACCAGCCTGTTGGAAGGATTGGACAATCGGTTCCAACTCCTGGATGGAGTGCTTAAAGTTTTGCAGGGCCTTTTCAGACTGACCCTGGTATAACAGGATGCGGCCCTTCCATTGCAGTCCGTTACCAAGTCCCAGGCGGGCAACGCTTTCTATTGGTAAACGGGTAGTGCCAGGATTGCCTGCGTTTTCCAGCGCTTTCTGGTTAGCAGCCAGTGATTGTTCAATCAACAACATAGCTTGATTAAGCTGCTCTGGCGAAGGATCGTCCTGCAAGGTCAAGTCACGCGCTTGTTTAAAATACACTGCGCCCAGGCCGATATAGGCGCGAGGATAGTCTGGATTAAGGGTAGTCGAAAGGGTAAAAGCCTCGGCTGCTTGCGCGTAGAATTCATCCTGGACGAACTTAAGCACCGATTCACGATCGACCAGGAACAGGTATTCGCGCCCGATCAGGAACTGGATTACTTCGGATGTTTGGATATAAGGGGCCGCTTTCAAGAAAGCCTCCAGTGCCTCCAGCGAATGGCCAACCTGGGCTTCGCTGAGGCCGAGAGCGATCCAGGCCAAGGCGCTGGTGCAGGGAGTCAGTTCGGATTGCATGGCGGCTGCATTGGGTTGGCTGGCGAGTGAAATTGGACAGCCCAGATCGAATCCGCCTTCGAGATCTTCAAAGTCATAACCCTGGCGGGGGGCTAGAAAGAACTCTAAGGAATATTTCCGATCATCTGCACTGGATTCAACCGCTGTATTCAGTCGCCCTCCCAATCCGGCTTGATCGGCGCCATAAATCACCATATCTGCGTGCAGACGGCTGGCTATCTGAGCCGCAGCTAGCGAACGGGCTTCCGGGGTATTTCCCTCAACCGGACCGATCGTGACATTCAAATTACGCAGATCTGGGCTATCGCGCCACACAAGGACG
>MGOK01000013.1:3505-4245 GCA_001795335.1 Chloroflexi bacterium RBG_19FT_COMBO_55_16
TAAAGTAGCTCAGATAAACCTGGGCCGGTTTCATCGCCACTGGTGTTCGGTCCGGATACAGAGGCAATCGCGATATTGAAGAATCCATCCATAACTGCAGGCTGCTTATTGAAGAAATAGGTATAAGCCAGGTAAGCCACGGCAATGAGCAAAACAGCCGTCACCCCGGAAAAGACCCGTTGAACGGTTTTCGCCCGGCCTAGGCGGCGAGATTGCTCGACCTCTTGCTCGGCGACCTGGCGGCTAGCCTCCAGGAAATCCTGCTCAAGCAGGCTAAGCGAGTCGGGTCTGCCAGCAGCCCACTCCTGGGCGGCTTTCAACCTGGCGCTGCGGTACAGCGCCCCCGGGTCGCGGCCCATTTTCTGCCACTCATCCGCCGCCTCAGCCAGGCGCTGGTGCAGGATCAGGCTTTCGCAATCTTCGTCGATCCAGGCGCGCAGGGTCGGCCACTCGCGGATCAGGCATTCGTGTGACACCTGGACAACCTTCTGACCACCAGGCTGGAGGGTGTCGGTCGTCACCAGGCGAGCGTCGGTCAGCACCTTAACCACCGCGTTGATTACCAGCTCATCTGTGGAGCGGGTGATCAACTCATCATAGGTCGCCCGGCGGCGGGTATCCTGCGAATCCTGCCCGACCTCGGCCATGCGCAGGAAAATGCTGCGTGCAACCGGCTGCTGCTCGGGCGGTAAGCGGCGGTAGACCGCCTCGGCGGTCTGGGCAACCGCCCCACGCACGCC
>MGOK01000013.1:4302-5339 GCA_001795335.1 Chloroflexi bacterium RBG_19FT_COMBO_55_16
TTCGTGCAGGGCATGGGAGAGCAAAGGCAGGGCGCCTGGCTCGTAGCCAATGTCGTCCAGGATGACTTCAATCAGACCCTGCTGGATTTGCCAGTTCCCCTGCGCCAACGGGCGATCGATGGCGCGCACCAGCTCAGCGCGGCTCATGGCCCCAATGAACTCTTGGGATTGCGAGACCGTCTCGCGCAGGCGGTCGTTCTGCGCAACCTGGGCGTAATAGTCGGCCCGTAAGGCGATCAGTAGGCTGGTTTGGCCAGCCTCCCCGGGCGCGGCGGCAGCCAGCAAGCCGGCGATGAAGGCTTCACGCTCTTCTGGTTTGCGGCACAGGGTGTAAAGCTCCTCGAACTGATCGACGAAGAGCAGCAGGTGTGGGCTTTTCTGTCTGGAGAGGTACTGGCTCACTACCTGGGGCAGGACTCCCGGGTCTTGGGCCAGTTGGTCGCGCAGTGCTGTCATGGCCGCCAGCTGTTCGGGCTCGGGCAGCAGGGCAGCTGCCAGGGCATCCAGGGGGTGGGCGGTGGGTGTGAAAACGTTGATAGACCACTTGGGGCTTTCCGTGGGGGGCAGGCCGCCATCCGCCAGGCGCTGGCCGCGACGCAGGGCGGGGATGACCCCGGCGCGCAGGACAGAGGACTTGCCGCTGCCAGAGGCGCCGATCACCGCCAGAAAGGGCGACCGCCCCAGGCGGGCTACAATGCGGGCGGTCAAATCTTCACGGCCGAAGAACCGGTCAGCGTCTGATTCGTCGAAATACTGCAAGCCCTGGAAGGGCGGGTCGCCGGGCTCAGGAGGCAGGTCCTCAATGGTCTTGACCTGTGCCTCACTGACCACAGTGGTAGTGATGTTGTAGACGACGTAATCACCGCCACCTGTTTCAACCTTGGTGCCGAAGACCTGCTCCACCGGGCCACTAGGTTGGTATAGAAAGCCCTGCGAGTCGCGGGCGTCGATCGGTTGTTGATCCTCGGGTGGTTCTGAGGGTTGGACCATGCTTAGTGAAATAGACCCCTGAAATCGGAAGAGGAATGGTTCATTTG
>MGOK01000014.1:0-273 GCA_001795335.1 Chloroflexi bacterium RBG_19FT_COMBO_55_16
TGTTTTTTTACGCGCCGCCGATCTAACACCCCGTTACGAGTGAAATCGGCTAAATTCTCCAGCGCCAGGTTCTCTGAGACGCTTAATTCCTGGATCACCCCCTCCTGCCGTTCTTCGGGGATGCGGCCGACGGAGGCTGCCAGGAAACGGGTTGGGCTGGCGCCGGTAAGATCCTGGTCACCGACGATAACCTTTCCCTGGGTTGGCATAAGGGTACCCGCCAACACATGCGATAGCTCGGCCTGTCCATTCCCGGATACCCCGGCGATACCC
>MGOK01000014.1:398-583 GCA_001795335.1 Chloroflexi bacterium RBG_19FT_COMBO_55_16
TGCGCGCCAGTTCAGCTTGCGTTGTCGCGGCTTTCGCCACTGTACCCACCACGCGCCCCAGGCGAAGCACCGTGATGCGATCACTGACTGCCATAACTTCATTGAGCTTATGGCTGATAAAAATGACCGAAAGCCCTGCTTTGCGCAGGCGCTCTAGAGTCTCAAACAGGACATCCACTTCCTGA
>MGOK01000014.1:780-1009 GCA_001795335.1 Chloroflexi bacterium RBG_19FT_COMBO_55_16
GTTATAGCCAAGGACAACATTCTCCGCCACGGTAAATGGCGGCACAAGAGTGAAGTGTTGAGCCACCATGCCGATCCCCAGCTGGATGGCCTCCTTTGGGGAGGTGATGTGGACCAACTGCTCATCCACCAGGATTTCCCCTTCGTCGTACCGGTAAAGCCCGTAGAGGATGCGCATGAGCGTGGTTTTCCCCGCCCCATTCTCGCCCAATAAAGCATGTATCTCGCCT
>MGOK01000014.1:1024-13428 GCA_001795335.1 Chloroflexi bacterium RBG_19FT_COMBO_55_16
TCAACCTGGTCATTGGCAAGCAGGGAGCCGAACCGTTTGGTGATGCCCCGCATCTGGACAGCGAGCATGTTTTATTCCCGCTTGGGGTGATAGGAACGCCTATCACCCCAACGTAGATTTTGTTGACCGACTTTTGTCGACCGACTTTAATTGACCGACTTTAGTTGACCAACTTTAGTTGACGGGCTCCGGCTGTTTTTCGTTGATGTCTACTCGGAACAGTCCGTCTTTAATCTGTTGCTCGCGTTCTCGCACTTTTGCCACCAAGTCGGCAGGCAGCTTGCTCTCCGTGGCGTGGAAGGGAGCCAAGCTGGCGCCACCCTTGGCAACCATGCTGAAGTCTTTCAGGTCTTGGGCCGTATAAGCGCCGCTTTGAACCTGGTTGACGACGTATTCAACCGTGGGGTTCATGTTCCACACCGGGCTGCTCACCACGAACTCTGGCGCCAGTTCATTCTGGTCGCTCATATTTCCGAACGCCCACAACCCATTTTCCTTTGCGGCTTCGATCACGCCAAACCGTTCGGCGTAAAGTACGTCAGCGCCAGCATCAATTTGAGCAAGGGCAGCTTCCTTTGCAGCAGCCGGGTCGAACCAGCTATTGATGAAGGTAACCAGCACCTGGACATCAGGGTTAACCTCTTTGGCGCCAGCGATAAACGCGTTGACCAGGCGGTTGACTTCGGGTACCGGATGACCTCCTACAACCCCGACTTTGTTCGACTTGGTCAAGCCTCCGGCTAACATGCCACTCAGGTAGGCCGGCTCATGGATCCAGTTGTCGAAGACCGATACGTTAGGCTCTGAGGGACCCAGACCTGATCCAAAGACAAAGGCGATGTCCGGATATTCCGCCGCAACCCGCCGTACGGCCTCCTCATTCCCGAAAGCATCGCCAAAGATGATATTGGGTTTCTTCTGATCGGCCACCTCGCGCAGCACGCGCTCCATATCACCGGCATAGCCGATATTATCAGTGTATTCGTAATCAACTTTGCCTTCGTCCCTGGCCTTCAAGAGGGCTGAATGGATGACTCCATCCCACGGCTCCTCGATCGGGGTGGCGAAGGCGCCGAACACCAGAAGCTTGGCCGGTCCCGCCTCAGTGGGGGGCGGAGTTGCCTGCGGTGCGCATCCGACCAGCACTCCCACAGCTATTATACTAATAACAAACAGGTAAAAAACCGATCGCTTGTTCATGACTTTTTCTCCTCCATGGCCAATAGAATTTGGATGAAATCGCTGTATCGAAATATTAGACTGGCGGAGCTGGATCTCCAGCGCGCCACAGGGGGTTTGTGCCAGCCTTCCTTCTATCTCTGCTTTGTCTGCCTCCTTTCCGGGCGCTTTTCAAGCGCCTCAATGATGGTTGCGGGAGATATGGGTATCTCGTAAACATCAATCCCCAGGGCATCAGCCAGAGCATTGGCCACTGCCGCGGGAACGGCGACAATTCCGTGTTCTCCCAGGCCCCGCGCGCCGTACGGCCCATTTATGTCTTCGGTTTCAATGAAGAAAACCTGTAAGCTGGGTATATCGGCAGCAGTCGGTATGCGGTAATCCACCAGACTCGAGTTGTTAATCCGTCCATCGCCATCAAACTGTATCTTTTCCGTCAGGGTAGCACCTAGGGCCTGGATCATGGCACCCTCCACCTGGCCGCGGGCGGTGTCGGGATTAATGATGCGGCCTGCATCCAGGGCACTGATCAGCCGCAGCACATGGATCTGGCCTGTCTCGAGGTCTACCTCGATCTCAGCACCCTGGCAGCCAAAAGTCCAGCTGGCAGCGATATTCCCCTGACCGGTGACCGGGTCGAGGTAGGTCAGCCCCATGGGGACGAACGAGCCCCGTCCAACGATCGGAGGGTTGACAGCCGATCCGTCCGGGCGGCGGTAGCCTGTCGCAAATGCCTGGTAGGGAAAGGCGCGCTCCGGGTGGTTTGAAGGATAGACTTTGCAGTCGTTGGTTTCCAGGTTTTCCTCAGGCACACCCAGCACTTCGGCAGCGGCCTTCTTGATCTGGAGCAGGGCATCCATCGCCGCCAGCCGCACCGCATTTCCGACCGCCCAGGTGGTATGACTGGCAACCGTCTGCCATTCATGGGGGGAGAAATCCGTGTCCACGCGCGCCACGTAATGAACCATATCCATGGGAATAGACAATGCCTCAGCTGCAATCTGGCTCAGCACCGTATTGGCACCTTGTCCAATTTCCACTGCGCCCGTGTAAAGAGTCACTGATCCATCCTCGTTGAAGCGGATTATGGCTCCGCTTTGCGCGTTGGTGCGCATGACCGGGGACTTCATCAAACAGGCAAGACCATGCCCGCGCTTCCGGTTAGGTGCCGAGGGGTCGGCCTTTGTCCCTAGCGCCTTAACCACGGCTTGCAGGCACAAGTCTGCCCGGCCATTGTAGTTCTGCATGACCTGACCCATTGCGTTAACCTTGCCAGGTCCGAGCAGGTTTTTCAAGCGCAATTCCGCGGGATCCATTCCCAGTTGACGGGCAATATGGTCCATCTGGCGTTCGACCATCCAATGTACTTCAGGGTGAGCATAGCCACGATAAGCGCCAGTCGGCGGTGTGTTGGTATAAACATTGTAAGAATCTATTTTCAAATTTGGGATGTGATAAGGGCCAGTTGAATTATGCCCACCACCTTGAGAGATCCAAACCGAGTAATCGGCGTAGCCCCCACTGCCAAAATATAGTTCAGCCTCGTGCGCCAGAAGCAATCCATCCTGGTTTACTGCAGTTTTAATCCGGCCCCACGCGCCTCGCCCTACCACACTGCCAAAGAACATCTCCTCCCGCGTAAGCAAGAGTTGTACGGGGATGCCAGGCACCGCCAGGGCAGCGATTGCCAGAAGCGGTTCGATGGTGACATCGGATTTGCCCCCAAAGCCGCCCCCGACATAGGGGACTACGACACGCACCTTGGCAGGTGATAAACCGAAGAGATCCGCCAGCGTCTCGCGGATGAAAAAAGGAGCTTGGGAGCTAGCCCAGATGGTTAACGAGTCTCCTCCCCATAAAGCCCACGTACAATGTGGCTCCAGCTGGACATGAGCGATCCATGGCACCCAATATTCGTTTTCGACGACCAGGTGTTCCGCGGCGAAGACTGCTTCGACATCCCCGTGGCGTAACCGGTAATGGTGGCTGATATTAGTTCCCAGAACGGGGTGAATCTGGTGGTCGTGCTGGTACTTCTCAAGGTTTTGATGGATCAGGGGAGCACCCAGGCGAACTGCTTCGCGCGGGTGTAGGATGGGTGGGATCGACTCGTATTCCACCTGGATAAGCGGGAGAGCCTCTTCAGCCGCCTCTGCGCTGGCTGCCACGACAACCGCCACAGGTTCACCCCAGTAACGTACTTTATCACGGGCTATAGGATACTGGTCCCGGATGGCTTGCCCGATCCGGCCTGGGCAATCAGCGCCAGTGATGACAGCTTTTACGCCAGGTGCGGCCATCGCCTGGCTCACATCGAGATGACGAATAAAGGCGTGTGCTTCTCTCGATCGCAGCACACGCGCATGGTAAGCGCGACCAAGGCTCAGGTCAGCCGCAAACATAGCCTGGCCCGTGACTTTATCCCACCCGTCAACGCGCTGCAATTCTTGACCGACAACCTTAATCATGGTTCGGTATGGTGTATCAGGGCTAGCTAATGGGTCTCCCAATCGGCAGTGCGGGTAATACTCCTCATCTTTCCTTGATCGACTAACTTTCCGTGGCTGATGACAGACACCGGCGCGGTATGTTCGCGCAATGCCTCCAACACACTCGGGGCATCGAGCACCACAAGGTTAGCAGGAGCACCCACGCGCAATGCCAGGTCTTTTAAGCCCATAGCCTGGGCGGCCCGCACCGTGATCATATCATATAGTACATCCATCTCGACCGAAGTGGTCATCCAAAGCAAGTGGGATGCCAGGAAAGCCACCTCCAGCATATTGTTCCGACCGAAAGGATAGTAAGCATCAGAGATATCATCTTGGCCCAGGCAGACCAACACACCTTCCTCCAGGAGCTCCTTGACGCGGGCGTGCAAGGGCCCCGTATGCGGGTCGCTCACCACGCCCATCTCCGCCTTTTTTAATAGCGCTACCACCTTCTGGAAATAGGGTTGGGGATATAGCGCCATAGCCCGGGCATGGTGTGCCAGAGCACGACTCTGCCAGCCTCGACGAATGGACTCTACAGCCATTGATTCCAGAGACCGCAGTCCAGCATCGCCGGCATCATCTACCAGCATGGACACATCTTTATCGTATTCTACAGCGATATCGAATATTTCCCTGATATGCTGGTGAATATCCGCCTCGGTATACTCGATCCACGGGATTCCGCCAACCACATCCGCACCGAGCTCCATGGACTGCCGGACGAGTTCGGATGCGCCTGGCTCGCGAACAATCCCATCCTGCGCAAAAGCCACAACCTGGATATCCACAATGCCAGCAAACTCCTGGCGAGCACGGAGCAAGGCTTTCACCCCTTCAAGCCGGGCTTTGCTGTCCACATCGGCAAATGCACGCAGGTGCGTGCAACCATAAAAGGCAGCCTGAGCGACTGCACGGCGGACATTCTGGATAATCCAGGATTCATCGTACTTCTCTTTTACCCGCGCGGCCAGCTCAATCGCTGTCATGGCTTTGCCCATCTCTAAACCATGATAATCCCGCAGGGCTTCCTCATCCATCATTTGCAGCGTATACACCTTGCACAAATGGAGATGGGGATTGACAAAGGATTCAGTGACCAGGTTCCCCTGGGCGTCAATTTCGATCTCTGCCTGGTTGCCAACCTGCTCCGAGATCGCTGCGATTTTCCCGGAAGCGATCCCAACTTCAAAAGTTTTTTCCGGTTGGCCGCGCAATCGAGCCTGGCGGATCAGAATATCAAGTCGTTCAGCCATGGCTTGGCCTCACTCAACAATCCCTCCATCCACCATCGCCAGGTATACTCTTTCGGAGCTGTAGGGTGGGCTTCCAGGCCGGATACCCAGCGCGTCATAGATAGCATTGGCGATGGCCGGAATCGTGGGCACCATAGCATGTTCACCGATGCCGCGCGCACCCCACGGCCCGTCATCCTGTGGAACCTCGACGATTATTGATTCGATCTTCGGGGGTACATCGACGCAAGTAGCGATGCGATAGTCCACCAGGCTGGGATTGTGTAGCAAGCCCTGCTTGAGTTGGAGCTCCTCAAACAACGCCGTGCTGATCCCCTGGATCAGGCCACCTTCCATCTGCGCCCTGACCATCTCAGGATTAATAGCTTTGCCGACGTCGAATGCAGCCACGGCGCGCAGCACTTCCACTTTGCCAGTTTCCATATCAACTTCCACCTCGACGGCTTGCGCCCCCGTTGTGTAGTGCACAGCAGCCCGCTCACCCTGGCCGGTTTCTGGATCGAGACCGGTAATATAGGTGGGCATGAAGTTGCCGCGTCCAACGATCGGTCCGCCGATCCAACCTTTGCCATCCGGTTTAGGGAGGCCGTAAACCACCATGTCCTTCAAGGGGATAGACTCCTCGGTTTTATACGAGATCACATTCCCATCGACAATGTCCAAATCTTTTATATCTTCATTCCAAGCCTGAGCTACCAGGTGCAGGATCTGCTGGCGAGCATCGCGCGCCGCGGCCGCGATAGCGTTGCCCATGCTCCAGGTTAGGCGGCTGGCGACGGTTTGCCACTCGTACGGGCTGTACTTGGTGTCCACCGGAGAGGCCACTCGCACCCACGTGGCAGGCACACCCAGGGCTCCTGCAGCCATTTGAGCGGCGACCGTGAACGTCCCCTGCCCGATCTCCTGCCCGCCAACGCCCACGTTCACTTTGCCATCCTCGGTCAGCTCGACCCAGGAGCTTGAACCAGCATTGGGCGGCATGGCAGGCGCTTTCCACATGATAGCAATGCCTTTTCCCCGCCGCTTGTTAGGCGCACTTGGCGGAGACTTCATGCCCCACTCGATTGCCTGAGCAGCTTTTTCGAGACATTGCGATAGGCCAGTAGGATGCATCCTACCGCCCGTCACCAGGATGCTGCCCTCCTTCACACAGTTGATCTTGCGCAGCTTCACTGGATCGATGCCGACCTCCAGCGCTAATTCGTCGATGCATTGCTCAAGGCCAGCATGGATCTCCGGATGGCCAAAGCCGCGCATCGGCCCACTGACGGGGTGGTTGGTATAGACACAGTAGCTGTCTATCTTTACATTGGGCACTTCATAAGGACCAGTGCCACTATACCCCGCCGCGCGGGTAACGTTTACACCATATTCCGTATATGCACCACCGTCCCAATAATAGCGGTTCTCCATAGCCAGTAATTTGCCTTCTTTATCACAGCCCATCTTGAGGTGCATGACCAATCCCTGGCGCACAAAGGTGGTAAAAAACTCCTCTTCACGCGTCAGGCGCAGCTTTACTGGGTGGCCTTTCACCTTGGTGGCGATCGCCACGACCAAAGCCTCCATCGTCACCCCGGCCTTTGAGCCGAATCCGCCGCCGACGTATAAGCCAATGACCCGCACATCACTCTGGGAAATCCCCAACGCCTTAGCGATCAGATTGCGCTGGGCAAAAGGAGACTGCGTGCTGCTCCACAGGGTCACATTGCCATCCTGGTCTGCCCTGGCGACAGCGACATGCGGCTCGATCGGAACGTGTTGGATATGCGGGATGCGATAATGCCGTTCGAGGATTACCGCGCATTTTTCCCAGGCGCTATCGACATCACCCTTGCGGGCTTTGAAATGATTCGAAATATTGGTCCCCGCCTCGGGGAAAATGAAGGGCACAACAACATATTTACCTAGATCGGGGTGGATCAGTGGCGCTTGCGGGCTAGCACCATATTCGGGGTCAGTTACTGGCTGCAAAACCTCATACTCCACATCGATCAGTTCTAGAGCCTGTTCAGCAATTTCTTCGCTCACGGCAACCACACCGGCGACCGGATCGCCTACGTACCGCACTCGATCCCGACAAAAGATATAGCGGTCCTGCAAGTACAGGCCGATATAACCTGGAAAATCTTTTCCGGTGACGACCGCCTTAACTCCGGGCAAGACACTAGCCTTGCTCACGTCTATAGATTTGAGGCGCGCATGAGGGTGTGGGCTGCGCTTGATGCGCGCGTACAACAACCCGGGTCCAAACTGGAAATCATCCGTGAAAATCGCTGCACCGGTTACTTTCTCTTGCGCGTCCACGCGTGGCACGCTCTCTCCAACCGGCGGAGGGATGCGAACACCTATTCCGGGTTCCTTTACAACCATGGTTACCTCCTCATATCCCTAACGACCCTAACAGTCATCAGGGTCTTAATACCTCCCGCCGGGCAGCGTCTTTAACCGCCTCCACCAGGCGCAGATAGCCCGTGCAACGGCACAAGTTACCCAACAGCGCATCGCGAATATCATAGTCGGAAGGGCGAGGATTGCGGTCGAGCAAAGCTCGCGCCGAAACCAGCACACCGGGGGTGCAGAATCCGCATTGCACACCTCCCTGATCGATAACAGCCTGTTGTAAGGGATCCAGCTGGTTGTCATGAACTAACCCTTCGACAGTGGTGAGGCTCGCCCCATCGCACTCGACCGCCAGCACCATGCAGCTGTTAACCGGTTCGCCGTTGAGAATCACCGTACAGGCTCCACACTCGCCTGCCGCGCAGCCATTCTTGGTGCCTGTCAAAGCCAGCTTGTCGCGCAGCATCTGTAACAAGGTCATGTTCGACGGCACATCAACCAACTCAGTAGAACCATTCACTGTTACTATTATTCTGTGATACGCCATTCCATCCTCCAAATCAGATAGTTCATTAGACCGGTAATTAGGTAGTTACTCGGGTTGGTTGTTCTAATGCATGAGCGTGAGATTAGGCAACCTGATAATCAACTATATAACTCCACAACGATGTAACAACTCAACTAACCCACTAATCGACTATAGACTTCCTTTAGTGCTTTCTTGGTCAGGTTCCTGACCATCAATTTTCGATATCGGGCACTGCCGCGCACGTCATCGATAGGTGTGCAGGCATCCATCGCCGCCTGAGCAGCTTCAGCGATGGTCGCCTCGCTGAATGGTTTCTCTGCCAGAACCACCTCAGCCTGAACCGGCACGAGGGGTACCGGCGCGACCGACGCCAACGCAATGCGGAAGCGGTACCCTGATAGAACGCCCGGATCAGGATATCCCAGCACAGTCACGCCGACTATGGCCAGGTCGCCCATCGCATTCCGGCCGAGCTTGATATACCGTGCGTGGTATCCTGGAGGTGGCAAGGGAAACGTGATGGCGGTGGCGATATCGCCCGGTTTTAGTGCTGTCTTCCCTGGACCAATGAAGAACGTGCTGAGCGGTTCCTGGCGTATACCCTCCAGGCCATGCACGTGTAATTTTCCATTCAAGACGATGCAGGCTCCGATCGTATCGCCGGCCGGGGAGGCATTGCAGATATTCCCAACAATGGTCGCCCGGGTGCGCAACTGGTAGCTGGCCACTGTCTGGCAGGCCTCGGCCAACAGCGGATAATGTTCTAACACCTTAGAGGAAGCAATGACCCGGTTCATATTGACCGCTGCACCCAGGGTTAATCCCATCCGAGGGTCATAATGGATTTCGTTCGTTCCATCCAAGTTTTTTACGTCGACGATGTATTTCTCTTTCCAGAAACCATCCCGCATGCGCACAAAAACATCCGTTCCGCCCAGGAAGGGGCGCGCTTCGCTGGGATGTCCGGCTAAAAATTGGCTGGCTTCAGCCAGAGTCTTTGGTTTGATGTAATCGAATTCTGGAAGACCCGGATGGGCATCTATACTCATATCGGCTCCCTCACTGGACAATTTTGAAGGCAAATGTTAAATGGATTTTTGGTGAGAAACACTCTCGTCGCCGTCCCCGGCGACGATTGACTAACTTTTGTTGCCGGTTGATCAGACTGGCAGGTATTATTATAGTCTCCAACCTATTTTATTGCATTATTATCAATCCCCTCCATTTGATATCTGTCACATCTTTGCGTGATTTTTGTCATGGCTTGGTTACCAAGGCAAGCTGATTGGACGGTGACTTTGTGCTCAGGCAGTTTATAATCCAGAAAAACACGCTCTCTTATCTCGAAGGATGCTCAGGTTGCACATGGAGATCTCGGCTACATATATTGGAACGATCGCTAACCAAAAATTGATGCTGGAACAGGCTGGGGCTGTCTCAGGCATTACTTCACGCGGAATTTTCTTGCACCTGAAGTCTGGTTGGATGATTTTCCTGTCCTCTGAAGGATATAAGGGGCCTTTGACCATCAATCTGCAGGATGATCCACAAGGATTGCAGGCCTTAGAACGTGGTACGCCAGTTCAAACCCAAGCCGGCCATCTGCATTTTCCTGCCGCTGGCCTGAGCATTCATACCTCTGAGGCAGCTCGATGGAAAACGCCGCCGAAACCTTTGACGATGCTCTCCGCAGAAAAGCGAAAGACACAGCTGATCACCCTCGCCAGGCAGGTCCTGGTAGCCCGCAAAGCAGATGGATTGTGTGCCTTGCTCGCCATACTCCTCGATCTGATCAATGATTTCAGCAATAGCGACCTTTTAGAGTTTCAAATCACACCCAAAGTAAAACTCTTGCAGCAGGCGATAGTTTCTTACCAGGCGGCTCAGGTGGCCACGGCCCTAGAGCCTTTTCTGGGACTTGGCGCAGGGCTGACGCCCTCTGGGGACGACCTGGTTATCGGGCTCATGCTGGCGTTGAATCGCTGGGGAAAACTCCTTAAACCTGCATTGGAAATCGAAGAACTAAATCGCTGTGTGGTTCAAATGGCCTATTCCCGGACCACAACCCTCAGCGCCAACTTGATCGAGTGCGCCACACTTGGCCAGGCGGATGAGCGCCTGGTGTCTGCCCTGGACGGCCTCCTGAGCGGACAGCCAGGTCTGGATATTTGCGCCGCCAACCTGTTAACTTGGGGTAATTCCTCTGGATGCGATGCCCTGGTAGGGATGGTGTTGGCTATAGCTTAGAGACCCAATACCTTTTTCCCAGGGACAATATTATTTCCAGCGGTATAATTTGTACCTAAACTTCCCATCGTAGAGGACCAGCGAAAATGAACTCGTCGAAAACCATCTTCCAGATATTCTTAATCGTCTTTATACTTCTGGGGGCTTTCCTCCTTACGAGGGCAGATCTGGCGCTGTCTAAAGCTAGCGAGAGCCACACCCCTTCAAACTCGGCGGGTTTCCAGTTTGCTTCCACAGCTACTCCAACGGCCACCAGCCTTCCCCCTACACCGGTGGTCTATCTTCCCTTAGCATTTAACCAGACGGTTGAACTGCTCGCAGCCAGGACAGACGATGGAGGGGGGAAAAAGATCATCGCATTTCTCCCCGGGCGACCCATTCGCTACGTTGCCAAAGTTTCCAATAAATCCAGCCAGGCTAGAATAGTTCGTCTCACCTGGACTCAGACGAATCCCTGCGGAGAAGGTACGATCTTCAGCGACGAAGTTAGCCTCCCGCCCGGTATATCAGAGCAATCTTTTACCACCACGGTGCCAGATTGCCTCGGTATTTACACAGCCACCGTCGAAATCCCTTCCAGCGAGCCAACTAACCTCTCCACGATCTTCGTCGTCAACACCTCCAGCTCTGTTGTAATTGCCGACCAACAAGGTTTTGACAAGTGCAATCCACCATCCATCGCGAACATGCAAACCTGGTGGGACAGCAGCCCCTATTCGAGCGCCAATATCTATATCGGTGGGATCAGCCTTGCCTGTGATCCCTATCGGCTGGATCCTTTCTGGCTGCACACAGTCGCTGAGCAGGGGTGGACCTTTATCCCCACCTGGGTGGGGCCACAGGCTCCCTGCACTACCTTCAACCACCGTATGAGTTCAAACGCCGTCGTAGCTTACCAGGAAGGAAGGGACGAAGCTGATCTGGCTGTTTCCGCGGCTACCAGCCTCGGCCTATTAGGCCAGGCTGTGATTTACTACGATATTGAAGCATATGGCAGCAACGCCAGCACAGCCTGCCGTAACACAGTGGCCTCCTTCATCCGGGGCTGGGTGGAGCGGCTACATGAGCTCGAGATTAAGGCAGGCGCATATGGCGCGCCCTGCACATCCTATATCACCGATTGGGCTGCCAACAATCCCGCCCCAGACGATGTCTGGATTGCTCACTGGTACACGACCGACTACGATCCAAACGCCACCGTCTGGGATGTACCTAGAAATATCCCCTGTATAACAGATGATTTCTGGCCAAACCATCAACGCATCAAACAATATGCCGGGGACCATACAGAGACTTGGGGCGGGGTGTCCGTGACCATCGACAGCAACGTACTGGATGGCGAAGTCACCGCTCTCTTGGGAACACCGGCCGGCGCGTCTGGCCAACTTGCCTCCTCGATCCCGAGCTCCCTGGCGCCACAGATACGCGCGATGCGTCTGCTCTCGCCGGATCAAGGCTGGATGCTGCAAGGTGAGCGCTTACTCTGGACCTACACCGGCGGTTCGCAATGGCAGGATATCACACCGCGATCGACTACACCCACTCGCATCTTGGGAGTAACTTTCCTCGATCCACGGCAAGGTTGGATCGTCCGCCAATCTGCCCAATCAGGCCTAGCCGGAGAGCTGACTCTGTTACATACAGAGGACGGCGGTCTCACCTGGCAGACCTTTCCAAGGCAGCTACCTACCCTTGACGGGGCTCCCCCGATCGTTGCCGCCTACCTGGACTTCATCGACACCCACTCTGGCTGGATCGCCTTTAAACTCCAGACTGGTAGCAGTTTCAGCCTGGGCAGGCTTTTCGCCACGCAGGACGGTGGCCGCACCTGGCAGGAGCGATCCTTACCTCTGGGCGAGCCGGTGAAGTTCCTGAACAGGGAGCGGGGTTGGGTTGCTGGCGGCCCATCAGGCGATCTGCTCTACCGCACTGACGATGGTGGCCAAACCTGGCAACTCACATCCTTGCCACTCCCTTCGTCTGCTCAGCATGTATTGGTAGGTTTACCAGCCTTTGAGAATGAGCTTGCAGGTATCCTTCCAATAACCCTGGCTGGCTCCCCCAATCCCGGCCTGGCGATATACGAAACCCAGGACGGCGGCGACACCTGGAGCCTTGCCACACACTTCGATTTTGATCCCTCCTACGAACCTGAGGGGGCGGCGCCCTTTAGCCTGGATGCTAACGGGCACTGGTGGGTAGCGCCGCCTGGCTCGAATCAGCTTTACGCTGTGTCCAGCCCTGGCGCGGAGGCTGCTTCGATGGCACCAGTCGGTCTTCCGCAGGGGGTCGTTGCCCTGGGAATTCTTGACGACCATCTCGGCTGGGCTCTGGTTCAGGAAGGAACCTGCCACGGGC
>MGOK01000015.1:0-131 GCA_001795335.1 Chloroflexi bacterium RBG_19FT_COMBO_55_16
CACCCAGGGCCTGCAGTTGCTCGACCAGCAGCGTGTTGACTTTGCCATTCACCGCCATGGCGAAGATCTCCAGCGTCTGGCGGTCCGTATAGCGCGAGGCGTGACCGGATGGCGAGGTGATGAAGCGCGGC
>MGOK01000015.1:292-436 GCA_001795335.1 Chloroflexi bacterium RBG_19FT_COMBO_55_16
TCCTCAGACCGGATGCAGCCCGGGAAATTCCAATCCTGAAGTCTCTTCCAGCCCGAACATCAGGTTCATGCACTGCACGGCAGAGCCGGAGGCGCCCTTCATCAGGTTATCGATGGCGCACATTGCCACGACATGCCCGGTCGC
>MGOK01000015.1:443-1053 GCA_001795335.1 Chloroflexi bacterium RBG_19FT_COMBO_55_16
AGGTCGAATCCCAGGTCGGCGTAATTCGAGCCGGCAAGAATCTTTGGCTCTGGGACCCGGTAAATACCGCGCTGCTCTTTCACCACCCGTACAAACGGGTTTTCGGCCGCCACAGCCCGGTACGCCTTCCACAGGTCTTTGATCGTTGCGCCGGGATGCAGGCTGCCATGCGCGGTCGCCAGCACGCCGCGCACCAGGTCGACAGAGGTTATCGTCAGGGACACGTTGGTCAGGCTGAGTTCCTGCATCACCTCGGCGGTGTGGCGGTGTCCAAAGCTCGAGAAGGTCCTCACCACGCTGCTGCGCTCCGGGTGGTGGCTACCGGGGTTGCCTTCTGCGCCGCCTTCCGAAGACCCCACCTTGATCTCCAGGATGACTGGCTGGGAAGTATCCAGCAGGCCGGCTTTGACCAGCGGCAGCAGCGCCAGGATCCCGGCAGTGGCGTTGCAGCCCCCCCCGCTGACGTGGCTGGCCTGGCGCAGCTCCTGGCGGTGCAGCTCGGGCAGCCCGTAGACGAAGCGCTCGAACCATTCCGGGGCCGTGTGCTGGCTGCCGTACCAGCGCGCGTACTCGCTTGCCGAGCGCAGGCGAAAATCAGCGGAAAGGTCGA
>MGOK01000015.1:1062-1952 GCA_001795335.1 Chloroflexi bacterium RBG_19FT_COMBO_55_16
GAGCCAGGCGGGCGTAGTGCTCGATCTTGTGCTGGGCTTGCCCATGAGGCAAGGCCAGGAAGAGCACGTCGCAGGGTTCGAGAAGGTCGGGGTCGCTGAACTTCATCCCGGTCTGCTTGCGCAGGTTGGGGTGCACCTGGTAAACGTACTCTCCCAGGTGCTGGCGGGAAGTAGCCTGGGTAAGTTCAACCTCGGGATGGGCGTTCAACAGGCGCAGCAGCTCGCCTCCGGTATAACCTGAAGCGCCGGCGATAGCAGCCCGGATCATTTTGCCTCCCCTCCTGATTGCCTGTGGGCGCGCGCCACGCTGGCTACATACTCTACGATACTACCGGCGACGTCCACCCCGGTTATCGGCTGGGTGGTGTGGAACTCCATGGTATGGTTGATCTCATTCACCAGGTAACCGCGCTCAGGGTGCTCGATGATATCGATCGCCAGCACGCCGCCGCCAACCGCCCGGGCGGCATCCATGCACATCCTCTCCATCTCGGGGGTGAGAGGGCAAGGTTCGCCTTCAGCCCCCCGTGCCGTATTCGTGATCCAGTGTGGAGAGATGCGGTAGATCGCCGTGATCGCCTGGTCCCCCACCACAAAAGCGCGGATATCGCGCCCGGGTTTGCGGATATATTCCTGGATATAGAAGACCTGGTGTTGGTAAGAGCCGAGCACGGCTTTGTGTTCCAATAGAGATTCCGCAGCGTCCCGGTCGTTGATTTTAGCCAGCAGCCGACCCCAGGAACCGACCACGGGTTTGATCACCACCGGGTACCCCAGGCACTCGATCGCCTCCAGCGCCGACTCGGGGTTGAAGGCCACCAGGTTGCGAGGCTGGGGAACGCCGGCTTTCCGCAAGGCCGTACTGGTCGCCAGCTTATCCCCGCAGGCCT
>MGOK01000015.1:1962-2549 GCA_001795335.1 Chloroflexi bacterium RBG_19FT_COMBO_55_16
AGGCGTTGAGCACGCGCAGGGCATACAACCCGCTCGTGTAACTTATGCTGCGCTCGAGAATTGCGTCGTACTGGCGCCAGGGTTCCGGTTGGTCCAGGTCGAAGAAGATGCGCCGGTCGTCCAGGCGCTCGTAATCGATGCCGCGCCGCTCCAGAGCCGCGAAGATCCATTTCTCTTCTACGCGCACCCGGGAATACAATACGCCGATGCGCAGGCGCCTTTGCATCTCACTCTCCCCAGTCTTCCTGCTCCATTGGAGCCAGCTCGACCGCGACGGGCGCTAAGGAAGTGACTTCCAGGTCTACCCCGCATTCGGGGCAGACGATAATCTCGCCCTCCTCCACCCCTGCGTCCAGGGTGAACTCGGCAGCACATTCGGGACATTCTACGCCGTTCATTAGATATCTCCTTTGATAATTTAATTGGTTCTTAGGGTTTCTCGGGCCTGCTGCAGCTGCTGGGAGACGGCCTGCGGGGCTGTTCCGCCGGTGGCGCTACGCCGGGCGATGCTCTGCCGGGGATCGAAAACCTCGTACAGGTCCTCTGCAAATTTGGGATTCAAGGAACGAAAATCTTCCAGGCTAAGT
>MGOK01000015.1:2565-2808 GCA_001795335.1 Chloroflexi bacterium RBG_19FT_COMBO_55_16
CTTGTTCGTACGCCAGCCGGACTGCCCGCCCTGTCAGGGTGTGGGCCTCGCGGAATGGGACGCCTTTTTGGACCAGGTAATCCGCCAGGTCGGTCGCCAGCATCGAAGCGTCGATGCCCGCCTGCATGCGCTCGGGATGGATGACGAGCGTTCGCAGCGCTCTTGCCAGGACCGGTAGCAGATCCAGCAGGGTGTCGCAGGCGTTGAAAACCGGCAACTTGTCCTCCTGGAGATCCTTGTCAT
>MGOK01000015.1:2819-2918 GCA_001795335.1 Chloroflexi bacterium RBG_19FT_COMBO_55_16
AGGCCCTTGAGTGTGGCCAGCAGGCCGGCGAGAGAACCCAGCAGAGCCCCGCTTTTGCCGCGTGCCAGCTCGAACACATCCGGGTTTTTCTTCTGCGGC
>MGOK01000015.1:2998-3100 GCA_001795335.1 Chloroflexi bacterium RBG_19FT_COMBO_55_16
TGCCAGGCGGCTTAGGTGCACGCCTGCCAGCGCTGCGCAGAACAGGAACTCTGCGGCGAAATCGCGGTCAGAGACGGCATCCAGGCTATTGGCAGCCGGACC
>MGOK01000015.1:3193-3333 GCA_001795335.1 Chloroflexi bacterium RBG_19FT_COMBO_55_16
GCTGGCGGTCGCGCTGCAAGGGCCAGAAGTGGGCCAGCCACCAGTGGCTGAGCAAGATGGGCTGAGCGCGCTGCAAATGGGTATAGCCTGGCATAATGACATCGAAGTCGGTCTCCGCCCGGTAGATCAACGCGGCCTGC
>MGOK01000015.1:3364-5347 GCA_001795335.1 Chloroflexi bacterium RBG_19FT_COMBO_55_16
GGTGGTCGAGCAGCCACAGGCGCAGGTCGGTCGCTACCTGGTCGTTGCGGCTGCGCCCGGTGTGCAGCTTGCCGGCGACTGGCCCGATGAATTCCCCCAGGCGCCTCTCTACGGCGGTATGGATATCCTCGTCCGAATCCTTGAATTTAAAGCTGCCCTGCTGGAACTCGGCGGAGATATTCACCAACCCATCCTGGATCAGCCCGGCCTCCTCCCCGCTCAACACCCCCGCTTGCGCGAGCGCCCGCGCCCAGGCAGCGCTGCCGCGCACGTCCTGGAGCGCCAGGCGCTGGTCGAAGCCGATCGAAGCGTTTAGCTTCCAGGCTGCCGGGTCGAGCTCTCCGCTGAAACGACCTCCCCACAGTTTCGTCATGTATCCTCCTGTAAAAGTTGTAGGGGCGCAGCGAGATGTATCCGCATCCTTGCACAAACAGAAATTTAGCTGCGCCCGTCACGTACAAAGGATTTCGCACCCCGCTGGATCAGTCGCGCTTGAACCGGGAATAGTCGGGCCGGGGCATGTTGAGCCCTGAAATAGGCAGGCCATTGAGGGCGCGCACCTTGAGGGGCAGCCCGAAAAGATGGATAAAACCTTCTGCGTCCGACTGGTCGTACACGTCCTCCTGCCCAAACGTGGCGAAATCCTCCCGGTACAGGCTGAAGGGGCTATTGCGACCTACCGGGATAATGTTGCCTTTGTAGAGTTTCAGGCGCACGCTTCCGGTGACTGGCCCCTGCGTGCTGTCTACAAAAACGTCCAGTGCCTCACGCAGCGGGGAAAACCATAACCCGTTGTAGACCAGTTCGGCGTATTTGAGCGCCACCAGGTCCTTGAAATGCAGCGTGTCCCGGTCCAGAACCATCGATTCAAGCTCTCGGTGCGCCGCCATCAGAACCGCCCCGCCCGGGGTCTCGTAAACTCCGTGAGATTTCATCCCCACCAGGCGGCTTTCGACCATGTCGGCCCGGCCAATCCCATGCGTCCCGCCCAGGGCGTTTAGGCAGTTAATCACCTCGAACGGGTTCATCTTCTCGCCGTTGACTGCGACTGGGGTGCCCGATTCGAACGCTATCTCGACCATGGCAGGCTCGTCGGGCGCGTTCTCAGGCGAGGCAGTCAGCAGGTACATGCTCTCCTCCGGTTCCAGCCAGGGATCTTCCAGGGGACCGCCTTCGTGAGAAAGATGCCACAGGTTGCTATCCCGGCTGTAGATGGATTTTAGAGTTGCCGTGACCGGGATATTGCGCGCCTTGGCATAGGTTATCGCGTCTTCTCGCGAGCGAATGTCCCACTCTCGCCAGGGAGCTATCACGCTCAGGCGCGGGTCGAGGGCATAGTAGGTCAGCTCGAAGCGCACCTGGTCGTTGCCCTTGCCGGTTGCCCCGTGAGCCACAGCATCCGCGCCGGTTTCGTGGGCCACTTCCACCTGGTACTTGGCGATCAGCGGACGGGCCACGGAGGTGCCGAGCAGGTATTTCCGCTCGTAGATCGCCCCAGTGCGCATTAAGGGCATCAAGTAATCGCTTGCGAACTCCTCGCGCATATCGTGGAGGATGAACTGGCTGGCCCCGCTGGCAAGCGCTTTGGCTTCCAGGCCGTCCAGCTCGTCGCCCTGACCGATATTGGCGGTGAAACAGATCACCTCACAGCCGTAGTTTTCTTTCAGCCAGGGGACGATGATGGACGTATCGAGCCCTCCGGAGTAGGCCAGCACGACTGTTTTCACTGATTGTTTCGACATCTTTCTCTCCTTCTGACCAGGAAAAGCAACTTCCCGGGAAAATAAAAAGGCCCTCCGGGAAGGAGGGCCTGGATAACCACTTGGGGTAAGAATGGACATTGACTCTAGAGGGGCATCAAAGCACTCGCACCCGACCTTCCCAAAGGGAGGACAGGCTCTGACGACGGGAGCGAGGGAAGAACGGGCTGGCTGGCATAATGGGGGTGAGTTTATCACCAAAGGAAAAATTAAACAAGGGAAT
>MGOK01000015.1:5364-7035 GCA_001795335.1 Chloroflexi bacterium RBG_19FT_COMBO_55_16
GCAAAGTAGTAGAGTCCCCTTTCTGCCAAGTTAAAATGTCCCCTTCGAAAGGGACACAAAGTGGACAAACTACTGACCATGAGCAATCGTGAAATCACCAGATTAGAAGTGATGCAACGCCTGAAAGACAAACGTCTGACCCAAAAGGAAGCCGCCCGGATGCTCGGGATCAGCCCCCGACAAGTCAAGCGCCTGTTCCGAGCCTATAAGACGAAAGGGGCCTCGGGCCTGGTGAGCCAACGCCGCGGCAAGCCGAGCAACAACCGGCTGGAACCCACGACCATCCAGGAGGCCATCGACTTGATCTACGAGCGCTACCGCGACTTTGGTCCGACCCTGGCACACGAGAAACTGACTGAAGTCCATGCCTTATGTCTTTCCAGAGAGAGCGTCCGTCGGATCATGATCGCCGAAGGGCTATGGAAACTCAAACGGGCCAAACAGCCACCGGTTCACCAAATGCGCCAGCGGCGGGCCTGTTTTGGGGAACTGGTACAAATCGACGGATCGGATCACGATTGGTTTGAAGGTCGTGGGCCGCGGTGCACTCTGCTGGTGTACGTCGATGATGCCACCGGGCAACTCTTGGAACTCTGGTTTGTACCAGAAGAGACTTTCTTTGCCTACTGCGAAGCCTCTCGGCATTATTTTGAGCGCTATGGCAAGCCGGTGGCCTTCTACAGCGACAAACATGGCATCTTCCGGGTCAATCAGCCGCAAACCCTTGGCAAAGGGACCGGGCTCACCCAGTTTGGGCGGGCGATGCAAGAACTGGACATCCAGATCATCTGTGCCGATACGCCCCAAGCCAAAGGTCGCATCGAACGCGCCAACCAGACCTTGCAAGACCGCCTGGTCAAGGAACTGCGCCTGCGGGGCATCTCGGATATCCAGGTCGGCAACGCTTACTTACCCGAGTTCCGTGAAGACTTCAATCGCCGTTTCGCCGTCCTGCCCCGCAGCAGCCATGATGCCCACCGCCCATTGCTGAAGTCAGAGAACCTGGACCAGATCCTCACCCACCAGGAGACCCGCAGCCTTTCCAAGAACCTGACCCTGCAGTACAACCGGATTATCTACCAGATCCAGACCCAACGCCCAGGGTATGCCCTGCGCAATGCCCAGGTGACCGTTTGTGAAAATGCGAAAGGAGAAATTGCTATTCTCTACAAAAGCCAGCCGCTGGAATACAGCCTCTACCACCAGCCCGCTCGCCAAGCCGAAGTGGTCACTACCAAGACCCTCGAGCGCCGCTTGCGGCAACCCAAGTCGCCGGCCGCCAATCACCCCTGGCGTCAGTATGGTCGCCATCTCAGTGGCAAACCCATCCAGGAGGCGCTTGCCGATGGCGCAGATTGAGCTTGAACGGCTCTTTGCGTTTATCGCTTTTGGGGCTACCGGCAGGGCAGGGCAGAACGATGCTCGCCCTGCCCTGCGCCCTGCCGTATAGCCGCTGGGTTGGCGCTCGGGTCGCTCGCCAGCGTTGCCCTATCCTCCATCCCAGCCGCTGGAGTTTACCAGACTATCCACCCTTCGCGAAGGGGACATCTCTACTTTGCATAATAGGGGACATTTCTACTTTGCCTTGACAGGCGCGCGCCGGTCAATAAACAGCGACAGCCAAATCTCCAGGTTGCTAGCCGGGGTTGGGGTCGGCTGGATAATTTTGGT
>MGOK01000015.1:7137-7320 GCA_001795335.1 Chloroflexi bacterium RBG_19FT_COMBO_55_16
CGAGTCGGCATAGGCCATCTGTGTCTCCAGATGGGTCTTGGTCGAGGCCAACTGGGTCGCCTGGACGGCCACAACTTCCTGCTGGTTGCTCATCCGACGCAATTCCGACATGCGATTGTTAAAATCCATGACCAACAAGGCGAGCACCGCCAGGCCAATGATCAGCAGCGCGTATTTCCAACC
>MGOK01000015.1:7559-8960 GCA_001795335.1 Chloroflexi bacterium RBG_19FT_COMBO_55_16
TTCTAAGCAAAAAGCAGATCGATCAGCTCTAATCAGAGCGATGATAGGTGGTTGGTTCGCCGGAAATTATCCGCAAGAAATCCAAGCAACTTTGGGCGAACCACATAATTGCCCTTGCATTCTCAGCATGCTATAATCACGGCTGAGGTCAACGCCGACATGGGCCTTCTCTACCAACAAGTCCTCACCATTTTAACGACGCCGCCGGGAAACCTGACTTACCACCTCGTGCTGGCATTCTCCATAGCGGGGGCATTTCAGGCAGCCTTCAGCCATCGCTCCCGCCGCGGCTCGAGCGTCTGGCGCCGCATGGGTTTTGGATTCTTCCTGCTGCTGCTGGCTCAACTTTCTCTCAGCGCCAACGCCGGATTAGCTCAGTTCTTCCCCACTTCCGTAGCCCTGTTACCGATCCTCGACCGCGCCGTCGCCTCCATCAGCCTGGTGCTGATCATCTGGCTGTGGGCCTTCCCCCGACCAGTGCGCCTGGCGGACGCGGCGACAGGGCTGCTGGTGCTGTTCATCATCACCCTGGCAACTTTTGGCCTGGTTTGGTGGTTAGCGAATGGCCGAGAGGCTCCCATGAATGGGTCTGTTCCTGACCTGGTCTGGAATTCTTTCAGCCTGGGGCTATTGATTATCGGCGCCCTGCTCCTGGTGGTGCGCCAGCCAGAGGGTTTCGGCAACGGCCTGGGTATGTTCACCCTGCTCTTTCTTGGTCACCTGGCCCACCTGGTCGCCCCGTTACCGCCCGGGGATTACGCCGGCGCCGTGCGGCTGGCCCAGCTGGCGGCATTCCCTCTGCTTCTCACCCTGCCACAGAGGTTTCCAGCGGTTGTTACGGTGGAATCCTCCCGAGCTCCACTCAGAGCCAAGGTCTCTGAAACGCCACCTCCCAGGCTAGAGGTGCAATTGCTCATTTCGCTTCTGGACTTGCCCTTGGAAAACCGCCAGGAGCAGGTCTGTCGAGTGCTGGCAGCCAGCCTGGCCCGCGCCTTCCAGGCTGACCTGTGCCTTTTGGTTATGACGCCGGACGAGGGTGGGCGCATCCCGGTCGAGTGCGCCTATGACCTCGCGCGTGGGGCGCGTAAGGAGCCGACAACCCTAAATCGCTCCGCTATCCCCCAGCTCGCCGCAGCCCTGGAGCGCGGCCAAGCCCTGCGCCTGCTCTCCAACAGCTCATCACCGGACCTGGTTGGGCTAGGCCAGGCTCTGGAACTTCCAAACGCGGGCTCTCTGCTGGCTGCGCCCATCCCCAACTCCAGCCCGAGCATGCCCCAAGGGATTGTACTGCTCTCGCCTTCTAATCGGCGTCATTGGGCCAAGACCGACGAGGAGCAGCTCTCCAAAGCAGCCGCCTCAATCGCCGGCCTGCTGCAGCGGATGCAGGATTTCGCCGGGACC
>MGOK01000015.1:9002-9376 GCA_001795335.1 Chloroflexi bacterium RBG_19FT_COMBO_55_16
CAGCTTGACGCCCTACAAGCGCAGGTCTTGCATGAACGCGCCCGCGCTGATAGCCTGGCATCCCAGGTCAGATCCTTGTCTGCTGGCCATTCCCACGAGCGTGCCAAAGCATCCTTGCTCAGCCAGAGCGCGCAATGGAGTCCGATGATCACCCACCAAAAACCGGACGCGGAAGATTACCTCAAAGGCGAGCTGCGCCTGGCGCTCGAGGAACTCGCCCGCCTGCGAGCCGAGCTGGACCAGATCGAGAACCAACCGCGCCCCGCTGAGAGACCCGGCTCAGGCCGGCTGATCAGCGAAGAGCAGGCAGAATTGATCACCATGGTCTCACAGCAGCTGCGCCAGCCGCTGGCTTCCATCCTGGGCTATACCGA
>MGOK01000015.1:9391-10146 GCA_001795335.1 Chloroflexi bacterium RBG_19FT_COMBO_55_16
ATCAGTTGGCATCCTGGGCGCCTTGCAACACAAGTTCCTCGAACGCGTCAAAGCCGCGACCATGCGGGTCGCCGGTATGGTCGAAGTCATCATCCAGACAATCCTGGAAGGCGAGCACTTAGAACTTACGCCCGAGCCCGTGGATCTGCCCGAGGTAATCCGCCAGGCGTTGCAGGAACACAGCGGCCCCATCCAGCAAAGGAACCTGACCCTGCACATCGACCTGGCGGAAGGACTGCCGCCCATCCACTTTGACCGGGATGCGCTGTTGCAGTCCTTATCCTACTTGATTCAGAACGCCTCCACAGTCACCCCTGTCGCGGGCCAGATCCAGCTGCGCGGTCGCCTGCAACCCGGCGAGAACCAGCGCGATTATGTCTTGCTGCAGGTGAGCGACCAGGGCGGCGGCATCCCGGCAGAAGAACGCGGTCGCCTGTTCACTCGACGGCAACGTCCAAACGAGGCTCCTATTCCCGGCGTTGGCGACAACGGAGTCGGCTTACCGATCGTCAAAACCCTAGTCGAAGCGCATGGTGGCCGGGTCTGGGTGGATAGCAAGATAGGCCAGGGCTCGACCTACAGCCTGATCCTACCTGTCTCCAGCCCGTCGCTCGATGTCGCTGGCATTCTTCGAGTAAGTTGAATGAAAAACGTGCTGGAAGGCCTGCGAGGCGTCCTCATTGGGATTCTGACAGCCCTGGTCTCGAGCGGGATCGTAGCAGGTAGCCTGGTACTTTCGTTCACCGAAGGTGGGC
>MGOK01000015.1:10220-10607 GCA_001795335.1 Chloroflexi bacterium RBG_19FT_COMBO_55_16
CTGCCCACTTCTGGGGCGACCACGATCCTGACCTCACAGGTGTCTAATACCGCCACCGTTACCCTGACGCTGCCTCCACCGCCCACCGGATGCCCGCCTCCGCCTGGTTGGTCCGCGTTGACCCTCTACCCAGGCGACACGCTTAACAGGCTGGCAGAAGCTCATGGGACCACGCCGGAAGCGCTGATCCAGGCCAATTGCCTGGCTGTCTCGCGCCTGGCCCCGGGCAGCCTGCTGTACGTTCCCGGCTCGCCTCCCCAGCAACCGCCGGAGGCCTGCGGACCGCCGTATGGCTGGGTGTTTTACACAATCCGGCCGGGAGACACGCTTTTCAGCCTGGGATTAAGGTTGGGCGTGAGCGTCTCCGAGTTGCAGTTTGCCAATTGC
>MGOK01000016.1:0-129 GCA_001795335.1 Chloroflexi bacterium RBG_19FT_COMBO_55_16
TGGTCGTATACACACGCTCACCAAAGGTGGTTGAGGCGCGCAAGTTCGTTCTGGAGATGCTCTTATCAGACCATCCATTCGACTGCATGACTTGCGATGCCACTGGTAATTGCCTTTTACAGGATCTGG
>MGOK01000016.1:344-630 GCA_001795335.1 Chloroflexi bacterium RBG_19FT_COMBO_55_16
GCGCAGAGCCCGTGTGAATTCTGCGGGAGCTGCGTGGCTGTATGTCCAACCGCAGCGTTGTATCCCAAATTGTCTCTCGGGAAAGGACGACCCTGGCAAGTCAAACGGGTGCAAACGGTATGTTCCTATTGCGGTGTGGGTTGCCAACTCGTGCTTGAGGTAAAAGATAATAAGATCGTCAAGGTTGAATCGGCATGGGATGGTCCAGCAAACCATGGCTGGACGTGTGTTAAAGGCCGGTTTGGTTATGACTATGTCCACCACCCAGACCGTCTGACACAACCAA
>MGOK01000016.1:691-1284 GCA_001795335.1 Chloroflexi bacterium RBG_19FT_COMBO_55_16
GGTTGACTGGGAAACGGCATTGGACATCACTTCCCGCAAATTGCGCGAAGCCAGAGACATCCACGGACCTGACTCCGTTGGCATCCTGACCTCAGCCAAATGCACGAATGAAGAAAATTACCTGATGAATAAGTTCGCTCGCCAGGTGATCGGCACCAATAATATTGACCATTGCGCCCGTCTCTGACACAGCAGCACCGTGGCCGGTCTGGCCACTTCCTTCGGGTCTGGGGCAATGTCCAATTCAATCGAGGATATCGCCAGCGAAGCAAAGGCTTACTTGGTAATCGGTTCTAATACAACCGAACAACACCCTGTAATTGGAATGCGCCTTCGCCAGGCGGTAAAACAACGCGGCGCGCAATTAATTGTGGCCGACCCGCGCCGCATCCCACTGACAGAGTTTTCTGTGATTCATCTCCAACACAAACCGGGCAGTGATAATGCCCTGATCAACGGTTTGATGAACATCATCCTCGAAAAAGGTTGGGAAGATAAAACCTTCATCGCCGAACGCACAGAAGGGTTCGAGGAGCTTAGATCGCTTGTCCAGGAATATACCCCAGACAAGGTATCTGAGATCACCGGGGTGC
>MGOK01000016.1:1344-1570 GCA_001795335.1 Chloroflexi bacterium RBG_19FT_COMBO_55_16
TCTGGGCCATGGGTATCACCCAGCACATCACCGGGGTGCGCAACGTGTTGAATCTGGCAAATCTGCAGATGCTCCTGGGGAACATGGGTATCCCAGGCGGTGGGGTAAATCCATTAAGGGGCCAGAATAACGTCCAAGGCGCATGTGATATGGGTGGGTTGCCGAATGTATATCCAGCCTACCAGCCGGTAACCAGTGAAGAAGTTCGCCATAAGTTTGAAGATGC
>MGOK01000016.1:1713-2875 GCA_001795335.1 Chloroflexi bacterium RBG_19FT_COMBO_55_16
GCATGGAAGAATGTGATTTCATCGTTTTACAAGACATATTCCCCACCGAAACCGCTCCTTACGCCGATGTGCTTTTGCCAGGCGTCAGCTTTGCAGAAAAAAGCGGCACGTTCACCAACACTGAAAGGCGCATCCAACTGGTACGGAAAGCCCTTGAACCAGAAGGAGATGCCTGGGATGATTGGAAGATCACTGCCAGCCTGGCTAAGCGAATCCTTTCTGAGGGAAAAAGATCGATAAACGGAGGTAACTGGTCTACCTGGGATTATGCCGCCCCCGAGCAGATCATGACGGAAATCGCAGCGCTGGCTCCCAGTTATGCAGGAGTAAGCCATGCCAGATTGCAAAGCGGGGAAACGTTCCAATGGCCGGTTAAGGACGCCACCCATCCCGGAACGACAATCCTGCACGTGGGTAAATTTCCGCGCGGCCTCGGCAAATTTACCCCGGTGGAACATATTTCACCGGCAGAACTACCGGATGATGAGTACCCGCTGGTATTGAGCACCGGTCGAGTGCTATATCACTGGCATGGCGGCGAGATGTCCCGACGTGCTCAGGGGCTATTGGAGATCTACAACAAACCGCTTATAGAAATCAATGCAGAAGATGCTTTCCGCCTCGGTCTCAACGGCAATTCGCGCGTGCGAGTCACCTCCAGAAGAGGCAGTATCGAGTTGGAAGCCTGGATAACTGACCGCGTTCCACCTGGAATGGTCTATGCCAATTTCCACTTCCCAGAAGCTTCCGTGAATGAACTGACTATTGCAGCCCTCGATCCGGTTTCAAAAATTCCGGAGTATAAAGTTTGCGCCGTAAGAGTCGAGGTGGTATAAAAGGAATGTGTTTTAGCTCTTCCATCTGAGGCGATAAATGCTTCCGCAAACAAAATCACGAATAGCGAATCCAAAATCACGCGCCATGTTACTGGCGGCTCTTTACATTGCCCAGGAACAATACGGTTGGCTCAGCCCTGAAGCCATCCAGCGGGTTGCAGACCGGCTCAATCTCACACCTGGACAGGTTCACTCGACCGCCAGCTTTTATACTATGTTCAAATTACAGCCACACGGGAAATACCGGATTCAAATTTGTGAGGGTCTCTCCTGTTACCTGGTCGGAGGCGCTGAACCAATCATTGAATATATTACAAAGCGATTGA
>MGOK01000016.1:2929-3652 GCA_001795335.1 Chloroflexi bacterium RBG_19FT_COMBO_55_16
AATGCCTGGCGGCTTGCGACCTGGCGCCGGCAATTAAGGTTAATGACGAGTTGTACGGGAATATTTCCCTTGACAGACTTGATGAATTTATATCGAAACTGTCAGCATTGGATTAGCAAATAATAATGTTTGAACCAATCTTAACCCAAAACATTAACCGGCCAGACTCGGAAAAAATATCCACTTATCTTGCGAACGGTGGATATGAAGCTACTCGCCTGGCGCTGACCAAATACTCTCCAGAAGAATTGATCGAAATGGTCAAGCGGTCCGGTTTACGCGGCAGGGGCGGGGCGGGATTTCCAGCCGGGATAAAATGGGGTTTCATACCCAAAGATGCGCGCATCCAAAAAATCGTGGCGGTTAACACCGATGAAGGCGAACCTGGCACCTTCAAAGACCGCCAGATTGTTGAACGCGACCCACATCAAGTGATCGAGGGTGTCATCATCGCCAGCTATGCTGTTGGCGCAAGCCGCGCATATGTTTATATCCGCGGGGAATTTTTCTTGGGTGTTAAACGCTGGATAAAAGCTATTGCAGATGCGTACGAACATGGCTTTTTAGGCAAGAACCTCCTCGGAACCGGTTATGATTTGGACATATCGGTCCACCGCGGGGCAGGTGCCTATATCTGTGGCGAAGAAACTGCGATGCTCGAATCGCTGGAGGGCAAGCCGGGAAATCCGCGCTTGAAACCTCCCTATCCGGCTCAAATCGGAT
>MGOK01000016.1:3757-9742 GCA_001795335.1 Chloroflexi bacterium RBG_19FT_COMBO_55_16
GTAAAGGTCCTAAAATATTTTCGGTCAGCGGCCATGTAAACCGGCCAGGGAATTATGAGCTGCCTTTGGGGACGATGTTAAGTGATATTATTTTCGAACATGCCGGTGGTCTCCGCGATAGTAAAATGCTGAAAGCCATCATTCCAGGCGGGGCATCTACACCTGTCTTGACTGCCGATCAGGTAGAGACACCTATGGCATTCGAGACCCTCGAGAAAGCAGGTTCCCAATTGGGTACAGGCGGCATTATTGTGATGGACGAAACCACCTGCATGGTGGAAACAGCCCGCCGCATAACTAAGTTCTTCGTTCACGAGTCTTGTGGACGGTGTGTGCCATGCCGAATTGGTTCATTGCGACTCTTTGAAATCCTGGAACGAGTAGAACAAGGCATGGGAATCCCGGGTGATATTGAGCGCGCCCTATACTTATCCCAAAACATCGATGGCCGTACTTTTTGTCCAATGGGTGCAGCGTTGGTAAACCCGGCCCGGTCTACGATCCTTAAGTTCCGCGAGGAATACGAATACCACATCCATGAGAAAAAATGTGCGCCAAACACAAATTAAATTTCTAATTCTTGTATTCGAATCGATGGCGTGCAAGAGGAGTATTCCATGGCAAAAATTCTCGTTATAGATGATGACCCGGACTTTGTCAGCGCAACAAAAATCGTATTGGAAAAAAATAACCATGAGGTCATTTCCGCCGACGGCGGCGATGCGGGTTATAAGCGCGCTAAAGACGATGAACCCGACCTGGTAATTTTGGATGTTATGATGGACACAGTGCTCGATGGCCTTTCTGTCAGCCAGAGGATGCACGATGATCTCGATCTGCGCAAAATCCCAATCATCATGGTTACCTCCATCGCGAATACGGACTACGCTGAACTGTTCCCCACAGATGAGTATATCCATATTAACGCATTCATGAGTAAACCCATTGCAAGCGATGAATTAATCCGAAAGGTGAATAAATATCTCCCAAAATATTGAGCCACGGGAAACCTGGAATGCTATCCGTGAGTCCGTATTTCAATTCGAGTAGTCATTGGGGGCATATATTTATGAACTGCCATGAAACAATTTCTTAAGGATCTATTTTCGGCTCCGTTTCAACTTGTATTAGTAGTTTCCTTTTCCCTGGTAGCCGCGTTAACGATCGCGATCGGTACCTGGACGATTTCTCACACTATCATTGATTATCTGGCTGATGCAATGAATGAACGAGTTGCACGCGACATGCAGCTGGCCCAGGCTTTTTATAGTCTAAAACTGCGTGAAATCGAGGGAATTACACTTCGATTATCAAAAGATGCACTGGTTATTAAATATATTATTAACCAAACTATTCAAGGGGACGAAAACGCTCAATCGGTCATTGACCAGCAGATAGCCAATAACCTCTCAGGACTGGCAATGGGAGGCAATCATTTAATTGCTGTACTAAATCAAAATGGAGATCTCCTAGCCGGACGTCTGCTTTCTGTAGAGGGCCAGCAATCAAAAATCGTCCCTTCTGGAAATTGGATAAGCCTGCGTATTATCCAGCAATCACTATTAACTGAAAAACCTATTGCTGCTACAGAAGTAATCCCACCAGACCTTCTAACACAGGTAGGATTAGCCGATCAGGCCAGGATCGCGATAATCGATACACCTAGAGCCGCACCGGAACTATTTGATCCCCGAGAAGGAACCGCTGGCCTTGCTCTTACCAGCGTTTCTCCGATAAAGGATGAGCTGGGTCAGGTCATTGGCGCAGTAATCGCAATCCACTTATTTAATAACGACTTTACTTTAGTCGACCAGATCAAGGATATTGCCGGCATTGACACCGCAACTATATTTTTGGGCGACTTGCGAGTCTCGACGAATGTAATGACGCTCTCGGGCGACCGCGCCATCGGTACCAGGGTTTCCCAAGAAGTAAGCCAGGTCGTACTAAATCAAGGTAAAGAATATGTTGGGCTGGCCTTTGTAGTGAACGAGAATTATATTACTCGTTATGAGCCTTTAATAAATCATAATGGCGAGGAGATCGGCATTCTATATGCAGGTGCAAAACAGGCCTCCTTCTACAGGCTGGTGAATATATTCAACCAACGGATCATTCTGGTCGCCCTCGGGACGATAATCCTGACGATCGTCCTTACCACACCAGTCTCCCGGGCCATCACCCGGCCGTTAAATCAACTGAAAGACCTGGTAGAGGCCAACCGTCGCGTGGCAGGAGGGGACATGTCTGTCAGAGTTCCCGTACGGGCTGGTGGACAAATCGGATTATTGGAGAGTTCATTCAACTCGATGTTGGATACCCTTCAAACAACTCAGGATCAATTGATCCAATCTGAAAAGCTAGCCTCCCTTGGTCAATTGGCAGCCGGGGTAGCCCACGAACTTAACAACCCGCTCGGCACCATCTTACTTTATTCCGATATCCTCTTGAAGGAAATTGATCCTGATTCACCCCATAAAGCAGATGTGGAAGTAATTGTAAACGAGACCACGCGCTGTAAAGGCATCGTCGGATCGCTGCTAGAGTTTGCCCGGCAAAACCAAGTTATCGCCCAGACGATTGATTTGAACGCCCTGATCCTAAGCGTGATCGAACTGGAAAATAAGCGTTACGAAGATACAGCTGTTGAAATGATCCACCAGCTAGATCCAAACCTTCCAAAGATACAGGCTGATCCTGATCAAATCCAGCAGGTCCTAGTAAATTTGATCGAAAACGCTGTGGAGGAGATGCCTCAAGGTGGAAAACTAACTCTACGGACTCACAATGAACCCAAGGATATGGTTACATTTGAAATCGAAGACACAGGCCGCGGAATTCCACGCGAGAACCTCAGCAAATTGTTCACCCCCTTTTTCACTACAAAGCCGGTTGGAATAGGCACCGGATTAGGCCTGTCAATCATCTACGGAATCATCAAAATGCATCGCGGCCAGATTTTTGTGCGTAGTGAGGTAAATAAAGGAACCACGTTCACCATCCAGCTGCCGATCAAACTTCAGGGAATAAGTAACACCAGTCAGCTTACATTAGGTTCGACAAATCAAAACTAACGTTTAACCTGTTCTCGAAATGAATGAAACCAGTATCCTCGTAATCGATGACGAAACCGGAATCCGTGAAGGATGTAAAAGGGCGCTAAAGACACAAGACTACCTGGTTGAAACCGCCGAAAACGGAGAGCAAGGCTTACAGAAGGTCTACTCCGACAATTATGACCTGGTGTTGATCGACATCATGATGCCCGGGATCAGTGGTATCGACCTGATCTCATTGATCCATCAACACGATCCTGAAATCGTTTGCATAATTGTCACCGGCTACGCAACGGTAGAGCTCGCCGTGCGTGCCATCAAACAAGGCGCTTACGATTTTCTGACCAAGCCTTTTACCACAGACGAACTTTTTCTGGTTGTCGATCAGGGCTTGGAACGGCGACGTTTATCGCTGGAGACCAAACGCTTACAGGCTATTGAAGCGGAATCTCAGCGTTTATCTGCAGAAAAAGCCAGGCTGGAGGAACTCGATAGAGCTAAAGTAGCTTTTATCCAGCTGGTCACCCATGAGCTCCAGGCACCCATTTCTGCAATCACGACTTATCTGGACCTCATGTTAAACGAATATATCCCGCCCGAACAATATCGAGAATACCTGGAACGAGCTCAAGATCGAGCTAAAGAACAGCTCAACCTGATCTCAGATTTACTCGAGTTTGGTCGGCTAAAAGAAATAAAATCCACCAAAAAACCCGGTTTGGTCAAGGTGGATGACATACTAAAAAAAGTGATCTTACAGCTAGAACCACAGGCATCTGAAAAAAAGATGCCTATTATGACGGATATTTCGTCTGGTTTAGATCCTATCTGTATGGCGGCTGATCAGGTAGCAAGTATCTGGACGAATTTAATTTCCAATGCGATCAAATATACTCAGCCAGGTGGAGAGATTCATATCCTTTTGAAACAAGAAGATTCCGAAGTTCTGGGCCAGGTAAAAGACACCGGAATAGGAATCCCGGATGACGCAAAAGAACATCTTTTTTCTGAATTTTTTCGCGCAAAAAATGCCAAAGTGTTAAGCATCTCTGGTACAGGGTTGGGTCTGGCGATCGTTAAACAAATTATTGAAAAAGCTGGCGGAAAAATCTGGTTCGAATCGGAGCTCGGCAAAGGTTCGGCTTTTACATTCGTTTTGCCAATCGCTGAATGATGGGAAGTATTTATTATCTGGTCAATACGATCTCAAGAAGCGTTGGTTCAGGTGCTTGTATGGATGGCTTAAGTAAAGACCAATCTGGTGCGAAAGATCGCAATATGCTCTCACAAAGAACAGCAAACCCCAGGCGTGCCAGAGCCATCTCGCGGCTGAGCCCGGTTTTCTTTCCAGATTCGCAGAGCGGGCAGTGGGCTAAGGTGTAGCGCAGGTTTCTATCTGTTCGTTCCAGCGTGAATGGAACAGCCATCGAATTAAGGATAAACTCGAACGCCTGAGACAATTGGTCGATGGTAGATAATCCAATATAATCCTCGGAGAGTCTGGCAGCCAGGATCGCGCCGAGACGAGCGCCAAATCGGGTAACTGATTTCTTTCCTTCGGTCTGATCACTGCACCCCTCGCAGCTCATGGCATATTCAAGGAATATTTGACTGAGATCAGCGTTGCAGCCCGCTCCACAACCGGAAATCTCACCCCGGACAACAATACCCACTACCGGATCTTGCCGAATGTAGATCTCCCGCTCGTTTATTTCGATATACCGCATGTCAGCACTGGCAATAACATATGCCAATAGAGGCGCGTCCTTGATTTTCACCTTCTTTTCGGACATGGTTTTCTCCTCAGGGAGTAATTCATTAAGAATTGCCCAGGCGATTCCCCTGGATATAGAGAACCATCATTTTATTATAACCTGGATTCAGATTGTTCCGTTGCTTTTAGTTATAATCTATCGATAGAGAGGATTGAACCTGAGTTTATGCCCGAACCTACTGCTCTGGATCTGCTTGACGGACAAGTCGAGAGGCTACGCGCCGCGTTTAAGGATGTCGACCCAGTCATTCTGGCGAGTCGCACCGGATCCGCTTATCATTCCCTGGGTGCGTTGGCAGGTGAGCTCCACCTGTCGTTGTGGGAGCGTCCGATCGTGGTACCCTTCCCAGAACTGCGCGCCCGGGAAGCAGAAAGCGGCTCTGATCTGATCACCCATCTGCAAGCTTTGTTGTTATATTACTTCACGACCTGTGATGGGTCTCCGGAATCAGGTCAATGGATCTCCTTCTCTGAGCTGCCAGACGGCCGTATTTATAACCAGGCCTTTCAGGGATACACCGGTAGAGCCCTGGCGCTGGCCTTCCAGAACGACCTGGACGCTTTCGCCAGAGCCGCAGAGAGCGTGGGCGGTAAAAGAGTCTACTTATTAGGCGACCTGGCCTTCGCATACCGGGTCTTGCCATTGGTCTCTATATTGGTCGTTTACTGGCAAGGCGACGAAGAGATGCAACCCGCTTGCCAGATCCTATTCGACTCAGCGGTCAGCCATCACCTGCCCACCGACGCATGCGCCGTAATCGGTAGCACGCTAAAGGGGCGGCTGATAAAGCAAAAGAATGTTGAAAATCTTGAAAATTATTAATGCAGGGACGCAAAGGACTTAGGAGTTAATATGAAAATTGCGATTAGTGGTAAAGGGGGTGTGGGCAAGACGACCCTGGCTGCACTGTTAGGTCAGGCATACGCAGACGCAGGCCGCAACGTGCTGGCGGTGGACGCTGACCCTTCGCCATGCCTGGCAGGCGCGCTGGGTTTCCCTCCTGATCTGCGAGCCCAGCTACACCCGATCGCCGAGATGGATGATCTGATTTACGAACGCACCGGAGCCAGGCCTGGCACCACCGGCGGTTTCTTCACCCTCAACCCGCGCGTGGACGACATCCCAGAGCGCTTCAGCGTCGTACAGCGCGGCGT
>MGOK01000016.1:9757-10870 GCA_001795335.1 Chloroflexi bacterium RBG_19FT_COMBO_55_16
GGGGTCCGTGGACATCGGAGGTTCTGGCTGCATCTGTCCGGAGAGCGCCATGCTCAAGACTCTGTTCACCCACCTGCTCTTCCGCAAAGATGATGTTTTGATCCTGGATATGTACGCTGGGGTGGAACATCTGGGGCGCAGCACAGTGGACTTTGTGGACGCCATGCTGATCGTGGTCGAGCCGACCCGGCGCAGTTTGGGCACTGCCGCCCAGATAAAATCCCTGGCGAACGACATCGGGCTGACACGCCTGTGGCTGGTGGGCAATAAAGTGCAGGACGCCGAAGAAGCTGCCTTTCTGGAGGCCGAGACGCCTGGCATCCCCCTGTTGGGCAGCATGCCTGCCGACCTGGCAGTGCAGGAAGCCGACCGGCTGGGCATCGCCGTCTACGACCATGTCCCTGCCCTGCGCCAGGTTGCCCAAAGCATGGCAGAATTGTTAGCAACACAGGTGGCTAGATAAATCCCTGTCAGTGGGGTATTATTGAGGAGTGGTGTAAACCGAAGGAGGATGAAATGTCTTTGACAGTTGCAGAAATGACCAAGGAAGAACTTAGAGAGTTAATTGAAATCTCCATAGAACAAAAGTTGTTGGAGATATTCGGCGATCCTGAAGAGGAGCTAGAACTTAAGGAAGCGGTTCAGAAGCATCTGCAACGCCAGAAAGCAGCTGTCGCGTCTGGTGAAAGAGGGAAAACACTCGAAAGTGTTATTAAACACTTCAACCTGGATTGAACGCGATGTATCAGGTTCGCCTCCTCGACGCAGCGACCCAGGAGTTGGAAAATCTTGATAAACCAATAGTTCGGCGTATTATTACAAGAATGTATTGGCTTGCCGAGAATCTGGAAAACATCAAACGTCTAAAACTAAAAGGTGATCTATCTGCATTCTATAAACTTCGAGTAGGTGATTACCGAATCTTTTATCAAGTTCTTGAAGAAGAGCAAGTTATTATCGTGCACAAGATTGGGCATAGAAGTGAAATCTATCGGTAACCGTAAGGATCTCATTTATGACGATAACCATTGCTTTAGCCGGTAAGGGCGGCGTGGGCAAAACCACCATCGCTGCCATGGTGATCAAATACCTGGCGCAAGCCGAAGACGGCGC
>MGOK01000016.1:10876-12468 GCA_001795335.1 Chloroflexi bacterium RBG_19FT_COMBO_55_16
GGCAATCGACGCTGACCCCAGCAGCAACTTGAACATGGTGCTGGGCCTGGACCTGGACTGGACGGTGGGCGATATTCGCGAGGATATGCTATCCCAGGTGAAGAGCTCGCTGACGACCGGCGGCGCAGCCATGGGTTCGCTGGCGGGTGGGGTCAGCAAGCGCGAGTATCTGGATTACCATATCCGCAATTCCCTGGCGGAGGGTTCAGCCTTTGACCTGATCGCCATGGGGCGCTCGGAAGGTCCCGGTTGCTACTGCGCTGTCAACCACAACCTTCGGGAAGTAGTCGACGCCATCAGCAAGAACTACCGCTATGTGGTGATCGATAACGAAGCCGGCATGGAGCACCTCAGCCGCCGCACCACGCGCGACGTGCAGCATATGCTGATCGTTAGCGACCCGACGCAGCGCGGCCTGGTAGCCGCCGAGCGCATCGCCTCCTTTCGCAACGAACTGGACATCGATATCGAGAACGCCTACTTGATCCTGAACCGCCTCTCCGGCCCAATCCCACCCAAACTTGAGGAGTTTATTGAGAAGTTGGACATCCCCCTGCTAGGTGTAGTGCCCGCCGATGAAGAATTAGCCAGCTTCGAGTTCAGCGGCCGCCCGCTGGTGGAGATGGGAAACGAGTCGCCGGTTTACCAGAAGGTGGTGGAGATGATGGCGAAGATGCTCGAATAACACATTGAGCGAGGCAGTCCCTTGAGAACCGCAGCTTAATTTTATGACCCAGATGCAATTCCGCCCACCGCCAGCCCACTTTATTGAAAGACTTTATGCTATCGGCCTCGGCCCGCTTGTCGGTCGCCTGATCCTGCTCCTGACCACCACCGGTCGGAAGACCGGTCTGCCAAGGACAACTCCCCTCCAATACGAAGAAGTGGATGGGGTGTACTACGTCGCCTCAGCCAGGGGCGCTAAGGCAGACTGGTTCTGCAACCTGCTCGCCCATCCAGAAGTCGAAGTGCAGGTCAAGTCGCGGCGCTTCCGGGGGAACGCCGAACCAATAACCGATCCTATGCGGATAGCCGACTTCTTGGAGCTGCGCCTCCGCCGGCATCCAACGATGGTAGGCAAGATTCTCGAGTCAGAGGGTTTACCAGCCCGACCGGATCGCTCCCAACTGGAAGCGTACGCCGGCAAGCTGGCAATGGTGATTATCCACCCATGCTAACTTCCCAAACGCTCTAAGCATTCGGGAAGTTGAGTTATCATCACCAGTAGTGATGAACTTGCTCACGGATTAAGCGATTGTAAATCTCGCCGACTTTCGCCATTGTCTCCGGCGACAGGGGTGGCAGATCGGCAGCGGCGAGGTTGTCGTCAACTTGAGCCTGCCGTTTGGCACCAGGGATGGCGCAGGTCACCGCAGGGAATTCCAGTATCCAGCGCAGTGCAAGCTGCGCCATGCTTGCGCCCACGGGAACGAGCGGGCGCAGCTCCTCCACCGCCAATAACCCGGTCTCGTAATCCACTCCTGAGAATGTTTCCCCGCGGTCGAAGGATTCGCCATAACGATTGAATCTACGGTGATCGTCCTCTGCGAAGGATGTAGCGCGGTTCATTTTTCCGGTGAGCAGCCCGCTGG
>MGOK01000016.1:12519-12958 GCA_001795335.1 Chloroflexi bacterium RBG_19FT_COMBO_55_16
AGAACAGGTCAGCCGGGCGCTGGCGGAAGATATTGAAGATGATCTGCACGGACTGCACCTGGGGATATTCGATGGCTTTCAGCGCCTCTTCAACCTTTTCGACGCTCACCCCATAATAACGGAGTTTCCCCTGCTCCACCAGATCGTCCAACACCGCAAACACTTCCGGCATGTAATACACTTCCGTGGGTGGGCAATGCAATTGCAGCAAGTCCAACGCTTCGGTATCGAGATTCTTCAGGCTGCGCTCGACAAAGGCAGTCAGGTTTTGGGGGTTGTACCCGCTGGTTATATGCGGATCCAATCGGCGTCCGGCCTTGGTAGCGATAATGATCGGCTCACGGCGTTCCCGGCGCAGTTGCGCCAACAAGCGTTCGCTGTGTCCATCGCCGTAAACATCGGCAGTGTCAATAAAGTTGACTCCCAGGTCGACAGCCCG
>MGOK01000016.1:12981-13260 GCA_001795335.1 Chloroflexi bacterium RBG_19FT_COMBO_55_16
CCCCGATCGCCCAGGCGCCGAAGCTGATCGCTGAGACCTGCCAGCCTGTGCGTCCTAACGCTCGATATTCCACGGAATTAATCCTCCTTTTTACCGACTACCAACTGCAACTTCCCGAATGCTCGGGGCATTCGGGAAGTTGGCCTTAGCAGTTGGGACAGTAGTTGAATTACTATCCCAACTCCAACTGCTGTCCTCACAGAAAAACCTAGAATAACGCTAATACCCGACCGGTCTTCATGTCCAAGTCGACGTCGTAGAAAACCGGGCGGGTGGGGA
>MGOK01000017.1:0-7661 GCA_001795335.1 Chloroflexi bacterium RBG_19FT_COMBO_55_16
AGTGCAATCAGCACGATAAGCGGGTGGGCATAAGACTTTCCCATTCGCCGCACCCGCTTGAAATCGGTTGATCCGGTCAGGCGAAACCTGCGCTTCAACTAATAGCCTTCGGGTCGACCTTGCGTTTAGCTTTTCCAATTGGTCTTCTTGACGTGGTTGTTTTTTAGAACAGTCAGGCGATAGCGACCCTTTAGGCGGCGATTCTTCAGCACCTTGCGGCCATCGGCAGTGGACATGCGCAGCCGAAAGCCGTGCACGCGCAGCCGACGCCGGATTTTTGGTTGATACGTTCTTTTCGGCATTTCTCTTTCCTAACGATAGATTTTTAACCCGCCTTCTGTGAAGATGGGATAATTGATTACAGACGAAACTCGATTATAATCGATGGGTATAGATTGGTCAAACAGAATTCGATCAATTTGAACGAACTTCCAGACCCCAGCGGTAATCTAAAAACCTCAACGACAATCCACCTAAGGCCAAAGGAAACCAGAATGTAATGCCGCGATAAGCCAGGGCAATGAGCGCCGCCGTCCCTAAGGGGATGTACATGGAGCTTAATGCCAGGGTTAATGCCCCTTCCACCACACCGATCCCAGCCGGGGTTGGGGAGACGATCAAGAAGAGGTAGCCAATACTGAAGCTGGCGATCAAGGTGCCGATCGATAAGGGGACACTGAAAGATATGAATATTAAAAGCAAAATGGAAATCAGCAGGGCTTTATTGGTGAGCGTCAAAACTATTGGCAGAATCAGTTCTTTTGGCTTGCGACGGACTTCGCTCAGCCCCCTGGCAGCTTCTTGGGCAAATTCGTGAGCCCGTGCTTCAGAGAGATACTGGCGGTGGATGAAGGGCCTTAGCGCCCGGTTGATCTGGTGCGCTATCCAGGCCAGGGTGGCTCCCAAGGCGTTAGCTGAGCGCATCCCCAGGTAAAGTAACCCCGAAAAAAATATGGCAATCAGCACCAAGACGGCCGAGGCGGCAATTTCAGTCGCGCTCAGGGTATTTCGCCGGAACATGACGATCAAGCCCAGGGCTAGTACACAAAGAAAACCTGCATAGTCAAAAAACAGGTACAGGACGCCTGCCACGGTTGTGCGGGCAGTCGAATAGCCACGCCGGCGAGCTGTCGAGATGAAAACTGCCAACCCGCTTGCTCCTGCCGAAGGAGCGAGGACGTTAACAAAATAGGCTCCTGAAGAAGCCAGGAGTAACGTATCGATTTTCTCGTCAAGCCCAATGGCACGATAAATCCCCCAATAAGAGCCGGCGACGTTAATCAGCCAAATGACTTCCAGCACCAGCGCAAAGGTGAGATAGCGCCAATTTCCACGCTGGAAAGAATCCCCGATCGCCTCAACCTCGGCCAGATTCCAGATAACGTAACCAACACCGAGGAGAAACAGCAACACGAGCAGAGATTTACGCATGAGTATAAGGATACTTACTGGCTGATTCTATCCTGTTACCTACGACGGCCGCCCATGCCTCCTACCAGGCTGGTGTAATATAACAGCTGCAGGACTGCCGTCACCAGGCCAGCGACGTAAGTCATCGCAGCCGCATTTAAGACATTATTAACCCCGCGCTGCTCATCCTCGCCGACTACGATCCCGGTCTGTAGCAGCATCTGTTTGGCCCGCGCTGAGGCATTCAGCTCGACAGGCAATGTAGCGAGGGCAAACACGGCGCCGGCAGCGAAAACCAAGACACCCAGCCAGGCCAGTCCTGTCAAGCGCAGCACCAGGCCCAGGATGATTAATATCCAACCCAGGGTTGAACCAATGTTGACTGCCGGTACCAAGGCCGAGCGCAGGCGTAAGGGGGCATATCCCTCCTGGTCTTGCATAGCGTGACCCAATTCGTGCGCGGCGATCGCCACGGCAGCCACCGAGCGCCCCTGGTGTACTCCCTGGGATAAGCGTAAGACTTTTTTGCGGGGATCGTAATGGTCGCTCAGGTTTCCGGACACGCCTTCGATCTCGACCTCGTATAAACCTCCGTTGCGGATCAATCTTTGGGCGGCCTCTGCGCCGCTCAAACGACTGCGATTCGGTACCTGACTCCACTTTCGATAGGCTGAACTGACATACCACTGCGCCGCCATCATCAGGATCAGCGCGGGAAGCATGTAAAGGAAATAAGTGGGGTTATAGAATAACATATCTTCCTCCAATATTACTTTAGTTCGGTTGTTTAAGCAGCTGGATCGCTTTGTCTAATTGTGGGTCGCGCCCGGCAGTGATGTCTTCCTCGGTCAACTCGACGACTACGTCAGGTTCCAGGCCGATCTCGTGGATCGTGCGACCGTCGGGGGTCATCCAGCGGGCAATGGTGACACGCACGGCGCCTTCCTCATTGGCGAGCGGGATCCAGTTCTGAACCGATCCTTTCCCAAACGAGGTTGTCCCTACCAGCTGACCGCGTCCGGAGTCTTGAACTGCCCCGGCGACGATCTCCGAAGCTGACGCCGACCCGTCATTAATTAGAACAACCAGGGGGATCTCCGTCGCCAGGCCGCCTTTTATAGCCTCGTAAGTGTCCCGCCTGCCATCGCCGTATTCTTCGTACATAATCACTCCATTGCCGACGAATTCGGAAGCGACTTCGATCGCCGTTTTCAACGCGCCGCCGGGGTTATTGCGCAGATCCAGGATCAACCCAACCGGCTTTTCTGCCAATATTTCTTTGAGCGATCGTCTCAACTCTTCGTTAGAATTTTCGCCAAAGGTAAACAGCTGCACATAGGCAATGTCCCCATCAAGCATCTTGGTTTCGACGCTAGGAACGACGATATGGGCGCGCTCGAGTGTTATATCAAAAGGTTCTGGTTCCCCCTCCCGCATGATGGTCAGGGAGACGCTGGTGCCTGCGGGGCCCAGTACCCGGCGGATGACCAGATTGCCATCGATGCCGGTCATATCTTCACCGTTGATGGCGACGATCTGGTCGCCCGGTTTCAGGCCAGCATTCTCGGCAGGGGAATCAGGCATCGGGCTGACAATTGTCAGGTATTTACCGGTGGGGTCTACCCAGGCGCCGATGCCTTCATACTCGCCCTCCAGAGGGATATTTGCCTGGCTGAATTGGTCCGGGTCCATGTAGGAGGTGTGTTGATCACCCAGAGAATCCAGCATCCCCTGGATGGCGCCGCGCATCATGGCTTCATCGTCCACCGGTTGGTCGACGTATTGATCGTGGATGATCTCCCAGGTTTGCCAGAAGGGTTTGAAAAGGGTTTCCAGATCGGCCGGGGTGGTGGAATCTGTGGAGGGGGTTGCGCTGTTGGGTGTTATCTCCGGTACCAATAAAGACAGCGTTTCAGCCAGCGGCGGGTTGTTGGGGATAAATGAACGTCCGACGACGAGACCGACGGAAAAAGTCACTACCAGCACAATTCCCACCAGGATGGCAAGGCCTATATATAGTAAGACTCTCGATTTCATGGTTTCTCCTGATATCCCTCAGATATTTAGTTAGGTTACCATAATTTGATTAGAAGAATATAAGATCAAGACAAACGGAATATCAGACTCCGAGTTGAAGGGATACATAAGCCTCAAACGATTCCGGATCGCTGACCTGTTCGACGTAAGCCAACAAAGCCTCACCATCGATTGGATACAGGGGATGGCAGGAGGATGGCGCGGCTCCATGCTTGGCGTGGACGACCGCCTGAATAAAGGGGGCGACCAGATCGGCTTGATCGAGCTCCGGCACGATCTCTTCTGCGGTAACAATCACGGTCTCTGCAGCCAGCGACAATTCTTCGTCAATGCCTTTGTTTTTACCGATCTGGGCATTGCCCTCCGGGTCAGCGCGCAAGGCGTGGATGACGGCCACATCCGGTTTGATGGCTGGGAAAGCCATCAGGGATTCTCCGCTATAGGGATCAGCAACTGTCCGGACGTCAGGGCGCAAATTCGGCAGGTCGGTGCCGAGCCATGCCCGACCGGGCATGAAACCGATCCCGGCGATCCCGGCGCGTAATCCCAGAGCCAGACTGGCTTCTGTCTCCTCGACAATTTCGATCTCCCCCCGGTTGGCCAGATAGGTGAACATAGGAGCCAGGCCGAAAATTTCCAGCCCGAAATAACAGGTGCGCACCTGGGATACCAGGCGCGCTCCGACCAGTAGATCGCTTTCCAATCCGGCGGTGAAAGCCAGCAGAGTCAGGTCTTTGGGTTCACCTGTCTGGCGGTGGCGATGTAGCAAGGCATGTCCGAATGCCATCGGACGGCGGTAGAGGGTAACGCCGCCCAAGGCGAGAGTGCATCCGGAAGGCACCAGCTGGACGGCTTCGGCAAGGGAGATCAGTTTATTCATCAATTAGATTCAACCGATCTGCTGGTCCTGACGATCACCACTTGTATCTTCCCCCGGCTTTTCTTGGATTTCTTGCTTGAATTTGGAGACGAGCTTTGAGAGTTCTTGCAAGGCTTCGTCTTCATCCTTCCAGGGATCGCGCAGGCGGTGGACAGCCCGCCGTGTCAATTCGACCAGGCTGGCTTCCTTCCCACGGCGGAGGGCAACATACAGGGCGGCGTTGATCCCGACTACTATGAAAAGGGTCAAGCACACGACCAGGGTGACATTATCTGTGTTCATATAGTTGCGGCATCACCTGGGGTAGGTCTTTCAGGCTGGGGATCGAATAATCAGCTGACGGGTGAGGTTCCTGGGATCCGACCAGGACGGTGGTGAAACCCAGGCTGCGCGCTGGTTCCAGGTTGCGCGGCGCGTCGTCCAACAGAACACAATTATCAGGATCGTTTTCACCGGCCAGGGTTAGCGCTCGAAAATAAGCCTTGACATCCGGCTTGCAGAGATAACCCAGGGCACGTACGTCCACGATGCCGGTGAAACAATCTGCCAGCCCTAAGGTCGCCAGGACGCGCCCGGCGTGATCGGAGTCGGCGTTAGTGAAGATCCATTTCCTATGCGGTAGGCTGAGCAGCAGGGCTCGCACCTGAGGGTCGGGATGCAAGAATTCTTCCAATGGCAGGTCGTGTACGTAAGCCAGGTAATCGTTGGCATCGACCCGGTGGTGGATTTGCAACCCGCGCAGCGTAGTGCCGTAGGTCTCGAAATACGTTCGGCGCAGGTCAGGGATGTCGTCCGGAGGGAGGTCCAAACGCTCGCGCATGTAGATCCCCATACGCTCGCGGATGGCGCTCCACAGGCGGTTCGTGTTGGGGTAAAGGGTGTCATCGAGATCGAAGAACAGGGTCGTGTACGGCATGACGTAATTATAATCCCCAATCACTTTTGCCATATCCCTTTGATATAATGCCTGCGTGCCTATCCGTATCCTCCCCCCCGAAGTCGCTTCTCAAATTGCAGCCGGCGAAGTGGTTGAACGCCCGGCCTCGGTGGTTAAGGAATTACTTGAGAACGCGCTGGATGCTGGGGCCGGGCATATTTCGATCCTCGTCGAAGGTGCTGGTCGGCGATTGATCGAAGTATCTGATGATGGCGCTGGCATCCCAGAAAACGAAATGCCCTTAGCTGTCTCCCGCCACGCCACCAGTAAATTGACCACGGCCAGCGACCTTTTCCGCATCAGCAGCCTGGGTTTTCGGGGCGAAGCCCTGGCCTCGATCGGCTCGGTGGCGCGCTTGACGATCACCTCCCGCCCTGCGGCGGCTTCACAAGGGGCGCGTCTGCAGGTGGAGGGGGGTCAGATTGGGACCCTTCAGCCAATCGGAGCGCCGACCGGCACGCTCGTCAGGGTTGAAGACCTGTTTTACAACGTGCCGGCACGCTTGAAGTTCCTCAAGGCCGATGTAACCGAGCGCCGCCAGATCGACGAATTGGTGACACGCTACGCCCTGGCTTACCCTCAGGTGCGGATCCATTTTCGCCAGGAGAGCCACCTGTCGTTGCAGACTAGTGGCAACGGTGACCGCCGCGAAGTGCTTGCCGCGTTGTACGGCGTGGAGGTGGCCAGGCAAATGTTGGATGTCCTGGCAGAGTTTGACGAAATACACATTAGCGGCTATATCAGCCCCCTCGCCATCACCCGATCGAACCGCCGTGAGATCACCTTCTTTGTGAACGGCCGCTGGATTCAGGATGTAGCCCTGACGACTGCCCTGGTGCAGGCTTACCATACGATGCTGATGGTGGGTCGCTACCCGCAAGCGATCCTTTTCTTGGAACTTCCGCCTGAGATGGTGGATGTGAATGTTCACCCCGCTAAAGCGGAGGTGCGATTCCGCGACCGGGATCGAATGTTTAGTGGCATCCAGCGGGCGGTCCGCCGGGCGTTGATGGCGCATACCCCAGTGCCGGGTTTTGACACTCTTTCGTCACAACCGGTTGCCGCCCCCACCCGGTTTGGAGGATCTGCCTGGGAAATAGCTGGCGATCTGAACCGCCAGGCGGGTTTAAAGCCCGAGTTTCAGGAGGGCGACTCTCCGCTGGCGCTTCAACCTGCAATCCAGTCTCCTCTGGCTTCGCCGCGGGTGCCGCTCTTACGCCTGGTTGGGCAAGTGGCCTTAGCCTATGTGGTGGCAGAAGGCCCCGACGGTCTGTATCTGGTCGACCAGCACGCGGCCCACGAGCGCGTGCTGTTCGAACGCTTCATGGCACAACGGGGTGGACCGATCCCCGCCCAGGCATTGTTAGAGCCGGTGACGGTTGAATTCCCCCCGGCGGGGGCCAGGTTGCTGGCGGATCAGATTCGCCTGCTGGACCGCCTGGGATTCCAGGTGGAGATATTTGGGACTAATACCTTTCTGATGCGCGCCATCCCGGCTCTCCTGGCTGGGAGCGATCCGGCTGCGGCGCTGCGTGTTCTGGTGGAAGACTTTGAAGAAGACGAGACCCCCTTGCAGACGGAGCTCGAGGCTAAAATAATCGCCCGCGTCTGCAAGCGCGCTGCCATCAAGGCCGGTCAAATCCTTTCGACCGAAGAACAGCGCGCTTTGTTAAATGACCTGGAAACATGCCAGTCGCCGCGCACCTGTCCGCATGGCAGGCCCACCATGATCCATTTATCGGTTGATTTGCTTGAAAGGCAGTTCGGACGCAAAGGGGCGCGCTAGTCGCCTTTCAGCGGCAGGTGTACGCGGAAGGTAGTCCCCTCACCTACTTGGCTCTGCACCTCGATCTGCCCGCTGTGGGCTTCGACGATGCGTTTGCTGATGGCTAACCCTAAACCGGTGCCTTGAGTGATGCGTTCAGCCGAGCGCGCCCGATAGAATTTTTCGAACAGGTGGGAAAGGTCCAAAGGTCGGATACCGGACCCGGTGTCGCTGACAGCGATGATCAGTTCATCCGGCCTGGCTTCAGCGCTTAAAGTGATCCTCCCCGTGGGACGGTTGTATTTAATGGCATTGCTCAGCAGATTAATAATCACCTGCTTGATTTTGTCTCGATCCGCTTTCAACGAGGGCAGCTCCTCCGGGAGATCGACTTGAAGAACCAGGTCGTTCTCGCTGGCCTTGCTTTGCATCAGGCTGGCGCATTCCTCTAATAAGCCACGCGCGTCGAAGACCTTAGCCTGGAATTGGATTCGCCCGGATTCAAGCCGCGCCAAGTCCAGAAAAGCAGTAGTCATCTCGATCAGGCGCGAGGTCTCGGTTTGGATGATCTGGACGACTTTTCCACGCTGTTCCTGCGAGACATCTTTGCGAAGCAGAAGATGCGTTGCGGT
>MGOK01000017.1:7845-7987 GCA_001795335.1 Chloroflexi bacterium RBG_19FT_COMBO_55_16
TCAAGGGGACGCCTAGCAAGGAGGTGGTGGTGACATGGGTAATCTTGGCGATATTGCCAAAATGCCGTGGGTCTTTTTGCGCTTCATCGATAATAATCGGTTGGCGATGCGTGACAATCCACCCCGCGATGCTCCCTTCTAC
>MGOK01000018.1:0-1773 GCA_001795335.1 Chloroflexi bacterium RBG_19FT_COMBO_55_16
GGTGGCATCCACATGAGCGATATCCCCTCTTTCGCCTACAACCTGCTGTGGGAAGAACGCGTGATCCGCTCGGTGGCCAACCTGACCCGCCAGGATGGCGAAGAGTTCCTGGCGCTCGCCCCCCAGGTGCCGGTCAAAACCGAGGTACAGGCTTTTCCGTTGGAACAGGCCAACCAGGCCCTGGACAGCCTGCGCCGGAGCCAGCTACAGGGGGCAGCGGTGTTGGTGGTCGAGTGACAATCCAGAAGCCACACATGTCTCATTTCGTGAAAATTCCCACTTGACCCCCCCCCCTTAAATGTGCTATAAATATATCAGGGATTCGGTAATCAAGCGTTAAAGCGCCGCCCTCTCCTGGGCATCGCCTTTCATCGCCGCCCACCTAGGTCTGTGGTTGGGCGGTATTTGTTTTCCTGAGAATAAACAGTTCAATGAGCATGGGAGGTGATAGAAAGAAAAGTAACCTAACCACGGTATCCAGGCAACCAGCCTGGATCGACCGGTCATTTGTTAGTTTCACCAATCGATAGAATCGGGGATCTATCATGAAAACCCGCAGTCTCTTCGCCACCTTCATGGATCACAGAAGGAGCTTCCCATGAACCGTCACTTTATCTATAAAATTCTCTTCTACTTGATCCTCACCGTTCTCTTCCTGAGCGCCTGCGCAACCCCGCAAGCCTCGCCGACCCCCATCCCACCCAGCGTGACGCCTCTGCCGCCCACGGATATCCCGACACCGACTCTCGCACTACCGATTGTCACGCCAACCCCGGAAATCCTGGAAGGGAAAGTCGACATCGGCGGGCGCGGCCTGTACTACACCTGTCTTGGCGAGGGAAGTCCAATAGTCGTGGTTGACTCAGGCTTTGCAAGAGATCATTTGGATTGGTTATCAGTGATGCGAAAGGTAGCCCCCCACACCCGCATCTGCGCCTATGACCGGGCTGGATTAGGCGAGAGCGATCCCGCCCCCACCCCACGCACCAGCCTGGACATGGCAAATGACCTGCACGCGTTGTTAACCCAGGCGGGTATCCCTGGGCCCTACATCCTGGCGGGACACTCTCTAGGTGGGGTGAATGTACTGGTATATACCCATCAATACCCGGACGATGTTGTCGGGGTTGTTCTGGTTGAACCAGCCTCACCGGATTATTCAAAACGGGTCTTGGAAAGCCTGCCTCCGGAATCTGCGAACGAACCATATGGCTTTAGGGAATGCCGAGAAAAACACATGGGGTTAATGGAAACATTATGGTCATGGGGAGAATATGACTCCGGACGGGAAGTATTTGACCGCCTTGATAGCGCGGGGCAGGTATACTCCATAACCTCCCTAGGAGAACTGCCGCTTGTAGTCATCACAGCTGAATATCAAATAGATGTTTGCCGTCTTGACCCTGCCAAAGTTGAAAAACAGGTCTGGTGGGATTTGCACGAAGAGTATGCTGGACTTTCTACGAATGGTGAACACATCTTCGCTGAAGAGGCCGTGCAAAGAAAGATCCTCGGACAAGAGTATCAACTCATTGGAGATGTCATCCTGGAAATTATCGAACAAGTAAAGAGCAAGTAAGGAGAAGACTTCCGGAGTTTCAGGTAGGCCGGCAGTCAGCCAAGGAATTATGGTGCAGGTCAACCCAGTCCTTGGCACGATCTGCTGGCTGAACGAGGCGGATCTGGATCAGGATGTTTTATATGCCATAGCCACCGGCCAACCGTTGCCTGTTTTCGATCAGACGATCGCTCAACATCCCGCCGACTGATTCA
>MGOK01000018.1:1823-1957 GCA_001795335.1 Chloroflexi bacterium RBG_19FT_COMBO_55_16
GAGATCGTGTACGTTCCAGGCGCGGTTTGCAACAGGGAACCTGGCACCAGCGTGTTCACTCGCCCGTGGGCACACAGCCGGGCGATAAAGCGCTGCCAGCTCACCCCACCGCCCAGGGAACCATCCAGCCAGAA
>MGOK01000018.1:1971-2436 GCA_001795335.1 Chloroflexi bacterium RBG_19FT_COMBO_55_16
CTCCGACGATTTGCTCCGGTCCGATCGTCGCCGCTTTGGGCGGCACCCAAGACCAGTCGCCGCCGAACGAGTGCAAGGCGTTCTGCATGATCGTCATCGGGGTCAGCTCGACGATGCGCGGGCCGGCTTGTTTATATGCTTCCAGGTCGTCGCCGAATTCAAGACCCAGGTCGGCCTCCCAGAAGGCGATGTGACCGCACCAGCCGATCCCGCCGTAACACACGTCCGCCCCGCCCGTGTCGGCGACCATCTTCCCATAATCGGCGATGTTGGCCTTACTGGGGAAGTGCACCTGGCTTAGCGGCGGGCGCAGCTCCGGGTCGATCTTCAGGAAGAATTGTTCCAGCATGGCTTTCTGGAAAGAACCAGCCCAGTCTGCTGGGGCAGTATTGCCGTCCTGATCGGCGTACTCATCCATGTTGAAGGAATGCACATGGTGCATGGGAAGGCGTAGACGGTTGATCA
>MGOK01000018.1:2447-14466 GCA_001795335.1 Chloroflexi bacterium RBG_19FT_COMBO_55_16
CTGCGGCATCGGCCCGACCGGGAAGATGCCGACGAAACTGCACCCTTCGTCCAGCGCCTGCTTGATTCGCGAGACTATGTCCGTGGCAAAAGCCGCGTAAAATTCGCCCGGGGCCTCGATCACGCGGATCTTGAAGTCGCGCTGCGCGTGCTTAGTAATGTCCACTTTCTTGATTTGGCGCACGCGCTCACATTCTTTCAAATCGCGAAAGGGGATAAAACTGGCAAGCTGATAATTGAAGCTCATGGTAAGGTCTCCCTCTTAAATAGGATTATCTTCTAATTATCGCATATGTTTGTGCAAGAAAGTTCAATAAAGCGGCAGCCTGGCAGTCAGGAACCTGCGTCCCTGGCTTTCTAAAGGCTCTGGCCTCGCCTCTACGCGATAAGGCCAGTGGCGCAGCACCATGCGCCAATCAGCTTCAGAGGGCCAGGCGCTCGAGCGGCTGATCTGCAGCTGGACCCACCCTGCTCGCACGAGCAGGTCGATCTTAAGATTATTCGTCAGGCGGGTGCTGACGGTCTGGCCAGGGTTATCTTCGGCGTGGTCCAGGAGATGAGACAGAATCGCCCTCAGATAGGGGGAAGGTCGCTGGTGGGTGGTCATTGCTTTTGACCCACTTCTGATAATTGATTGTCGATTACTGATTACTGCAAACACCCAACAATAGAACAAATGTTCTATTTTCTACATTGTAGCAAATGCCAAGTAACGTGTCAACCGAGATCCCTGGAGTTTCGATACAATCCAGGGGGGATTTTTAAAGGGATATTCTTCTCCTCTGGTACTTCTGGTACTTCTGGTGCCTCTGGTCCCTCCCTCTTCATCCTTCCGCCTTAATCTTCCCAAAAAGACAGCTATGGTAAAATCCAAAAACGTCCGCGCTGAGTGGAACCTCCATGCATCCCTATAAACCTTCAAAAGAAGAAATCCGTGCCGCAGCCGGGAAGAGTGTACCGGATGTGATCGCCCCCGGGCTGAAGGTGCTGTTTGTCGGCATCAACCCTGGCCTCTACACAGCGGCAGTCGGCCACCACTTTGCCCGCCCGGGCAACCGCTTCTGGCCCGCGCTGTACGCGGCTGGCTTCACTACACGCCTGCTTTCGCCGTTCGATGAGCGTGAACTATTAAAGCATGGCTACGGCATCACCAACATCGTCAATCGGGCAACGGCTGGTGCAGCGGAGGTGTCGATTGAGGAATTAATCGAGGGGGGAAAGCGCCTGGAAGAGAAAGCGCGCCGCTACCAGCCGAGGTTCATGGCCGTGCTGGGTATCGCGGCCTACCGGGATGCGTTCAACCGGCCTAAGGCGGCCCTTAGCCAGCAGCCCGAGCGGATCGGCGAGGCTACTGCCATCTGGGTGCTCCCCAACCCAAGCGGCCTGAACGCCCATTACCAGCTGGACGACTTTGCCCGCTTGTTTCGTGCTCTGCGCGAGGCAGCACATAATGACAGCACATGGTGGGAGTAAATTGACTTGCAGTAAGATTCCGGATAAACTCAACAACAAGGAACTTAAGCCAGGTTCTCGACCCGCCTATCTGGACTGGTAAATCCCATGCCTCACATGCAAACCTCGGAGGGATAAAACATGGCGACCAACTTAAGCGGCTGGATGAGAACACTTAGCAGCGCAACCGGTTTTGCCCTGGCCGGGCCGGGCGGAGCACTGGTTGGTCAGTTGGCCGGTGGGCTGCTGGCGACCATCCTGCCAGGGACTTCGGGCTTAATTGGAGACTTGATCGGCCGACTCTCTACCAAAGCTATCGAGCTGTCCGGCACAGCCCTGGCCGAGCGTCTAACTTCAAAAGAAAAGCAGCGCATCAATCATGACTTGCAGGCGGCCTTCCGCGACGCCTTTACGCAAGCGCTCTACGACCTGGGCGGGGCACCGTGTTTTCCAGCCCACTGGGCGCCCAAGAAACGCGACGTGCCTTCCGGTGTTGTTTATTCGACTACTCCGCATGGCGACCTGCTTTGGCGGGAGGGAAACCCATTGGCTGAACAGGTTTGCGACTGCCTGCATAAGATGGAGCACGCCGTGGTCGAGGGCAAGTTGCTCCCCCTGGACCCACCGCGCGACCAGCCAGCTGCTGGCGTTCAGCGCTACCTGGAGACCGGGACCTTCGAAACGCTCAATGCGGCTTTCTTCGACGACGTCATCTCCCCCTTCCTGGCCGCCTTCAGCTCCCTGACCAGGGAATTACCAGAATTCGAAGCTCACCTGCGCCGTAACTTACTCGATCGCACCCTCGTGCACCTGGGGGAGCTGCTCAAGGCGCGCACCCCGGCCTGGCGAGCATACAACCGTATGATCCTGGAGACGCTGCGCAGCGAAGTCAGACGGGTCGAGAGTGGCCAGAGTGACATCGCAGACCGCCTGGACACATTGCTCGATCGCTCCGATCCGGCTCGCATGGAGCAACTGGCAATTGGGATGGCCGATCTGCTGTCAGCCACCGGCCAGCTGGAAAAGCAGGTTGACGAGGGATTCGACACAATGCTGGCGCGCCTGGTCCAGCAACATCAAGAGGTCCTGGCACGCTTTGACGTGCTGATCGCCACCAGCGGGCGTATCGAAGGCAAAGTTGACCGCGTGCTGCGGATGCTGGAAGACGGGCGCTATGTCATTGAAGGCACGCCTTCCGTATCGATCGACGCACCCTCCGCGCCCGGCGAGCCGCCGTTCAAGGGACTGCAGTTTTTCGATGAGCCCGACGCCGATCTGTTCTTCGGTCGTGAGCTGCTCACCGCCAAACTGGTCGCCCGGATAGGGGAAATGCTTTCCCAGCCCCTTGCAGGGGAAGACCAGGTTGAATCGCAATTCCTGGCCGTGGTCGGCGCCTCGGGCAGCGGGAAATCATCGTTGGTGCGCGCTGGCCTGATCCCGGCCATCAAAAAAGGTGAACCTCTTATTGATGGCACCCTGCCGCCGCCTGGTAGCCCGCGCTGGCCAGTCTACTTGATCACCCCTACCGCTCACCCGCTGAAGGCCCTGGCCGCCAGCCTGGCCTCGATCACGAATCCCCCCAGCGCGGCAAACCTGGCTGAAAACTTTGCTGCCGATCCCCAATTCCTGGATATGCACGCTCGCCAAATCCTGAGCCAGCGGAGAGCCACGGGGGGTGATCGCCTGCTCCTGGTAGTCGATCAATTCGAAGAGCTTTTCACCTTGTGCCGCAGCGTGGCGGAGCGCAAGGCCTTTGTCAAAAACTTGCTGACTGCCGCTGGGGCGGATGGACCGCTGGTGCTGGTCATCACCCTGCGAGCCGACTTCTATGCCCACTGCGCCCAATTCGACGACCTGCGCGCTGCCCTGGAGACACACCAGGCATATATCGGGCCGATGTCCGAAGCCGAACTGCGCTCCGCCATCCAGGAACCAGCCCAGCGTGGCGGACCAGACGGTATCCGCTGGGAGTTCGAGCGTGGTCTGGTCGATTTATTTGTGCGCGACGTCGGTGACGAGCCGGGAGCCTTACCGCTCTTGTCCCATGCCCTACTCGAGACTTGGAAGCACCGCCGCGGTCATACCATGACCCTGGAAAGTTATGCCGAATCCGGCGGAGTGCGCGGCGCTATTTCCAAGACCGCTGAAACGGTCTACTTTCAAAGGTTGACCTCAGACCAACGGCCGCTGGCCCGTAAGATCTTCTTGAGCCTGACCGAACTAGGGGAGGAGACTGACCAGGGCCTCCCCTCCCCGGACACCCGCCGCCGGGTGTTGCTTGCCGATCTGTTCCCCGATCCCAGGGAGCAGCCGGCCGCCAACGCCGCCACCCAGGCTGTCATCCAAGTGCTGGCCGACGCTCGCCTGGTCACCATCGGCGAGGGGAGCGCTGAGGTCGCTCATGAGGCGCTAATTCGAGAATGGCCAACCTTGCGCCGCTGGCTGGACGAAGACCGCGCCGGCCTGCGCCTGCACCGCCAGTTGAGCGATGCCGCCCGGGAATGGGCTTCCCTCCGCCAGGAGACGGCCGTGCTCTACCGTGGATCACGCCTGACACAGGCTCTCGAGTATGCCGAAGCCCACCCCGACCAGATCAGTTCTCTGGAGCGCAACTTTCTCAATACTTCCAAAATGATCGTCGATCGGCTCGCCGCTGAAAAAGAGGCCGCCCGGCAGCGAGAACTCCAGGCAGCCCGTCAGCTGGCCCAGGAGGCGGAGGCCCGCCGCCAGGCCGAGGCGGACCGGGCCAAACTGGCCGAACAGGCCTCGAACCAGTTGCGCAATCGCAATCGCATCATCACCGGCGTCGGAGCCCTGGCGGCTTTGGCGGCTGTTATCGCCTGCATCCTGGCGATCACCTCCGGTTATTTTGGCCTCCAATCAAGCCGCAACGCCTCCCAAGCTGAAGCGAACCTGGGGACTGCTCAGGCCGCCAACACACAGGTCGTCGCTGAGGCTAACACCCGCGCCACTGCCGAAGCTGATGCCATTCAACAGGAGGCCACCGCCGAGGCTGCCAGCGCGGAGGCTCAGCTGCAAAGCCAGATCTCCCTCGCTCGCGAACTTGCGGCGCGTTCGACGGGCGTGTTAGAGCGCGATACCGATTTGGGATTACTGCTGGCGATCGAATCGGTCGAAGTTGCCAACAGCCTGGAGGGGATAGTCGTTCAAGAAGCGCAGACCGCCTTGTACCATGCCCTGGATACGGCCAAATACCAGCGGGTCCTGCGCGGCCACGGCAATGACGCCTGGTTAGCTCTCTTCAGCCCGGACGGGGAACAAATCCTTACCTCAAGCGAAGATGGCACCGCCCGGCTGTGGGATACTGAGGGTAGATTAATCAACACCTTCGAGGTCGACCCGGCGAAGATCGTCTTTGCTAATTTTAGCCCGGATGGCTCCCAGATCGTGACTTGCAGCGATGATGGCATTGTCCGGCTGTGGCGACTTGATGGTACTTTGATCAGGACGCTCGAAGGTCATACGAAAACAGTCTACACAGCCATCTACAGCCCAGATGGGAAGTTGATCGTCACCGCCAGCGCCGACAATACCGCTCGATTGTGGCGCGCAGATGGCACCTTCGTCAAATCTTTAGAAGGCCACACTAACGAAGTCACTGCAGCCGGTTTTAGCCCGGATGGGAAGAAGATCCTGACCACCAGCTATGATAATACGCTGCGGCTCTATCACAGCGACGGCACCTTCATCGCAGCTCTAGAAGGCCATACAGGTTGGCCGATCTCGTTCAGCTTCAACCCGGACAGCACCCGCATTGTGAGCGCCAGTTGGGATGGCACCGCTCGCCTGTGGAGCGCAGAAGGTGAACCTCTGGCTGTCTTGGAAGGCCACACCCGTTCGGTCAACTCGGCTGTCTTCAGCCCGGACGGGGGACGCATCCTTACCGCCAGCACAGATACCACAGCGCGTTTATGGAGCGCAGATGGCGAACCCATCGCAACGCTGGAGGGCCATACTGGTCCAGTCAACCTGGCCGTCTTCAGCCCGGACGGATCAAGAATCTTGACTGCCAGCCATGACATCACCCTCCGTTTGTGGACCGCCGATGGTACCTTCATCACCTCACTCCTCGGCCACTTAGATTTCGTCAATTGGGGGATTTTCAGTCCAGATGGGTCAGGCATCGTCTCCGCCAGCGACGATGACACCGTCCGTTTATGGCAATTCGACCGGCTCTATCATCAGGTGCTTCTCGGCCATGCAACCACAGTCTCCTCCGCTGAGTTTAGCCCGGATGGAAAGACCATCGTGACCGGAAGTGCCGATAGCACGGCTCGCCTCTGGCATGCTGATGGTACATTTATCGATGCTCTGGAAGGCAAGGCTGGACCGGTTTACTCGGTGGATTTCAGTCCAGATGGCCGGCGGGTGATCATCGGATGTTATGACAATGTCGCCCAGATCTTCCGCACCGATGGAACCCTGCTCAAAACTCTCGAGGGCCACCAGAATTGGGTATCCTGGGCCAGCTTCAGCCCAGATGGGTCACGAATCGTGACTGCCAGTTGGGATGGCACAGCCCGCCTCTGGCGCGCCGATGGCACTTTCTTGACCGCCCTCGAAGGCCACAGCGACTACGTCCACATGGCAAAATTTAGCCCTGACGGAACGCTGATCGTGACCGCCAGCGCCGACGCCACCGCCAAGATATGGCGGGAAGACGGTACGCTCGTAACCACCCTGGAAGGTCATGAGGCACCCGTTCTCTCGGCTGTTTTCAGCCCGGATGGCTCCCTCATCCTCACCGCTTCTTATGAAGGCACTGCCCGCTTATGGCGCACCGACGGGACGCCTCTTTCGATCTTTAAAGGCCAATCTGCCCAGCTTAGCTCGGCGGACTTCAGCCCGGATGGTTCCATGATCGTTACCACCAGCCTGGACGGCACTGCCTGGCTGTGGAAGAGCGACGGCACCTTTATCAGCTCCCTGGAAGGCCATCGCACCTGGGTGAACTCGGGCAGCTTCAGCCCGGACGGGATGCGGTTGATCACTACCAGCTGGGACGGCACCGCCCGCCTGTGGGGAGTTTACGGCGATGTCGAGGCGATGCTTACAGAAGCCAGGTTGCGCGTCGGACGTGAGCTGACCGATCTCGAGTGCCAGCAGTACCTGCACCAGGAGGCCTGTTCGCCTTAATATCTGATGGCTTCGCTGAAGAGCATCACGCCCGGTGGTAATATTATTCATTCGCCTGATATAATACAAATCTGACGCGAGATAGACAATTTACTCCGACCAGCAGTACGCTCCTTATGTTTCTCTCAACATGCCTTTTCCAATAATTATTTCGAGATTATTCGTCTTCCTGCTCGGTGCGCTCCTCGTCGCTTTCACCCTGCTCTCCGCCATCAAGACCTTCGTCCTGCCGCGCGCCGCGCCGGATTGGCTCACCCGCCTGGTGTTTCTAGCCGTCAGGCGTCTCTTCGATCTCCGGTTGCGCCGGTCCAGGTCCTATCCGCAAAGGGATCGTGTGATGGCCTTTTATGCTCCGCTTAGCCTGCTTGCCTTGCTGCCAGTCTGGTTGTCACTTGTCCAGCTGGGTTACACAGGTATGTTCTGGGGATCCGGCGTCACGCCCTGGAATGAGGCTTTTCATCTCAGCGGTTCCTCCTTGCTCACCCTTGGATCTGCAACCACCACCAGTATCCCCCTTTTATTCCTGGTATACACCGAGGCGACCATCGGCCTGATCCTGGTGGCCTTATTGATCGCCTACCTGCCTACCATGTACGCCGCCTTCCAAAGGCGGGAAACAGCCGTCGCTTTGCTGGAGGTGCGTGCTGGCAGCCCACCTTCGGCAGTCGAGATGCTCCTGCGCTTCAACCGTCTGCACGGCCTCGAGCGCCTTAGCGAGCTGTGGAAGACCTGGGAGGCCTGGTTCGTCGACATCGAGGAGAGCCATACCTCGCTCGCTGCGCTGGTCTTTTTCCGCTCGCCCCAACCAGACCATTCCTGGGTCACTGCAGCTGGAGCTGTGCTGGACGCCGCCGCGCTCACGCGCTCGACGGTCGACATCCCCACGGACGTGCAGGCAGATCTATGCATTCGGGCAGGCTACCTGGCCTTGCGTCACATCGCCGATTTCTTCCGCGTGAGCTACGACCCAAATCCAAAGTACGGCGATGCGATCAGCGTGACACGCGCCGAGTTCGAATCTGCTTGCGAGCAGCTTGGTGAAAGGGGGGTGCCGCTAAAGCCCGACCGAGAGCAGGCCTGGCAGGACTTCGCCGGTTGGCGCGTTAACTATGACCAGGTGCTCCTGGCGTTAGCTGGCCTGACCATGGCTCCAAATGCGCCCTGGTCAAGCGATCGTGCGCTGGATCAGTACCTTCAACCCTCTTTGCGGCGGCACAGGCCGGCTTAACCAAAAAATATGACCATCCTTGGCCTGCACCACATTACTCTCATCTGTTCTAACGCCCAACGCACGCTGGATTTCTACACCCGCGTCCTTGGCCTGCGCCTGGTAAAGAAGACCGTCAACTTTGATGACCCTGGCAGCTATCACCTCTACTTTGGCGACGAGATCGGACGCCCCGGCACGGCCATCACCTTCTTCGAGTGGCCCGGCGCGGCGCCGGGCTACCCGGGCATCGGCGGCACGCACCACTTCGCCTTACAGGTTGCCGACTACACCGGCCTGCTGCAGTGGAAACGCCGCCTGGCGGACCTCGGCCTACCGGTCGAAGGCCCGTTCGACCGTAAGTACTTCAAATCGATCTATTTCCGCGACCCAGAGGGCACCATCCTGGAGATCGCCACCCGCGATCCGGGCTGGGCGGTAGACGAACCCCCCGAACAACTTGGTTCTCAATATTGCCCTCCCCCACCCCAGATGATCGTCAACAACCGCGATGAAGCCCGCATCGCCGCCGAAGCCTGGCCTGATCCGGCGCTGTCTATCACCTCCAGTATGGCTCTCTCCTTCGGCATGCACCACATTACTGCTATCGGCAGTGATATCCAGCGTACTCACGCCTACTTCGGCGAGCTGCTCGGCTTACGGCTTGTGAAGCGCACCTCGAACTTTGACGACCCGGCCTCAGCTCACTGGTACTGGAGCGTGGATGAACATCGCCCTGGTCTGGGTGGAACCTTTCGCGCCACGATCACCTATTTCGAGCGCCATCCCGACCGGGAACGCCGCGCCAACTTAGGCGCCGGGCAGACCCACCACTTCGCCCTGGCCGTCGCCGACGAAGACAGCCAGCTGGAATGGCGCCAGAAACTGGTCTGGGCTGGCCTACCCGTCTCTCCCGTGATGGACCGGGTTTACTTCAAGAGCATCTACACCCGCGACCCCGACGGTCACATCGTCGAACTGGCCACGCTCGGCCCAGGCTTCACCGTAGATGAAGATCCAAAGGACTTGGGCCGCAGCCTGCGGCTGCCCCCCTGGTTGGAAGCTCAGCGCTCAGCCATTGAGGGCCATCTGGAACCAGTCACCACGCCGGAGTGGTTTACGCCATAATTTCTTTGAAATTCGGGGTCTCGCAAAACGAACGGAATAATTCCGTCGTGGATCAAGCGTCTTTCGTCGCCCGTCTTCAATCGATCTGAATCTCCGCCACCGAGTCGTACACATGCGTGGGGATGTAAGGATAGCGCGAGATATCCTCTGGCTTGGTGACGCCGGTCAGCACCAGGATCGACTCCATCCCATTTTGCACCCCACCGATGATGTCGGTGTCCATCCGGTCGCCGACGATCACCGTTTCCTCAGAGTGCACCCCCAGATAATTGAGCGCCGTGCGCACCATCAAGGGATTGGGCTTGCCGACAAAGAACGGGGCGATCCCGGTTACCTTTTCGATCAGCGCCGCTACCGCGCCGCAAGCCGGCACGATTCCGTTAGCCGTCGGCCCGGAGGGGTCGGGGTTGGTAGCGACGAAGCGCGCCCCGTTCATGATCAGGCGGATGCCCTTGGTCAGGCTCTCGAGGCTATACGCATGGGTCTCCCCCAGCACCACGTAATCCGGGTCGTGTTCGGTGATGATGTAGCCAGATTCATGCAGCGCCGAGGTCAGCCCGCTCTCCCCGATCACGAAAGCCGTCCCGTTTGGGCGTTGCTTCTCCAAAAAACTGGCGGTCGCCATCGCCGAGGTGAAGATCAGTTCGGCGGGTACATCCAGCCCCAGGCGTTGAAGGTTGTGGGCCAGGTCCTTGGGTGTATAGAGCGGGTTGTTGGTCAGCACCAGGAACTTAGCGTCCTTAGCTTTCAGCCGCTCGATGAATTGCTCCGCGCCGGGGATCAGCGTCTGTCCGCTGACCAGCACGCCATCCATATCGATCAGGTAGTTTTTAGGGGATTTCATGTCTCAGGTATGTCTTGGTAATCAGGTGATCAGAGTGGATCAATTTTCGCCTTGAGATGTGTATCCGGATTATACCCCGGACGACAAAAGGGAGGGCCTTGCGGCTCTCCCTGATTTGATCGAAAGATCATTTTCGGATGCGACGCACTTCGGAAGTGCGTCGCACTTTTAAGTTTATTCGGGATTGATCAAAAATTCAACTTAATCGCCTTATTCCACGACAAAGGTCACCTTGGCGTTGATCCGGTATTTGACCACCCGGTTGTCTTCCACCAGGGCCTGAATGCCCTCCACGTAAACCTGCTTGATCTCCCGCACCGTCCGCCCTGTGTCGCGTACGGCAGCCTCAACGGCTCCCTCGAGGCTATCTCCCTCGGCGATCACTTCGATGACTTTAGCGATGGACATGGTTTTCCTCCTGTTATTGGTTTATTCTCACAAGGATTATAACATGAGCCCTCAACGCGGCTAATTCTTACACCCGCCGCGCGCAATTTAACCGGCTGGCATGCAATTGCCAGCCGTCCATTATTCTATCCAGGTACTTCAGCAGACTCAGGAAAAGAACTGTCCCAGGATACTTAACGCCTGGGCAATCTCCGCCGGCCTCACCCCTTTAAGGCAGCCCCTGGAGGACGCGCTCGATATCTTCTTCGCCAAAGGCACGCAGCGTCGTGGTCCGAATATTGCCCTGTAAGGCCGTGGCCATGAGCAGCCGGTTGGCCGTCTCATCGTCCGGCGCTTCGTGAACGACGACCCCATCATACTGGCCAAACGTCCACCAGATGCCGATGAAGCGCCCGCCGGCCGCCTCCCACGCCGCTCGAGCAGCCAATGCCCGTTCGGCGGTGTCCTTGACATTTTTGACGCCCTGCTCGGTCCAGTTGAACAAAGTGATATAGGCTGGCATAGTTTCCTCCTGCACGGAAAGTTTTTGCCTGGCAACGAATCGCAACAAGCAAATTAGAGTGGATAAACCTTGTCCTATTATCGCGCGGCTTCTGCAATTTGTCGATGGTGACTTTAATGAATTCGATTTTTTCGATTTTCATGCTTCGCCGCCAGCAGGTAATCGCTATACCCACCGGGATACTCGACCAGGCTGCCCTCCTCCAGCAGCCAGATGCGGTTGGCGAGGCGGTCGAGAAAATAGCGGTCGTGGGAGCTGACCAATACCGTGCCGATAAAGTCCACCAGGGCGTTCTCCAGCACCTCGGCGGAAGCGATGTCCAGGTTATTGGTTGGCTCATCCAGCAGCAGGAAATTGGCTCCCGAAAGCACCAGCAAGGCCACCTGCAGGCGGCTGCGCTCGCCACCAGACAGCTCCTGCACCTTCTGGTTCACCCGGGAATAGGGGAACAGGTAGCGATTAAGAAACGCCACAGCGCCGGACTCCGACATCGGGCTGGCTCGGCGAACCGTGTCCATCAACGTCTGGTCGAGGTCCAGCGTTTCGTGTTCCTGGGCGTAATAACCGACTTTCACGCTAGGCCCCAGGTAGATTTCCCCCAACTCGGGCTGCTCCTGGCCCAGGATCAGGCGCAGCAGGACGGACTTGCCCGCTCCGTTGGCGCCGATCAGCCCCACGCGCTCTCCGTGCCAGATCAAAGCGTTCACCCCTTTTAATACCGCCTGTTTCCCAAACGATTTTTTCAGGGAGACCAGTTCCAGCACCTTATTGGAGCCGCGCCAGCCATTTAACTCCAGCTGCATGCGCCGCCGCTCCAGCACCGGGCGCTCGAGCTGTTCCACCCGCGCCAAGCGGGCTTCCATTGCGTGCACTCGGCTGGCGAACTTGTCGCTTACCGCGACCCACAGGGCGTAGCGCTTGAGCGCCATCTGCAAGCGGCGCATTTCCCGCTGCTGGATCTGGTAAAGCTCCTCCCGGCGCGTCAGGCGTTCTGCTTTGTCTATCATATACATCGAGTAGTCGCCGTTGAATGTGGTCAGGCGCCCGTCCTCGATCTCGACGATCTGGGTCACCACCGCATCCAGCAGGTAACGGTCATGCGAGACGATCACCACCGCGCCCGGGTACTCGCGGATCAGGCGTTCCATGAAGGTTTTCCCAGCCAGGTCGAGGTGGTTGTCCGGCTCGTCTAGCAGCAGCACCTCGGGTTTTGCCAGAAGCAGACGGGCCAGTCCCACCAGCTTCTTCTGCCCGCCGCTCAACTGGCCGATCGGCTTATCAAAATCCTGCTCCGCCAATCCCAACCCGGTGAGCATTTCACT
>MGOK01000018.1:14498-14953 GCA_001795335.1 Chloroflexi bacterium RBG_19FT_COMBO_55_16
CGAGGTACTCATCCAGGCGCTGCTGTTGGTCTTCCAGGACGCGGCCGAGCACCTTGGGGTTGTTGTACACTTCGGGGGAGGCCAGGCGGGCTTCGATCTGCTCCAGCTCAGTCTGTATGGCCTGCCAGCGGGGGTTACCAGCCAGGGCAGCAGCGAAGACGGTCAGCTGCGACGGCAGCTCGGGCTCTTGGGACAGGTAGCCCAGTCTTAACCCTTTGGATTTGACGACGCTGCCCCCAGCTTCAGGGGTGTATTCCCCCACCATCAGCTTGAACAAGGAAGATTTTCCGGCGCCGTTCGGGCCGATCAGGCCGATCTTCTGGTCGTGTTGTATGCTCCAGGTCAGGTTTGTGAAGATGGGACGCGCCCCCAGCACCAGAGTTATGTTGGAGAGTTGGATGGCAATCATCAGTAAGTGCTCCCTTAAGGAAAAGCCGCCGCAGGGGGGCCTGCAG
>MGOK01000019.1:0-151 GCA_001795335.1 Chloroflexi bacterium RBG_19FT_COMBO_55_16
CGCGCTGCGCAAAGCTCAACAGATAGCGCATGTTGGTAGTTGGGTATGGCATATCCCGGAAAACCGGCTGGATTGGTCGGACGAAATGTTCCGCATCTTCGGCATCGAAAAGGATACTTTCACCGGCAGCCTACCAGAGTTGATCGCCCAC
>MGOK01000019.1:218-282 GCA_001795335.1 Chloroflexi bacterium RBG_19FT_COMBO_55_16
CGACGCCGCTGGAATACCGGGTCATCTGGCCGGACGGAGAGGTGCGGACTCTATGGGCAGAGGC
>MGOK01000019.1:317-2308 GCA_001795335.1 Chloroflexi bacterium RBG_19FT_COMBO_55_16
ATTACCGAACGCAAACAAGCGGAGGAGAAGCTTCGAGATTCCAAGCAATTTTTTCACGACACTCTGGATGCATTATCCGCCCACATTGCGATACTGGATGAGTCGGGTACCATCATCGCGGTCAACGAAAGCTGGCGCCTTTTTGGACAGGAAAATGGGTTGGCTTTCAGCGATGGTGGCATAGGAAAAAATTATTTGGAATTTTGCAAGATCCCTGTCGGAGAAGACTCAGAAGTAGCCGCGGCTACTGGCAATGCCATAGAAGCCATGCTTGTCAATGGTGGGACTGAACCGAGTCAATTATTTGAGTATCCTTGCCATAGTCCTTGGGAACAGCGATGGTTCATAGTCCGCCTGACAAAATTTATTGAACTTGGAAAAAACCGCGTGGTGGTATCCCACGAAAGCATTACCAAACGCAAACTGGCAGAGGAAAAGATCAGGCAACAACTCGCGCGAATAAGTGCCATAAAGGAAATTGACCAGGCCATAACCTCGACTTTCGATACAAGATTAAGTCTACGTATCCTGTTAGGCCAAACAATGAAACTTCTTGATATCGACGCCGCCGCCGCAATACTGAAAATAAATCCAGGGAATAGCACATTGGAATACGCTGCCGGGCTCGGTTTTAGAACCACCAAGGTTCAAACCGCCAGAATTAAACTGGGTGAGAGTTTTGCTGGCAGAGCAGCGCTAGAGCGGCGCATGGTGAAGGTTCTTGATCTGGCAGCTGATCTGGATGAGCTGTTTGATACCGAGTTCCTGAAAGAAGAGGGTTTTGTCAGTTACTATGGGGCGCCGTTGATCATAAAGGGTAAGGTCATTGGCGTGTTGGAGGTATTTCGACGTTCTTTGATCGAACAGGATATTGAATGGCTAGATTTTTTTGGCACGCTCGCAGATCAGGCTGCAATCGCTATTGAAAACTCCCAACTATTTGCAGATTTGCAACACACAAATAGCGAACTGCTGCTGGCTTACGATGAAGCCATTGAAGGCTGGTCTCGTGCCATGGATTTGCGCGATAAAGAGACGGAGGGACATACGCTGCGTGTCACAGAATTGACCCTTCAGCTAGCGCGAGCATCAGGGCTTCCTGAACAGGAGTTGATCCACGTTCACCACGGATGCCTCCTTCATGACATCGGCAAAATGGGCGTACCCGATCATATTCTCCTGAAACCGGATGAATTATCGGATCAAGAGTGGGCAATAATGCGGAAACACCCTGAATTAGCGTACGAAATGCTCTCAAGCATCCGCTTTCTCAAAGACGCACTGGATATTCCATATTGTCATCATGAGAAATGGGATGGAACTGGTTATCCGCGTGGGTTGAAAGGTGAACAGATTCCATTACCTGCGCGCTTGTTTGCTGTAGTGGATGTCTGGGATGCTCTGACGAGTGATCGGCCTTATCGCAAAGCATGGTCAAAGGAAAAGGCTCTCGCCTACATCCATGAGCAGGCTGGAAAGCAATTCGACCCGATGGCGGTTGAGATGTTCAAAAAGATGATGAATGGAGATGAATAGGATGCGAGTCGAGGTCGGCGTTATCCATAACTCTTATGTAAGGAATTGTGAGATCCAAGCCCTCAATCGATTCATTCTGAAGGTAAGGGTTATTAATTTTTTCACTACCCGAGAAAAGTTAGAAAAACGGACTCAGGAAATTTGAATCGACTCAAATAAATTAAATTGTGGTCGGAACAGTATTTCCGACCCCGTTAATTTTGCAACATTATTAACATGGCACCGAGCGCGTCGCTGCCAATCCATACCAACTAGATTTCACAGTTACCAACTATATTATCCAGAACCCACGGATTCATCGGGGAGCAAGGACAGCCCAGATAATCTCACTCCACGGTTACGCTCTTCGCTAAGTTCCTGGGTTGGTCCACGTCCAATCCCCGCAGGGCGGCGATATGGTAGGCAAGCAGCTGCAACGGGATGACGGTGGTAACCGGCGAGAGCATCCAGGGGGT
>MGOK01000019.1:2397-2758 GCA_001795335.1 Chloroflexi bacterium RBG_19FT_COMBO_55_16
TAGCCTGCTCAACCTGGCTGAGCATCTTCTCGTACCAGGGATCACGCGGGGCGATGACCACCACGGGCATGGTGCGGTCAATCAGGGCGATCGGGCCGTGCTTCATCTCCCCGGCTGGGTAGCCTTCCGCATGGATGTAAGAGATCTCCTTGAGCTTGAGCGCGCCTTCATAGGCGGTGGGCATGTTGATGCCGCGGCCTAAGTACAGGCAGTGGGAGACGTGCTTGAGGACCTCGGCGACCTGGATAACCTCATCTTCCCGATCCAGGCAGCGCCCCACCAGGTCGGGGATCAGGCGCAGGTCGCCCACCAGGCGCTGGCGTTCCCGAGGGTCAAGGCGGCCGCGCAGGTCAGCCAGGAG
>MGOK01000019.1:2771-3283 GCA_001795335.1 Chloroflexi bacterium RBG_19FT_COMBO_55_16
TACAAGTCGACCAGGGGGGCGGTGTAGGCCTTGGTGGAAGCGACGCCAATCTCAGGCCCGGTCTGCATGGAGACATAACCATCGGCTATACGCATCGCCTGCGAACCGATCACATTCACAATCGCCCAAAGCAGCGCCCCACCCCGCCGCCCCTGGTCCATGGCAGCCAGGGTATCCGCAGTCTCGCCCGATTGGCTGATCGCCAGGACGGCGGTATCCGCGTCCAGGATTGGCTCGCGGTAGCGGAATTCGGAGGCGATATCCATATCGACCGGGATGCGGGCAATGCGCTCAATCAGCACCTTCCCAACCATCCCGGCATGGCCGGCGGTACCGCAAGCGGTTATGAAGAGCTTGCGCAGGCCGCGAGCAAGTTCGGGAGTCAGGTTCAGCTCAGGCAGGCGCAGGCGGGCTTCTTCGAAGTTCACCCGCCCGGCGATGGTGTCGGTCAACGAGCGCACCTGCTCGTGGATCTCTTTGTGCATGAAATGGCGATATTCGCCCTTTTCGGC
>MGOK01000019.1:3294-6708 GCA_001795335.1 Chloroflexi bacterium RBG_19FT_COMBO_55_16
CCCAGGAGACGGAGTGCACCTGGTAAGTAGCCGGCTGGCCCGCCAAGGTCTCTACCTGCAGTCCCGCGCGGGTGACCACGGCAAGCTGTCCCGATTCGAGGAAGACCATCTGGCGAGTGTGCTCCAGGATGGCGGGCATGTCGGAGGCGACGAACATCTCCCCCTCGCCGACGCCCACCACCACGCCGCCGGCGTTGCCGATGCGGGCGGCGACAATCTTATCCGGCTCCTGCGAAGAGAGCAGGACGATGCCATGAGCTCCCTTCAGCAAGGCAAGCGCCTGGCGGGAGGCTTCCACCAGCCCCAGCCCGAGGCCCAGGTAACGGTCTACCAGCTGCACGATGACTTCGGTGTCGGTATCGGAGTTGAACTGCACGCCCTCGGCAGCCAGTTCGGCGCGCAGTTCCTGGTAATTCTCGACGATGCCATTGTGCACCAGCACGACCTTGCCGTTCGCGCCGGTGTGCGGGTGAGCGTTGCGGGCGGTGGGTTCGCCGTGAGTGGCCCAGCGGGTATGGCCAATGCCGACCTGGCCTTGAAGCGGGGATTCCTCTACCAAGGAGACCAGGCGCTGGAGTTTCCCGGCGTCGCGGCGCACTTGAATGTGCCCATCCTCGATCACCGCCAGTCCGGCCGAATCATAGCCGCGATACTCCAACCGTTTCAACCCGTTCAGGATGATCGGGGTGGCGTCCCGTGGACCAATATAACCAACGATTCCACACATTGGGTTCCCTCCATTAACCAATTATAGGATGAGTTTGTGTGGCTACCTGACCTGCGCTCTACGCAGACCGGGAGCACGCCACACGTCCATAGCCACCCTCGACAGGTTTGTCCACCCGGTCACCCGGGTGGCCTTCTCTGTAGAGTTTCGATTGGAGGGAAAGAAGGTGGGCCGTGGCTGCCCAGAGGGCTTCCGCTGATCTTTCGATTTTCCCGGGCTGCAGGCCGGTAACCTGCAGGGATCCGGTTAACCTCCCTGCGAGGGGAGGAACCCTCATCCTCGTCAACTGCATTCAAGCAGTCCTTGCGCTATCTTCCCCAACCCCGTCTAGCGAACCAGCTACCTCCTGATGATGCGAGAATGTACGTTCATTATACAATGAAAATGGAGTTAGGGCGCGTAAAAAATTTCGGCTCATTGGGAATTGCCGTGATTAATCCACATATGGTGGTCACCCAGCGAACAAGCGATAGCCTTCCAGGTCAAGATAAATGCGTTGAAAAAGATGCTTCCGATTGAAGATGCCATAGCAGCGCCGTTTCAAGACCTTGATCTTATTGTTGAACCCTTCGACGAAGCCACTGCTGGCTCGGTCGACAAAGTAGTTGATGATCTCTTCCCACCAATGTTCCAAGGTCTTCAGGAAATTATCGAAGCAGTTCAGCCCGCTTTTCTTGACCTGTCGCATCCAGAGCCGGATCTTCCGCTCCGCCTGCGCTTTCGAGATTTGCTGTTCAAAGATGGCAGTCAATTGCTCGCGCAGATCGTAGGCCTGCTTCAGTTGAGGGGCATACCTGAACAGCCTCTTCAGCACTTGGCGCTCTTCAGGCTTCAAGTCCTGGGGCTTTTTCCGAAAGGCCCACAGACTGCCTTTCAGGCCTTGGTATTTCTCTGGCGGCAACTCCTGCTTCAGTCGACTGAGTTCTTGCTTGCGCAGTCCATCGGCCGCTTGATGATAATGTCCTGCGACATGAAAGCGGTCAACCACGATGCGGGCTGTGGGCAATTCTTCTCGCACGGCTTCGCGATAGCCTTCATACATATCACAGCAAACCGTATGGATCGTCTGGCACAAGCGCACTGGGATCGAGCGCAGGAAGGCCACCACGGTGTCCTTCTGCCGGTCCGCCAGAACACCCAAGATCACCACCCGCTCACCTGCCAAACGCGCGGTCACGAGCGTGACGAAGTCCCGATGCCCTTTCTTCAGGGCAATTTCATCCAACCCCAGCACTTCCAGGGTGGTGTAAGCCGACCAATCCACCTCAGCGCGGATCCGCCGCTCCAGAACGCCCAGCACGGCGTCATATCGCACTCGCTCCTTGATGCGCACATCTTCAATGGTCGAACCGACCAACTGCAACAACAAATGGTCGTCAAAGGCAAAGGTGTGGGGGCTGTTGGTGTCTTGCCAGTCCAATCGTTCGGTCATCGTGGGGTCTCCCTCACATGCCTGGCATTGATACCGCTTCGGCCGATAGCGCAAATAGGTCGGCCGCCCAAACACCGGCAGATGGCGGAGCGTCACCCAGTCATCATGACCGTGAAACTTGTCGATCCAGCGCCCACAGCGGCGGCAGGTTGTCCCTCCCTTGGTGCTCTCAATTGTGATGATCAGTTCGCCACGCTTGTTCATCTCAGCGCGGATCACTCGCACATCGGGAATATCCAGGGGTACCGTAACTTGAGCCCGCGACATGTGCCTCTCCTTACTTACCAATATTATTGTTGGTTATTGTACTCGGAAGCTTCCTGAATTCCCCCCTATATCTGGCGGGTACCACGGAGATTCCCAATGAGCCCCAGGTTCTGTTTTTCAAAGAATAGATCCATGGTTATAGTTGGCTTGGATGAAAGTTTCCACTTCTTCGACCGGGCGGTTGAAGGGTCCCAGGTTTTCCATTTTCAGGCTTGTCACGGCTGCCGCCCAGATGCCCGATTCGCGGGGCGGTTTTGACAGGCGCATGGCCATATACGTGCCCACGCAAGTATCCCCGCGCCCGCTGCGGCCATCCAGCCGGGAAGGATAAAAGCCCATTTCGTGGTAATTCCCACTAGCGTAAATCAGTAGCCCATCTTTATGCGTCAGGACGATTTCTTTCGGCCCCATGTCGGCGTAGATTTTCGCTGCCTTGAAAATTTCCGTCTCGCCTGTGAGGAATTCTGCCTCTACGGCATCGCTCTTGACGACATCCACATATGCCAGAGTGGACTGCATCTCGTCCCAGGGCTCGTATTTCAGTTCAGCCCCGCGCAAAACGCGCACAAAACCCTGCACATCTACGGCAATAAACACATTCTTTTCTTTGAGGGTGCGGATAACATCCAGACTAACTTCCCCCCGCAGGCTCGATCCAATGACGGCAGCTCTGGTGTCCAAATCTTGCACGTCCTCTGTGCTGATCGAACCCGCAGTTCCGGTGACAGATAAGCTGCGGATATCGGGGTCGGTCGTGGGATACTCAATTTTCATCAGGGTGGATTGAGGGGTATAAGTGGCAAAGCAATCAATACCTGCCTCCATGAACTTATCCACACGCGCTTATCCTCCCTGGCCAGGCGGGTAACCACGGCAGTTTTTACCCCGAGACGCGCTGCAGCATGCGCGGCATAATTGACCGCTCCGCCTTCCACATACCGTATACCTGCCGGGGAAACAATGGTGTCTTTGGTGTCAATACCTTCGC
>MGOK01000020.1:0-1673 GCA_001795335.1 Chloroflexi bacterium RBG_19FT_COMBO_55_16
TAGGAGAGCCTCGCTCTATCCATTGAGCTATTGGGGCCGGCGGATACATTATAGCATCGGTCGAATAAATTAATCCAGGCTGCCTGTGGCGATCGATTTTTTGATCTCACCAATCGCCTTGGTGATCTGAATCTCGCGCGGGCAGGCCTCCGTGCAGTTGAAGATTGTGTGGCAGCGGTAGACACCGAACTGGTCGCTGAGCAGCTTCAGCCTGTCGGCAGCTGCGCGGTCACGGCTGTCGTAAATGAAACGGTGGGCGTTGACAATCGCCGCCGGCCCAACGTATTTCTCGTTGGCCCAGAAGGAAGGGCAGGAGGTGGTGCAGGCGGCGCACAAGATGCACTTGGTGGTGTCGTCGAAGCGTTCGCGCTGCTCCGGGCTTTGCAGGCGTTCTTGCTTGGGAGGCGGGTCGTCATTGACGAAGTAAGGCATCACGGAACGGTAGTGTTCGAAAAAAGGCTCCATGTCCACGATCATGTCTTTGAGCACCCTTAACCCGAGCATGGGTTCGACAGTGATCTTTTTGCCCAGCTCCTTCACCAGCACCTTGCAAGCCAGGTAATTGCGACCGTTGATGCGCATGGCGTCCGAACCGCAGATGCCATGCGCGCAGGAGCGCCGGAAAGATAGCGTTCCATCGATATTCCCCTTGATGTATTCAAGTAAATCCAATATGCGATCGGTGGGATCTGCCTCGACTTTATAAGAGGCGTAGTGTGGTTTTTTATCCTGTTCGGGGTTATAGCGAAAGATTCTCAATGTAACCTGCATTGATCGCTCACCTCTTCTAATAAACGCGTTCTTTGGGTTGGAACTTGGTAAAGACAACGGGCTTGTAGCGCAGCTCAACTTCCTCCGGGCGCGCCCAGGCCAGGCTATGCTTCATCCAGTTGGCGTCATCCCGCTTGGGGTAATCTTCGCGTGCATGAGCCCCGCGGCTCTCCTGGCGGGCATGGGCAGCGGCTGCAGTGACTTCGGCCAGATCTAATAGATTGCCTAGTTCCCAGGTGTTGAGCAGGTCGGTGTTGAAAATTTTACCGCGGTCATCCACGCGCACGTGTCGGAATCGTTCTTTCAAGGCGCGAATGGCTCTCAGCGCCTGCTGCATGCCCTCGGCGGTGCGAAAGACACCGACGTGGTCGTTCATCACCTTCTTCATTTCGTTAGCGATAATTGCCGGGCGTTCTGTTCCAGACGAATGGAGCAGGGCATCGACCTGGGCACGGGCGAAATCTGCCGCGTCGCTCGGTAAGGGTATGAGATATGCTCCATTGGCGAATTCTGCAGCCCTCAGGCCGGCGTGTTTCCCAAATACGATCAGGTCTAGCAAGGAATTCGTTCCCAGCCGATTAGCACCGTGCACTGAGACACAGGCCACCTCTCCCGCGGCGAACAACCCAGGCATCACGGTATTGTGCTCGTCGATCACTACTTCGCCAAGCATGTTGGTAGGGATGCCGCCCATGGCATAGTGTGCGGTGGGTTGAACTGGCATCGGTTGGTTAACCGGGTCTACACCCAGGTAGGTGCGGCAAAAGTCGATAATATCTGGCAGCTTTGCAAGCAGTTCTGCTGCGGTGGCAATATAAGGAGAGCCATCCGGGCGTCTTCGCCCATCGATAGCGGCGTATTTGTTGACTGTCTCAGGGCGCATGTCCAGGTAGAGATAGTTG
>MGOK01000020.1:1788-8185 GCA_001795335.1 Chloroflexi bacterium RBG_19FT_COMBO_55_16
GCTCGTTGATCAGCACGCCGCCTTCGCCGCGCACCCCCTCGGTGATTAAAATCCCCAGCTTATATATACCGGTAGGGTGGAACTGGAAGAACTCCATGTCTTGGGCGGGGATACCCCGGCGCAAGGTGATCGCCACCCCATCGCCGGAGTAGGCGTAGGCGTTTGAGGTGATCTCCCAGATGCGGCCATGACCGCCGGTGGCGAAGATGATCGCCTTGGCGTGGAAGATGTGAAATTCGCCAGTCGCCAGCTGGATAGCGACGATGCCAGTCGCTGCGCCGTTCACGACCAGCAGATCGAGGACTTGAAACTCGTCAAAGAAATTGACTTTATTCTTAATGCACTGCTGGTAAAGAGTCTGCAAGATCATGTGTCCGGTGCGGTCGGCAGCGTAGCAGGCGCGGCGCACCGGTTTTCCAGTGATGTTGTTGGTATGGCCGCCAAAAGGGCGTTGGGCGATGCGCCCATCAGGGGTGCGCGAGAAAGGCAAGCCCATATGTTCCAACTCATAGATGGCCGGGATGGCTTCAGAACACATGAACTCGATGGCATCCTGGTCGCCCAGGTAATCGCTGCCCTTGACCGTGTCGTAGGTATGCCATTCAGGATGGTCTTCTTCCAGGTTCCCTAGGGCAGCTCCAACACCTCCCTGAGCTGCGCCAGTGTGGGAACGAGTCGGATAGAGTTTGCTGAGTACGGCGGTGTTCGCAGTCCGGGAGGCGTACAGTGCAGCCATTAACCCGGCTCCCCCTGCCCCGACGACGAGCACATCGAATTGATGGGTGTTCATCAAGCGATTTTTTGAACTCCTTTTTGATTGGCACACGGATTACACAGAGATTTCACTGATTTGTCCTTTTACAGCCATTTTGTATAGCCCATGAAGTTTGACTAGCTTACAAAATTAAATGATGCTAATACCGCTGACTTCATTAAATATCCCTTACTTTGCGAAGTACACAACGTGGGATCAGCTATTCGGTGATAACTGATTCTGGTAGGTCTGGCTAAATAAATAGAGCAAGATGGTGATCTTGCCCTACAATTATAATCTACCGTTATCGTTCTCTGTCCAGGATTACTCCATACCGGCTCAGCGCACCCAGTCGACACCGAGCCGGTTGGCTCGATTACTCAGCCGCTGGTCTCCGGTCCAGAGCACCGCTCCCAGGGATTGGGCGTCGTATTTGATTGTACTCGCATGATGTCTGTGCAAACGCCCCCTAAATTCTTACGAGGCCAGGATCACGTATATTGCCGCGATCAAAAAAAAGATCCACAGCAGGAAGACCAGGCCTCGCAAAAAAGGCCGCCAGAGCGATGGGCCGATAAAATCCTCGACTACCACGCGCAACCCATTGAAACCGTGCGTTGCTCCAAAGAAGACGATCAGGATTTGCATAATCTGCCAAAAACCGTTCGCCCATCCCAGGGTCACATCTGGGATGTTGCTATTGACCACGTGGTTCGGGTTGGGGAAGAAAGTCCAGCGCATCAAGGTGGGCAGATCGACTTGGGTACGGGCGCCTAAGGCGAAGGCGCTCGTCATGCCAATGATGGCCAGCAGGAACAAAGCCAGGCCTGAGATGCGCGTGAATATCCACATCAGGTATTCGAAATTAAACCCTGGTTGAACAGTCCGGGCGCTCATTTATCCACACCTCCGCCAGCCTAGCTGCCTGTCAGCGCGTGCTGGATCAGAATAAAGATAGTCAAGCCATAGACGGGAGCGAAGATCAGTAATTGCAGCCATAAAGCTTCGCGTTGATAGACCTGAAATTGGGGCCAGATGTCGAGAGCAGCAATGCGCAGACCATTGAGCCCGTGAAATATGACGACGAATGTGACCACGATCTGGAAGATCCACGATTCGTAAACCGTGTTGATCGACGTCGCCAGGTCACTCGCTGTCTGTTGCATAAAGAATGAGGCGATGACATGCAGGCCAACGAAAGTCAGCATGGCAAGGCCGGTGACGCGATGGAGCATCCAGGCCCACATGGGGCTACCACCGTGATATCTAAGACCTGAAAAGAAACCAACTCTTCTGCTAAGGCCCATAAGGTACCTCCTCAACGTTGATCCGTTCAGTATCTATTATTGCATTCGAACGCATGAATAGAAAAGTGACAATCATCACAGATTATTAGTTTCAGATATCCTTATAATTTGAGGCTTTTTATTCTAAAATAAGGCAACAAGTTATCGATTGGGGTCTGGAGAGACTGAATGACCAACTCGAACGATGTTCAACGCCGTGACTTTGTCAAAATCGTATTGGCTTTCCTGGGAACAATTATGGGAGCTGTGATCGGCATTCCGGCGATTAGTTACCTGCTCTCGCCGGCAACCAAAGTGCAGAGTAAGGAGGCCTGGATTCCGGCTGGTCCCATGGAGAATTATCCCATCGGAACGCCGACCCTGTTTAGCTATACTCGCAGCACGATCAACGGTTGGGAGAAAACGACCAATAGTTTTGGCGCTTATATTGTGCGCAGTAACGCGACTGATGTTAAAGTCTTCTCAAACATGTGCACGCACTTAAGTTGCCGGGTGAACTGGAAGAATGAGCTTTCGGAATACATTTGCCCGTGCCACGACGCACATTTTGATGTCGAAGGCAAGGTAACCGCGGGACCTCCACCTGCGCCGCTTTATGCGTATGAAACAAAGGTCGAAGAAGGTGTCTTATATGTTCATCATGTGGAAGGCTAATCGTGACTGATAGAGTATTGAACTGGATCGATGAACGCCTGGGTTTGACAAGCATTTACAATATTGTTTTCGACCGGAAGGTACCCAAGGTGAACTGGTGGTTCACCTTGGGCAGCGCTACCCTATTTCTATTTTTAATACAAACGATCACCGGGATCTTCTTGACGGTGTATTATGTGCCCTCCCCTGACCATGCGTACGACAGCATCCAGTACATCATGAATGGCGTTGCATTTGGGTGGTTGATCCGCGGCATTCACCACTGGGGAGCCAGCTTGATGGTGTTGTCTGTCTTTATCCATATGTTGCGTACTTTCTATATGGGGGCGTATAAATTCCCGCGCGAGATGACCTGGCTGACCGGAGTTGTTCTGCTGCTGGCGACGATCGGAATGGGTTTCACCGGTTACTTGCTGCCCTGGAACCAACGGGCCTATTGGGCGACTACAGTCGGAACGGAGATCGCTGGAACGGCTCCGTTGATTGGCGGTTTTATCGAACGAATTTTGCGCGGTGGTTCGGATCTGAGTGCAGTCACCCTGGCGCGCTTCTTTTCCGTGCATATCTGGTTTTTCCCAGCCACCATTGCATTGTTGATCGGCATTCATCTATACTTGGTCATTCGGATGGGGATTTCCAGCGTTCCCAAGGATGGGGATTAGGAGCATGGAAGGGCTGACTTGAACGAAGAGCAGAAACAGGAGTATCTAAATAAATACAAGCAGGAGAAAGAAGCAGGGGTAAATTTCTACCCAGATATTATCTATAAAGACCTGCTGGTCTCATTTGGGATCTTCCTGCTACTGGTCGGCCTGGCGATCTACATGGGCGTGGCTAATGAACCCCCTGCCGACCCGAGCGATGCGACTTATGTGCCCCGGCCCGAGTGGTACTTTCTCTTCCTGTTTCAGATGCTGAAATACTTTCCTGGCCAGTTGGAATGGGTAGGAACGGTCATCATTCCTGGCATCGCCATTTTAGCCCTGTTCCTCCTGCCTTTTTACGACCGCAGCCCCTTTCGACATTGGAAAAAACGTCGTGTAGCTGTCGGGGTAATGAGCCTGGTCGTGGTCGGCATGCTGGTCTTGACGGTTGTTGCTGTAGCCACCACCCCACCCCAGGAAGAGACCGCCCTGGCTGCGACGCTCAGCGATGAGATCGTCCTCGGGCAGGATCTTTACTCAGTCCATTGCGTTGAGTGCCATGGGGCGGATGGTGAAGGGGGGGAGATCAAGGGCGTTGAAGGGCTGGAAGGTGTGATCGTCAAGCCGATCAACAGCCAGGACGAGATGTACACTCGCACGGATGAAACCCTCTTTAATGTCATCGATTATGGCCAGCCTGATTTAGGCATGACGCCCTTCGGTCTGGGTTATAGCGGTGAGCTCTCCCGGGGAGAAATCGATGCCATCGTGACTTTCATGCGCTACACCTGGGATGACCGGGTGGAACTCCCTGCTGAGGCCGCCCAGGCCGGTGCCATGCCTGCCCTCGGATCGGATGAAGTACCCTCCTATGATGTACATATAGAACCAATCATCAAACGCTATTGTGTTTCCTGTCACCGCCCGGGCAAGAAGAACAATAATTATTTGATGCGCTCTTATGACGAGACGATGACTACGGGCGATCATGCCCCGAATGTCATCCCCGGGGACTTGAATTCCAATAATATCCTGATGCTCCATCGCCAGGAGATCGAAGCCGGCGGCCCGATGCCGCCTACCCGAGAGCTCAAGGCCGAATTGATTGCCATCTTTGAACGCTGGGTGGCAGCAGGAGCGCCCAAGACGGCCGAAGATGCAGCCGCGCTGGCTACACCCTCCTCACCGGCATCACCCGAGGCAACGCAGGTCCCAACCCCAACACCTTAGCTTCATTTCAGCCAGCATCGCAGCCACATCGCCGCTGACATCACCGCCTCAACACACCTGGGTTGGGATCCGCTCCTCGGTTTTGCACCGCGAAAAGCCTCTCGGAAACGAGAGGCTTTTCCTTCTTTTATGGGATATTGATCAACTTTGATGGAGTTGGTAAATCTCCGTTACGGAACGCGGACACCTCCTACAATGGCAGCCGCCCCGATCAAGGAGAGAACTAACCAAAACGCCAACAGGAGCCAGGCCAGCCAGCGCCGCGTTTTTTCGCTGGTGATGTAGTCGTTGAGCACCTGGCGCAGGCCATTCACGCCGTGGGCAAAGGCGAACGCCAGCAAAGCAAAATCATAGGCGCGCCAGCCCAGCGAAGCCCAGCGCATAGCGACATAGTCCAGGTCGATGCGGTGCACCCCGACCAGCACATCCTGGATCAGCACGTGCCCCCAGACCAGCGGGATGAGCAGCAGCCCGCTGTAACGCATCCATTTCCAGGCAACGCTTTCCAGGCCCTCAGGAACTTCCACCTGCCTGGAAGCAAGTTCTTCTATACTGGTAGTCATTCCTGTGTCTCCAAGTCTCTAAAACCCGAAATTGTGGATCAGCAGGCTGCGAGCCATCAGGTAAGCCGCAGGAAGCCAGAGCAGGATAGCGATGGTCAGCACCCAGATTGCCGATCTACGTTGGGTTTTGATGTTCCACTTTCCAGGGAAGAGCAAATCAAAGATCGCAATACGCGCTCCGTTGACGCCGTGGTAGATCACGCAGAAGACCAGGATAATCTCCCCCAGCATGAGCGGCGTACTGCGGTAAAGGTCGATGGCGTGTTCATATAGCGAGGGGAAGAAATAGACCGTAGCGGTGTCTAAGATATGGATGCTCAGGAAGAGCAGCGTGCCCAGGCCAGTCAAACGATGCAGCAAGAAACTGAGCTGCCCTTCGCGTCCACGGTAGCGCGCCAGTCCGGTAATGTTTAATCGAATGACCTCCATTCAAACCTCCTGTGGAAGCAGGTGAAAGTGAAAATATGACCGATATGGTTGAATTTTACTACAATTAGGAGGGGTAAATTCTTTAAAGGGTATCAGGCGGGTGCACCCTATCTGATACCCTTTAGGTTTCTTTTCAATCGTCCATATGTTGGATCATGGCGTCGCCGAACTCGGAGGTTTTGAGCAGCTTGGCGCCGTCCATCAGGCGATGGAAGTCGTAGGTTACGGTTTTGGCAGCGATGGTGCCTTCCATCCCTTTTATGATCAGTGCGGCGGCCTCGTGCCATCCCAGGTAATTGAACATCATCTCTCCGGAAAGGATCACTGACCCAGGATTGACCTGGTCTTTATCGGCGTACTTGGGGGCGGTGCCGTGCGTGGCTTCGAAAACAGCGTGTCCCGTGGTGTAGTTGATGTTTCCACCAGGGGCGATGCCAATCCCACCCACCTGGGCCGCCAGCGCGTCAGAGAGGTAATCTCCATTCAGGTTCATCGTCGCCAGGACGTCGAACTCGCGGGCGCGGGTAATGGTCTGTTGAAAGACGATGTCGGCGATCACGTCTTTGACCAACAATTTGCCTGCTCTGAGCGCCTCTTCTTGTTCGGTGTTGGCCGCGTCTTCGCCTTTCTCCTGGGCGGTCCGCTCCCACTGAGCCCAGGTGTATACCCGCTCGCCGAAATCGCATTCGGCGACCTCATAGCCCCAGTTTCGGAAAGCGCCCTCGGTGTATTTCATGATGTTGCCTTTATGCACCAGGGTAACGCTGCGTCGCTTGTTCTCCAGGGCATACTGGATGGCGGCGCGCACCAACCGCA
>MGOK01000020.1:8231-10517 GCA_001795335.1 Chloroflexi bacterium RBG_19FT_COMBO_55_16
CGGGAAGCGGATCTTCTGGTACTCCTCGGGGAAATTGTCGCGCAGCAAGGCTTTGAACTGAGCGTTTTGCGGTGTGGCGTGTTCAAACTCAATGCCGGTGTAGATGTCTTCCGTGTTCTCGCGGAATACCGTCATGTCTACATATTCTGGGTGCTTCACCGGGGAGGGCACACCCGGGAAGTAGCGGATCGGCCGCAGGCAGACGTATAAGTCCAGGGCTTTACGCAGGGCAACATTCAATGAACGAAACCCGCCCCCGATGGGCGTCGTCAGCGGGCCTTTAATCCCCACCCGGAATTCCTGGAAAGCCGCGACAGTCTCCTCGGGTAACCAGGTGCCGAACAAATTAAAGGCCTTCTCCCCAGCGTAGACCTCCATCCAGGTGATCTTCCGCTTCCCCTGATAAGCTTTTTCTACAGCGGCTTCCAACACGCGCCTGGAAGCTCGCCAGATATCGCGTCCCGTGCCGTCTCCTTCCACGAATGGGATGATCGCCGCCTCGGGCACCTGTAGTTTACCGTCTTGGATAGTGATCTTCTCGCCCCCTTCGGGGACTTTGATGATATTGCCCATGATAAATTGCCTCCTCGAGGGATTATAGCATGCCGGGTTTGGAAAAGTATAGTGACAATCATCACCCGTCCACGAGAAAGTTTCCATTAGATTAAACTCGGAAGTGGGCTAAAATACCATACTAGAAGATTCCCGATTATTCTGGAGTGGGGTAACATATAAAATCACCACTTAAAAATCGGGTTTCTCGTGGAGTATAGACAATGCCGATCAAAGCCCAATTGTTTATCACCTGCCTGGCCGAGCAGTTTTACCCTCAGGTCTTGGTGCAAATGGTCGACCTGCTGGAACGGCTGGGGGTTAACGTGGAGTTCCCACCGGAGCAGACCTGTTGTGGGCAACCGATGTTCAACAGTGGCTTTCAATCGGAGGCACGCGGGATCGCCACCCAATGGTTGCGCGCGTTCAGCCGCAGTGAAGCGGCCATCGTCTCCCCATCCGGATCGTGCGTGGATATGGTCCGCCACCATTACCCGGCTATGTTCCCAGAGGGCACGCCGGAACACGAATTAGCACGGGAATTGGCCGGGCGCACTTTTGAGTTCTCCGAATTTCTGGTGCATTCGCTCAAGGTCACGGATGTAGGGGCGTATTTCCCCCACAAGGTCACCTATCATGCCTCCTGTCACTTGCTGCGCGGTCTGGGATTACGGGAGGAAGCCAAGCAACTATTAAGCGCGGTGCACGACTTAGAGCTGGTGCCGCTCGCCGATGAGGAAACCTGCTGTGGCTTTGGGGGGATGTTTAGCGTGATATACCCGGAAGTGAGCCGGGCGATGATGGAGGCCAAAGTAAGGAATATCATGGCCAGCGGGGCCGGTGCCGTTGTCGCCTGTGATGCAGGTTGCTTGATGAACATTGCCGGCGGGTTGCGTAAGGTTGGCTCTCAGGTGCGCGCCCTCCATCTCATCGAAGTTCTTGCAGCGCAGGGAGGTGCCTCGTGAACCAGGAAGCTCATATCTCCGAAACACCCACCTATATCGGCTTTGGCGACTATTCCACCCATGTCCCTGGCAACATCCCCACCGCCGTGCAGCAGGCCACCGATCGCTTTTTGAGCACGCGGGCGGCGCGCGTCGCCGAGAAGGCGAATTGGGAAGAGCTGCGCCGGGCAGCACACGAAATCCGCTTGCACACCCTGCTTCACCTGGATAGCTACCTTGAACAAGTAGAGCGCCAGGTGACTAAGGCGGGTGGACACGTGCATTGGGCTCGTGAGGCGGCCGAGGCGCGCACTATCGTGATCGACATTGCCAAGCGGCATAACGTCAAGACTGCGGTAAAAGTAAAGTCCATGGCGACAGAAGAGATCGGCCTAAACCATGCCCTCGAGACCGCCGGAATCCAGGCCTACGAGACCGATCTGGGTGAGTTCATCATCCAGCTGGCTGGAAGCGGGCCTTCCCATATCATTGTGCCGGCTGTTCATATGAAAAAGGAGGAAGTTGCGACCCTTTTTCGCGAAAAATTAGGCGTGGAAGCGCCTGCTGACCCGCTGCGATTGGCGGCGATTGCCCGCGCCACCTTGCGCGAACGATTCCTGACAGCGGAGATGGGTGTGTCAGGTGCCAACTTCCTGGTCGCCGAGACCGGTACCCTGGTGATCGTCTCTAATGAGGGTAACGGGCGAATGTGCACCACGCTGCCCAACCTGCACGTCGCCGTTGTGGGCATCGACAAGGTCGTGCCGGATTGGGATTCCCTGACGGTGCT
>MGOK01000020.1:10609-15352 GCA_001795335.1 Chloroflexi bacterium RBG_19FT_COMBO_55_16
GTCCGCAGGAGTTCCACCTGGTGCTGCTGGACAACGGTCGCAGTCGCGTGTTGCAAGATCCAGTTGGGCGGGAAACCTTGAAGTGCATCCGCTGCGGCTGTTGCCTCAACGTGTGCCCGGTTTATAAGAGCGTTGGGGGATACGCTTACGGTTGGTTCATCTCCGGCCCGATTGGCGCCATCTTTTCCCCGCAAATCTTGGGTGTTGAGGCGGCGCGCGAATTGCCCTTTGCCTCATCCTTATGCGGTGCTTGCGCCGACGTTTGCCCGGTAAAAATCCCTATCCCCCACATCCTGCTGCATCTGCGTCGCAGGGTGGTGGAAGGGGATCAATTTGAGTCGCCAGCGGCCCCAGCAGTTTTGCGCACTGGCGCCAGGTTGGGCAGGCTAGCCCTGGCGACGCCCTGGCTCTATCGCCTTGGGACGCGCCTCTTACCCCTATTGCAGGTCCCCCTTAAACGGGATGGCTGGCTGCCTGCGCTGCCTCCTCCACTCAATCGCTGGACGAAGGTGCGGCCCTTGCCAGCCTTCGCCGGGCGCTTCCGACAGTGGTGGGGGAAGAGGCAGGGGATAAGGGATAGGGTATAGGGGAAAGGGAACCTCTATTCTTGTCAACCTATATACCGGTAGACAAGTACACCTGTACGCAAGTACACAAGGTCACGGATTGGTTTAGGTGGCTATGGCTAAACGGGCAGGATATTCTGTAATTGAGAATGTGCGACGGGCGTTAGGTAGGACGGCGGGTGCGGCGGTTGAGGCGCGCCCGGCAGTGCTTGCGCCCCGTCAAGCGGGTTCGATCGAGGCGGAGGTCGACTTGTTGATTAAGGAGATCAACGCCCTGTCCGGATCGGCACAACGCGTATCGGAGGACGATCTCAATCAGGTATTGAAAGGATTGCTCCAGACTCAAGAGGTGAAGAAAGCGACTCTATGGCAGACCGCCGGGTTGGCTGACTTGGGATTGGAGGGACGCCTGCGAGAGATGGGCGTGGAGATCATCTCTCCCCACGCAGACAAATACGTCCTGGCAGAGTGTGACCTGGGGGTGACCGAGGTCGACTTCGCCTTGCCAGAGACCGGCACGCTCGGCCTGCTCTCCTCGCAGGATAAGCCGCGCGCCGTGTCGCTCTTGCCGCGCGTCCATCTGGCTATCCTGCGTCCGGCCGCTTTGCGCGCCGATTTGCATGATGTCTTTGCAGAAGCTAAAGACCAGGGTTATTTGATTTTGATCACTGGCCCGAGCCGCACGGCGGATATTGAACTCACCGTAACGCTCGGAGTTCATGGCCCTCAGGCGCTGTATGTATGGGTATATTCAGGATGAAGGAAAGCCTTTATAAATTGGCATTTGATGTAAAATGGTGGCACGATAAATTGTTGTAACATGAACCGCGAAGACCCCACGGGCGCTAAGAATTTCCGGAGTAATATTTGTGGTCTTCGCGACTTTACGGTGGGAAAAAATGGAAGCCCTCTCTAAACGATCTTAAACAGGATTACCACCCATTTTGTCATGTATATTTTAATAGTATTAGGACTTACGCAGTTAGAATAAGGATGGGGGTGTTTGGGCGGGCAACGCCCGCCCAAACACCCCTTCAATCCCCGCAACTGCGTAAGTCCTAAGTATAAGATACTTATCATTGGAGAATGCAATGGCATTTAGGAAACTGACCTCATCTGAGACTTCAACGATTATTGACGGCGATTCCTGGCACGCCATCGCAACCGAAGCAGTGCTGGCGCGCCTGGAAACGTTTTCTGAGGCCGGCTTATCCTCGGAAGAGGCCCAGCGACGGCTGGCAAAATTCGGCCCTAACCAGCTGGTCGAGGCGCCTCCCACCACATTCTGGCAGATGCTGCGGGAGCAGTTCAACAACTTTGTGGTGATCATGCTGATCGTCGCCGCGCTCATCTCGGCTGTGTTGGGCGATTATATCGAGGCTGCAGCCATCCTGGCGATCGTAGTTCTGAATGCCACATTGGGAGTGATCCAGGAGCGGCGCGCTGAGCAGGCTCTGGCGGCGTTGCGCAAGCTGGCCGCGCCGGATGCGCACGTGATCCGGGATGGATCGCGGCAGGTGATCCCGGCCCACGAGCTTGTGCCGGGTGATCTGGTATTGCTGGAGGCGGGAAACTACGTGCCAGCGGACGTGCGTTTGCTGGAAGCTGTCAACTTACGGGTCGAGGAGGCAGCCCTGACCGGTGAATCGGTGCCGGTGCAGAAGAACGCCGCAGTGAAACTGGATGCCGATATCCCGCTTGGTGACCGCAAGAACACGACCTTTATGGGCACGTTGGTCAATTATGGGCGGGGTAAAGGGGTTGTCGTCAGTACGGGTATGTACACTCAAATCGGTATCATCGCCGAGATGCTCCAGGCGGTGCAGCAAGAGCAGACTCCCTTGCAGCGTCGCCTTGACCAATTAGGAAAAACATTAGGGTGGGCGGCCCTGGCGATCTGTGCCCTGGTGTTTGTGGTGGGTTGGATGCGCGGCTATGACCCATTGGAAATGTTTTTGATTGCAGTCGGATTGGCAATCGCGGCTGTTCCTGAGGGCTTGCCAGCAGTCGTGACAATCAGCCTGGCATTAGGGATGCGTGAGATGATCAAACGCCATGCCCTGATCCGCCGCCTGTCGTCGGTAGAGACGCTGGGATCAGCGACGGTGATCTGTTCAGACAAGACCGGCACCCTGACGCAGAACGAGATGACGGTAACCCGGCTGTGGGTGGATGGGCAGTTCATGGAGGTGACCGGCAGCGGCTATGCCCCAGTTGGCGAGTTCCACACAGATGGCAAGATTCAACCGGTCACCGACCTGCCAGGCGTATTAGCGCTGCTGTGGGTGGCGGCCCTCAACAACGACGCCGAGCTGGAAGTACACCAGACCGATGAGGGAAAGGAAACTTACCGCATGGTGGGGGACCCGACGGAGGGATCCTTGATCGTGGCGGCGGCTAAGGCCGGCGTGTCGGCGAAAGCTTTGAACAAAGCATACCCACGGGTGCAGGAAGTGCCGTTCGACTCAGACCGCAAGCGCATGATCACGGTGCATGCCCTACATGGACCTAGTAAGGAAGACCAGATACCCTTCGGTGGAGAGGATGATCCAGGGGGGAACCTCGTCACGGTGAAGGGAGCGCCTGACCTGGTGCTTGACCAATGCTCCTGTTACAGGTGCCTGGACGGTCGCACGGAGCCGTTGACCGAGGCGCAACGCATGCGCATCCTGGCGACAAATGACGCCATGACTCAGGACGCCCTGCGCGTGCTGGGGCTGGCTTATCGCACCCTGCCGGAGCTGCCGGAGGAGATCGGCGCAGAAGCTTTGGAGCAGGAGCTGGTCTTCGCCGGTCTGATTGGGATGATCGACCCGCCGCGCCTGGAAGTACCCCCCGCCCTGGCAAAAGCCCGTCGTGCCGGTATCCGCACGGTGATGATCACCGGTGATTACCGAAACACGGCGCGCGCCATCGCCGAATCGATCGGCCTGCTGGAACCCGGTCACCAGGTGCTGACCGGAGCGGAGTTGGGCGAGATGGACGATGAGCGCTTGTACCGGGAGATAGAATATATCGACGTCTTCGCCCGCGTCTCCCCGGCTCATAAGCTGCGCATCGTCGAGGCGCTTCAGTCTCGAAATGAAGTGGTGGCTATGACCGGCGATGGGGTCAACGATGCGCCGGCAATTAAAAAAGCTGACATCGGCGTGGCGATGGGCATCACCGGCACGGACGTGGCCAAAGACAGCGCCGACATGGTGCTGACCGACGACAATTACGCCAGCATTGTCTCAGCCGTGGAGCAGGGGCGGATCATCTACGCCAATATTCGCAAATTTGTGTTTTTCCTGCTTTCGTCGAATGTGGCGGAAATCATGATCATCTTCCTGGCGACATTAGCGGGGTTGCCGACGCCTTTGACGGTGATCCAGTTATTATGGCTGAATCTTCTAACGGATGGGGCACCTGCTCTGGCGTTGGCGATGGAAAAAGGCGATGCGGACACCATGCAGCACCCACCCAGGCGGGCGAGTGAACCGATCGTTGATCGCCCCATGCGTTTGGGTATTCTGATCCAGACCATTACCCAGACTGGAGCGACTTTGACGGCATTTGCCATCGGGCTTCTTTGGCACCTCTCAAAAGGCGACGGACTGCCGCCCCAGGCCAATCCACTCACCTTTCTACTGCAGTACGATTGGCGAGGCGTCGACGTGCAAAGCGCCGAGACGATGGCCTTCGTGACACTGTCCCTGTGCGAATTGTTCCGCGCTTATACCGTGCGCTCTGAAAGGCAATCGATATTCCGCCTGGGAATTTTCTCCAACCGGTTTATGCAATATGCCGTTAGCCTGTCTGTCGCATTATTGCTCCTGGTGATCAATGTGCCATTCTTGCAGCCGGTTTTCAATACGCATTTCCTCAGCTCAAACGAGTGGATGGTGGTCTTAGGGTTGGCGCTCGTCCCAGCCATCTCGGAAGAGATCACCAAAGCTTACCTGCGCTGGAGGGGCAGGAGATTCGCAGCATAGGCTGTCATCGACACAACCCACTCGACTGGGCGCAGTGGGAGCTGGTGTTGCCGCTGCTGATCGTGCCCTCCATCGCCGCGGAGGTGACCAAGTTTGTGGCGGCGAGGCGAGGTTGGTAGCAGTCAGCTCAATAAAGAAGGTGCCATTTCCCTATTTTCAAACTGTAATGTCGTGTAGATCAATTATCAGATAGGGGGGTGTTT
>MGOK01000021.1:0-1642 GCA_001795335.1 Chloroflexi bacterium RBG_19FT_COMBO_55_16
TTCCTGCGCGGTGAATATCACCCCTGTCCCGGCCCCCAACCCGTGCATGCCAGTGATCAAAACGGTTAACATCAATACCGTGGGGATCACGATCTCGTTGGCCGGGATGGCGATGATATAAGCCAGCAGAATCACGCCGTTCAGTCCGATTAATATCCCCACCGGGTTTAGAAAATTAATGATGTGCTCGGCCAGGCTTAGACCCCCGATCCGCAGGTTGGCGACCAGCCAGATCGCCGCCCCGGCTGGCGCAGCGAAGACCACCGCTCGCCACAGCACGTACATCGTGCGGTCGATCAACGAGGTGTAGAGCGTATGCAATACGCGCGGCGGCCGGTAAGGTGGCAGTTCTAAACTAAAGGTGGAAACCTGTCCTTTGAGCACCGAGCGCGATAGAGCCCAGGATACGCCGAAGGTTAAGAACACACCCAGCATGGCGATCCCAACCACGGCCAGGGCCGAGATCAACCCCGCCAGGTAGGGCGGTACCAGCGCTCCGATAAAGATGCTGGCGATCAGAATTTGCGTCGGCCAGCGCCCGTTGCACAGGGCGAAATTATTGGTAAGCATGGCGATCATGCGTTCGCGCGGGCTGTCAATGATGCGCGTGGCAACCATCCCAGCTGCATTGCAGCCAAAGCCCATCATCATGCTCAGCGCTTGCCTGCCATGCGCCCCGGCCTTTTTGAAGACGTTATCCAGGTTGAAGGCCACCCGAGGCAGGTAGCCGAAATCTTCCAGTAAAGTGAACAATGGGAAAAAGATCGCCATGGGCGGCAACATCACGCTCACCACCCAGGCCGTCGCCAAGTACATGCCATCGATCAAAAAGCCACTCAACCACCAGGGCAGGCCAATATTGGCTGCCCCCAGGCGCATGGCCGGGTAAACCGTGTCGATTAGCAGGATTGAGAGCCATCTCGAAGGGATATTGGCCCCGGTGATGGTGATCCAAAACACCAGTGTAAATAACAGGATCATCAACGGGAAGCCCCACAGCCGGCTGGTTACGATGCGGTCAATCGCCCGGTCCAGGTCAAAGCGTGGCTTCTCGTCGGGGCGGGTCACTGCCCGCTCAGCGATGCGGGCGGCCTCGGTGTAGATCGCCTCCATCAGTTGCTCATGGAAATCACCACCGACTTCCCAGCGCAAGGCCTGGGCTGTCTTGAGGATCTCATCGGGCTGGAAATCGCTGAGCGCCTTCATCCAGTCGCCTCGAGTTTCAGGTCGAGGTGAGGTTGAACATCTTCAGGCGATCCCCGGCTTAAGACGCCCAGTTCGCCTTTCTGCAAGGCTTCCACGATGCGTTCGTCCCCATCTAAGAGGCGGAGAGCCACCCAGCGCGCGTTCGGCAATCCAGGAAAAGCCTGGTTGATTTGTTCGACCAGCTGGTGAATGGCCTGTTTAAGCCTGGGGGGCTCGTTTTGAATCCGGTGCGGGGCGCAGACCGTCCGGCCGGTCGCCACGTCGCTGATTGCCTGCAGCAGCTGGTCCAACCCTTGTTGATAACGCGCCGCGGTCGGCACGACGGGCACTCCCAAGTCACGCGCCAACCGCCGGTCGTCCACCTGGAATCCGTGCCGGCGGGCTTCATCCATCAGGTTCAGGCAGACCACTACTCGATCGGTGATCTCGAGCACCT
>MGOK01000021.1:1686-3348 GCA_001795335.1 Chloroflexi bacterium RBG_19FT_COMBO_55_16
ACAACGATCGTCACATCCGGTTGCCCGAAGAGGATAAAGTCGCGTGCTACTTCCTCGTCCAGGCTGGTCGCCAGCAGGGAGTAGGTGCCAGGCAGATCGACCAGTTTATAGCGTTTGCCGCCGAATTCAAATCCGCCCTCGGCGCGCGTGACGGTCTTGCCCGGCCAGTTGCCGGTATGCTGGCGCAGCCCGGTCAGCGCGTTGAACACGGTGCTCTTGCCGGTATTGGGATTTCCTGCCAGGGCCACCACATAGTCCCAATCCGCCATATCCACGCCCATTTTGAGCAGGTTGGCGACGTTGTGCGCCGGGCAGGTTTCGCAAGGAGTAGCAGGGCTTTGCTGTGAGTTTATTTTTTCACCACCGAGACACAGAGTTTATTTTTTTTATCAGAGGTCAGAGGGCCATTCGCTTGAGGCCATTCTTCAGAACCGGGACATTGAAGTTGATCAGCAGGCCAATTTTGCAGCCGCTCAACTTGAGATAGGTCAAGAGGTGGGCTTCGTGGATCGGCTGGAGCGCTTCGACAGCTTTGAGTTCTACGATAACAGACTGCTCAACCAAGAAATCCAGCCGGTAGCCGCAGTCTAACTTTAGACCCTTGTATTCAAGAAACAGTTGCTTTTCCTGTTCGAGGGCGAGATTGCGCAGGTCCATCTCCCTGGCCAAACAAGCCTGGTAAGCCGATTCGAGCAACCCTGGCCCTAAATGCCGATGCACCTCAATCGCCGCTCCAATGATCGTTTCAGTTACCTTATTAATCTCCATCATTCTCAATCCGAATAAAAAACTCAGTGTTCTCTGTGTCTCTGTGGTTCAATCTTTTCCGTCATCTTCGAAGTGCGACGCGCTGTCTGAGGCGATCAGGATCGACCTGGCCTGTTCTTTGCGCAGCGCGATCAAGGTCTCACGCACCCGGTAAGCCGTGGGATCCCCGCTCGGGCTGGTAAAAGCGGCTTCGATTACCACACCCGGTAAGATGCCCAGGTCCATCAGGCGCCGGCGTTCCGCCCCCCGGATGCGCGGCGAGAGCGAGAGCACACTTCCTTGCTGGCCGGCTTTCAACTCGCTGAGCGGTTGGCCGACCTGGCGGGACTCCACCGGTTCCTGGGATACTGGCAGGACGGAGATATTCCCTGCCACGATCGGCGCCAACAGGTGCACATCGCCGCCGGCGAAGAAGCGCACGCGTTGCGGCGATTTCTCCAGGATGCGCGCTTCCATCCCCGGGTGTAATCCCTCCGCCACCAGTTGGGCGTAAATCACCTCGGGTTCGTCTTCGATATGCACAATCCTCAGCCGGGCGTCGACCTCCATGGAGGGCAGCGGTTTGCCCTGGTGTGGCTTGAACTCTCCAGCGTTGGTCGGGATGGGGTCGCCATGCGGGTCGTAGAGCGGATTGCCAAGCTGGGAGGCCAGCGCCTGGGCCTCGCTTGCAGTCAGCCGGTGCTCGTACTGTTCCGCCTGGTCGTGCCATTCCGCTTCGGTGAAACCAGTTTCTTCGGCCAGGTATCGCTCCCACAGGCGATGGGCGCGGATGATGCGCAGGGCGTACTCGCGCCCTTCTGGTGTGAGCCGGAACTCGTTGCCCTCGATTCCAACCAGATTGAGGGCCTGGATTTTATCCAGGATACCGGCTGCCTGGTTGACGCTGATATTCAG
>MGOK01000021.1:3392-4548 GCA_001795335.1 Chloroflexi bacterium RBG_19FT_COMBO_55_16
CGCTGTGCTGGATGTGTTTCAGGGCGTCTTCGCTGAGCACCCGTTCATTGTTGCGTTGGGCGCGTCGCCAGCGCGGCAGCAGCCCGCTCTTCGGCAGAACCAGCCCCAGGCCGACCAGGATTATCGCCCCCGCCACCAGGATAGCAATTAATGGATCAGGCATCTCACTCGTTCACCTTTCAGGGATTATCAATATTGTTATCGCTATAATTAATTATTTAGATTATACTAAATTTCAACCGTGTCGTCAACCCGGCTATAGCTGAATTACCTCTGGCAGGTACATTTGACTTTACAAGTTTTTCCCATATAATGTGATAAACGACATAAATCGCATATTGATTCGAAACAGTTGTAGAGAATCCCATTACTGCGCTATCGCTTGCATTCCTGGCGGTATAACAAAGTTTCCGGGCAAGACAATACTTTGTCTGTCCCATGAGCCGCTAACCTTGTTGGCGGTTTTATTTAATTTTTGGAGGAGGAAAATCATGTTCGGAAAAATATCTCTCGTGGCTTGCGTTCTCGTGACTTTGTTATTGATAAGTGCCAGTGGGATTTCAGCTCAGGAAGAGAGCCCGGAAAATCCTACCAGCGAGCTGGCATCCCCTCTGACCACAGCTTTCACATACCAGGGGAGACTCGAAGATACGAGTGGGCCGGTCAATAACCATTGTGACTTCGAATTCAAATTGTTCGCCTCCGCGGGGGGCAGCGATCAGGTGGGGGCCAGCCAGTCTCGCAATAACGTGCTGGTTGAGGATGGGTACTTCACCGTGGATGATCTTGACTTCGGAGCGGAGGCTTTCCAGGGGGAAGCGCGCTGGTTGCAGGTGGCGGTGCGCTGCCCGGCCGGCAGTGGGGACTTCGAGCTGCTGGCCCCGCGCCAGGCATTAACCCCCGCGCCCCAGGCCTGGTATGCCAAGCGCGCTCCCTGGAGCGGTTTGATTGGCCTTCCGGCGGGCTTCGCCGATGGCGTCGATAACGACACCCTCTACACGGCAGGCGGTGGGTTGACGTTGAGTGGGGAACAGTTCAGCGTGGACACCAGCCTGATCCAGGCGCGCGTCGATCAAGCCTGCTCGGCCGGCAGCGCGATCCGCGTCATCAACCAGGACGGATCGGTGACCTGCCAGAGCGTTTCAGGGGCTGGCGG
>MGOK01000021.1:4598-4696 GCA_001795335.1 Chloroflexi bacterium RBG_19FT_COMBO_55_16
TACCTGCAGCGGCGGGTGAGCAGCAGCTGCGCGGCTGGAAACGCCATCCGGGTGATAAACCAGGACGGATCGGTGACCTGCCAGAGCGTTTCAGGGGC
>MGOK01000021.1:4708-5870 GCA_001795335.1 Chloroflexi bacterium RBG_19FT_COMBO_55_16
CATCACCGCCGTTTACGCTGGAACAGGCCTTTTGGGTGGCAGCGAGGCCGGTGACGCCACCCTCAGCGCCGATCCAGGTTACCTGCAGCGGCGGGTGAGTGGCTCCTGCACGGCGGGAAACGCCATCCGGGTGATCAACGCTGACGGGACCGTCAGCTGCGAGAGCGATGACAATACCACCTACAGCGCCGGCCCCGGCTTGACGCTCAGCGGGACTCAATTCAGCGTCAACTTCGCCGGGGGTGGCTCTGCCTCTACCGCTTCTCGCACTGACCACAATCACTGGGGCCAGACCTGGAGCGGCAGCGGCACCGGGCTTACCCTCTCGGGGGGGAGCACCGGGCTCTACGGCAACGGTACCTCCTCCGGGGTCGCAGGCAGAACCAGCTCTGCTAACGGTGCAGGGGTGTATGGTTCCGGCCCTAATTGGGGTGTGATAGGAGAAGCCACCGCTAGTGGGGGCAGTTACGGAGTATGGGGCATCGCCAATTCAGTAACAGGCACTACTTACGGGGTCCAAGGCACGAGCCGCTCCACATCGGGCCGGGGTGTGGTCGGCGATGCAACCGCCCCGAGTGGCACAACCTATGGGGTTGTCGGCTATAGCGCATCGCCTAGCGGCTTTGCCGGTTATTTCCGCAACACCTCCAGCGGAGTGGGCCTGTACGCGCTCACCGACAGCGGCAGCGGCAATATCATCGAGGCCTGGAGCAGCTTCACCGATCGTGAGTTCAGGGTGGAGCGCGGCGGTGACGTGCGTGCGGATGGCAGTTTCATCGGTGGTGGGGCGGACTTTGCCGAGCTTTTGCCAGGTGCCCCCGGGTTGGCGCCAGGCGATGTGTTGGTCATCGGCCCGGATGGACGGCTCGCTCGCTCGACCCAACCCTACCAGACCAATGTGGCCGGGGTCTACTCCACCCAACCCGGCTTTATCGCCGGCGCCGGTGATGAGAGCAGTGACCAGGAAGGCCAGATTCCCCTGGCTGTTATGGGGATCGTACCGGTCAAAGTCACCGCTGAGAACGGCCCCATCCGGCCCGGAGACCTGTTAACCACCTCCAGCATGCCGGGCTACGCCATGCGCTGTGGTGCAGACCCTCAGGTAGGCACGGTCATCGGCAAGGCGTTAGAGCCGCTGGCTGAAGGAGTCGGCGTCATCAAG
>MGOK01000021.1:6030-6112 GCA_001795335.1 Chloroflexi bacterium RBG_19FT_COMBO_55_16
TGGAACTACCGGTCAGCCGGAAGCCGGAACACTCCTCTCCGGAGATATCTATACCCTGGCGGGTGGCTTTTGGGGTGCTGGC
>MGOK01000022.1:0-2289 GCA_001795335.1 Chloroflexi bacterium RBG_19FT_COMBO_55_16
CTGGTTGGCGACGGTGTATTCTGCAAAGCCGCCATCAATTGTATAGCCGGTGAACAAGGGGTTATCACACAAGTTTTCCTGGCCGCGCAGGCAATAGCAGCAGGTGCCATCCGTATAGCCCAGCCACGGCACCCCGACTCGCTCACCAGCGCGAAAGCGATCGACGCGCTTGCCAGCTTTCACGACCTGGCCGACGATCTGGTGCCCCAGGATAAGAGGCAGCTTGGGCTGCTTGAGCTCGTTGTCCAGGATGTGTAAGTCGGTGCGGCACACTCCGCAAGCGCGCACCTGGATCAGGACCTGCTCCGGACCGGGCGTCGGGATAGGCATTTCCCTGGCGTGCAGGGGTTGCCCTGGCTCTTCGAGTACCATGGCGCGCATAGTTACTGGTGGGTTCATTTCAGGGTTACAATTTGTAGCCGATCATGCGCAAGAAGCCCTTGCGCCAGGCGATGTCTTCCTCCCCCTCGATGCCCATTGGCTTGGAGCCATCCACGACGCCCAGGATCGCCCGGCCTTGCTCAGTCTCAGCCAGCACTACCTCAGTGGGATTCGCCGTGGCGCAGAAGATATGGCAGACTTCGGGCACCATCTTGACCGCATTGAGCACGTTGAGCGGGTAAAAGCCCTCACCCAGGAAGATGATGAAACTGTGACCGGCCGAGATGGCCAGGGCGTTTTTCTGCGCAAGTTCGATCATAGCCGGGTCGTTCCCCGTCCAGCGGATCAGGCACTTCCCCGACGCTTCGCAAAAAGCCAGGCCGAACTGGATCCCGGGCACGGTGGTCACCAGGGCTTCGTGGACGTCTTCGACGGTCTTGATGAAGTGGCTCTGGCCAAGGATGAAATTGATTGGTTCAGGCTTTTCGATTTTAACAGCGATCAGGTTCATGGGGGTCTCCTCCTGAAGATATGCATGGATTATAAACCGAAAGGCCTTCAAGAGGCTGCCGCGTGGTTACCCGCTTCAGGAGGGACCGTGGATCTCCTGCCGGAATCTGGCGCGCGACTCAACCTCGGCTAACTTAAGAGAAGCGTAGGTGCACGCTGCGCGCATTAACTGTTGCGCTTCTTCTTTGGGCAAGCTGTGCAGATCTTCCAGGGCGTACCCTTTGCCCTGCAAGTGCTCTTCAATTAACTTCTTCTCTAAAACCGATTGAGGCCCTACCGCCGCACATTTGTCGATATCTGGGGTGGTCTGCGATACGCTAATGTTCCACCTCCTCGGTTTAATTGTAATCCAAATATCATCGCCGGGTGTAATCCGGCAGGATGACGGGGGAGGGCAGGCCATCCTCCAGGCCAGCTGCGCGGCGCACGCGCTGCCAGGCGGTCAAGTGTTCCAGGGTTGGGCGACCTGGCTGGACATGCTGCACATATTCCGCCGCCGCTCTCCCGGCGCGCCGTCCAAAGACGCAGATGTCGAGAAGGCTGTTGCCCATCAGGCGGTTACGCCCGTGGATACCGCCTGCTGCCTCACCGGCGACATACAAACCTGGGACGGCGGTACTACCATCTGGCTGGATGGCAATCCCGCCGTTCTGGTAGTGCAAGGTGGGATAGACGAGGATTGCCTCGTGGACCAGGTCGATGTCGAAACGTTTGTATTGGCGCACCATGGCAGGCAACTCCCGGGCGATTGTGCCGGGACCCTGCAGCAGGTCGATCAGTGGCGCGTCCAGCCATACCGCGGGTTGGCCAGTTGGAGTTTGCACACCCTTGCCGCGCTCGGCGCACTCCCGGATGAAGGCGGCGGCCTCGACATCGCGCGTCTCGAGCGGGAAAACGAACTGCTCGCCGTCCACGTTCAAGACCTGCGCGCCGAGCCCGCGCACTTTTTCTGTCACCAGCTGGCCAAGGATTTGTTCTGGATAAGCAGCCCCAGTCGGGTGGTACTGCATGGTATCGATGAAAGCCAGTTTTGCGCCAGCCCGGTAGGCCAGCACCAGGCCATCGCCGGTAGCGCCATAATGGTTGGTGGTCGGAAAGCCCTGGTAATGCAGCCGACCGCTGCCACCAGTGGCGATGATTACGGCCTTCGCCAGGACGGTCATCAAACGCCCGCTGTCCAGATCTTTTAACAAAGCGCCAACCGCCTGCCCCTGATCGTCGAGCAGCAGTTCGATCGCCGGTCGGAACTCCCAAATGCGGATCGAGTGCGCCGTGCCGTTACCCCGCGAACGCACTTCATCGCGCAAGGTGCGCATGATCTCCGCACCGGTATAATCGCGGGCGGCGTGCATCCGCTTGCGGCTTGTGCCCCCACCGTGGATGGTGCGTAGTGTCCCG
>MGOK01000022.1:2348-19194 GCA_001795335.1 Chloroflexi bacterium RBG_19FT_COMBO_55_16
ATCGCTCACCAGAGCCTCGACCAGATCAGGGTCGTTGCTGAAGGCGCCCCCGCCGATCACATCCAGGTAATGGATCGCCGGGGAATCGTTCTCCTTATCGGCGGCCTGGATGCCGCCTTGCGCCATCATCGTGTTGGCGTCGCCGAAGCGCAGCTTGGTGGTGAGCAACACCTGCGCGCCGCTTTCTTGGGCGAGCAAAGCGGCGCTGGCTCCGGCTCCGCCCCCCCCGATCACCAATATGTCACAGAGCGTGTCTGGTTCAGCTGAGGATAGGATATCATCGTAGGCCAAGTTGCCGTGCGATGCGAGGTTTCGCCATTGTCCTACTCCAATAAGCGGTGGTGCCTCCAGGGCGTCAGCCAGCTCGCGTGGGGTGTGGTCGCCTTTGTTCGGCCCGACTTGTAGCTGGTGGAAGGCGTCGCTGATGTAATCGGGATGGAAAGCGCGTAAGATAGTTTCCCGTTCTTGGGGAGAGAGCCGCGGGTAGGTTTCCTGGGCGCGGCGGGCGCGAGAGGCTTCTACTTTGGCCAGGGATTCGCGAATTGACGCCGGGTAGGACATACACACCTCCGAGGGGATATTGGCGATTGTTGGTTGCCGAGATTAATGTCGGGACCAGGGCGGAGGCTGTGCCGGGTCTCCGCATTTGTAATGCATCTCGCTGCGCACGCGATGGCTTAGAGCCGAGATCAAGAGGGTCAGAGGCACCCGACTTTCGCACTGCTCCTCGCACATACCACATCCAGAACAGGAAGCGATCCAGCGGCTGATCAGCACCAGTTCAGCCAGCGCGGCCCGCCCACTTTGCTGTGTCTCGCGTTTGCCAAGCAAGTTGTCGAATTGCCCGTGGTACATTGGGCAGGCGTCCAAGCACTGTCCGCACAACGAGCAGCTGGCAAACCAGGCCAGAAAGCTGCCCAGGTCATTGAAGCGGTAGGCGGTTTGCATTTCCTCGATAAGCGTTCTGCGCATCCCCGCCCGCATATCGGCGACTGCGCCCACGACTGTTTCGCGATGCGAAACCTGGTATTCAGTGGCCAGAGCGTCCGTTAGGGCTTTCAACCCCAGGTGCTCGTCGGTGGCATCGTCGCGGGCAATAACCAGAAGAAAATCGTTGGATGGGACGCCGATCGCGCCGATGGTCACATCAGCACCCCAGGGTGCGGGCCAGTCGCATACCATACAGGCGGTTCTGAAGCTTTGCGGCCTTAAACCGCCCTCGGCTGCATTGCGCAGGACATCGGCAGTCACGCCGCTAAGTCTGGGGGTTTCCAAACTGCGCAAATAGTCGCTGTGAGTGAAAGTACCAATACAATCTACGCCGAGGATCACAACCTCATCGGGTTGGGACGAAACCGGGCGTCGCTTTTGGAGTTCGACAAAGGCGCGCAGTTCGCAAGGTCGCAGGAGGATGGCCAAACGTTGATCAGAGTGATCCTGGACGATCCGGTTGGCGATGCCAGCAGCGTTGCTGGTCATGAGCGGCGCAAATGGGTTGACTACCGCCAACCCGGCGGGATCTTCGATCACCTGGGGGGCGATGCTGGAGTTTTCCAGCAGTTCGACCGGTGCCAGCATGGCGTCCAGATCATTTTGAACCCACCAGGCGGCGAGGAACTGGCGGAGAGCGCTCAGCGTATCACCGTTCTGCACCTTGAGAATTCGATTTACGTTCATCAGTCACCTCCAAAATGACTAGGCCGGGTGGAGGTCAAGCATTTCCGCCGCAATGGCGAACCGCGCCGCTTCCAGCCCTATCTCTAGTGCTTCGGGCGGGACCAGGCTCTTTATGAGCAGATGCGGTTCGATCTGTGGTGCTGGACCGGGACCAGCGAAGATCATCGTCACCCGATCGACGGCGCGTTTAAGCATTTCACCGGTTGCCAGGCGCACCTGGGCAGCCGGTCCGTGGATACTATCGTCCTGGCGGTTATCGGAGAGCCAGGCTGCGTGATACACCAACCAGCGGGCGCTTTCGGCGTCAACGCGCATCTCAGCCAGCATGCGCTGCACTGCCGGGCGCACAGCCAGCGGCTCGCCAAGGGAGACCCAGCTGCGGGCATGCTCGGCGGCCATTTCGATCAGACGTTCAACCATACCGACATATCGGCCGCCCATCTGAATCCAGGCGCGCGGCGCTTCCCCCCTGGTGAGTTCCAGCGCGCCTCCTGGTTGACCGAGAAGCGCTTCACCGGGCGCACGGCAATTGCTCAAGGTCAGGACTATTTTGCCATTGGTAGAGGTTTGCACATCGCTCAGATCAGCGTCGAGCAGGAAAGCCGTCAACCCCTGGGGCGCTTTGGCCAGGAGAATGAAGAAATCGCCCTCGCCAGGGAAAGCGGCAATTGTTTTTTGCCCATTCAAGATGAACCCTTGACCCTCCGGTGTGGCGCTGGTCGTCCAATTTTCGGGGTTAACGCCAGCCGGGCTGGGTTCACGTACTGCCAGGATCGGCCTGCGACTGCCTTCCAGGGCTGGCTCGAGGAAGCGCGACAATTGCTCTCCGGCGCAGGCATACAGCAGTGTGGGCACCGCTCCCATCTCCACTGGAATGAAAGTCGCTCCGAGCTCTTCCTCGATCATGCAGGCGGTCACCGCGTCCAAGCCACCGCCGCCGAACTGCTCGGGCACAGTCAGCCCCCACAGCCCCAATTGTTGGATGGCTTGGCGTAGCCGAGCGCGCTCTTCGGGAGACAGTTCACCAGTGTTATAGTATTTCATCTCCAGTGGTCGGGCCTCTTTCTGCAAGAAGCGGCGCAGCATGTCACGCAGCATTTCCGTATCTTCAGGGAAGTTGAAATCCATTAGCGTATCACTCCGGCTAAAGCCTCAATTCCTATGAGCATTACCAGATCAAGCTTCAACCTGGCGGGCGTTATAGCGCGCCTTGAGATCGGCCAGCGGCAGCGCTTTCAGCTCGCCCAGCTCGGCTTGGTAAACCCCGGCCTGGATTTCCTGGAGGCGCTGGTGCAGGTGTCTAGCGGGTGGAGCCAGATATTTTCCATACAGCCGGCGCCCAAGCAGGGCTACATTTGGCGGGACGAGCTCAGCGGGGCAGCGCGCCACACATAACCCGCACATAATGCAGTCGAACGAAGTGTCCGCCAGAGCAGGCAAGTCGCCGCGTAAGGCCGCTGCCATGTAACCAAGCACATCGATCTCCTGTGGGCAAGCTTTGGTGCAGGTGTTGCAACCGAAGCAGCGCAGGATCTCCGGATACAGGTCGAGCAGGGTTTCGCCGGTTGGGGCGAGCTGATCCAGGCTGTACGCGGGGCGTTGCGCCGGGAAGAAGGGCATCGGTCCGAGCAGCATGCCATTCTGAACAACGGTCTGGCAGGCCAGGGCGTAGTTCAAGCGGTAATCGCCGTTCAAGCGGTAGACCGTTCCGCACGCCCCACAGAACCCACCCCGGCAGCCCACGCCGCGCGTGAGAATGAAGCCAGCCCACTCGAAGGCTTTTAGAATTGTCAGGCCATCAGGAACTTCATAGCGTTGGTTGTAGATGAAAATTTCTGTCATATATAGCTCCGTGACGTGAAATGTAATCCTTAATGTGAAGTGCGTGACTTCCTTACGAATTACAGATTACGTTTTACGTGTCAGGTTACCCCATCAGTACCAGGTCCGAAACAAACATTTCATCTGAAGCTGCCTTGGCCAGCAGTTCGGCCATGCCCTCGGCCAGGTGAGTTTGCACCAGGAAGTGCTTAATCGTCGGGTCTACCTGGGGGCAGGCCAGGGCACAGTTGCCACAGCGGTCGCAATCTTCACCAACCAGGGTTTCAAGGGCCAGGGAAGTGCGCGATTCGCTGCGCAAGCGGCGCTTTGGATCGCGGGCGAGCACCGGACAGGCATCCATACAACACCCACAACCCAGGCAGGCTCTTTGACCGGTCAGGTCATCGCGGGTCTTGAGCATGTAGCTGGGACCAAACCCAGAGCTCAGCAAGCGGCAACGGGCGACCGGTGGTCTGGGTTGTGAGAGGACAAGGCGCAGGATGGATCCAACGCGAGTGGGATCGGTTTGAACGCGCAAGGGCATACTCAGCTCCAATTCTTGTGAATATCTAAGCCCAGGGATAGGGGATAAGGGGAAAGGGATTGATCCTTGTCCCGATACTATCCCTAAACCGCAATGGCCTCCTGGGTGAGGCGGCTGACGATGGCTGTGATCGGCAGTTTTTTAGGGCAGGCCTCGTCGCACATACCGCACTCTACACAGTTCTCCAACCAGCGAGCTATATCGTCAATCTGGATTGAACCGCTAAAGCGGCGGGGGGCCAGCTCCCCGGAGTAAATCGGGCAGGCCTCCAGACAGCTCTGACATGGAAAGCATTCGGCCAGCATCTGGACAAACTCGCTGACCGTGGTAGGAAGGTCTCCGGCCAGGTCCTTGACCATCCGAGCGTGGGTTGAGGTGTGCCGTTTGCGGATGGCATCCAGGATGTGAGCGCGCTGAGCAACCCAGGCTGGCGACGCCGGCCCATCGGTGATCTGGGAGAGGTGAAGGCTGGTCGCGGTGGCTTCGTCCTTAGCGGTCACCAGGAGGACCTCATTAACCGGGAGGCCAAGCAGCTCAATGGCTAGATCCATGCCCTGGCACATCGGATTGGCGCACATCTGGCAGGCGAGCCGGTAACGATAGGGGGCGATCCCTCCCTGGCGGGCAAACTTCAATGCCTCACGGGTCAGCCCATCGACTCCGCCAGCTTTCTCCAGCCGCCAGGCGAAATCTCCCGCAGGGAAGCTGGCCAGGCAATCTGTGCCCACGATCAGCCAGCGTTCCACTCCAGACGGTGAACGCTTTTCGTTGGCGCACAGGGCGCGCGTCTCGCACGGTCGCAAAACTGCGGCAAAACGCGCCGTCGGTTGTTCACGTGCCAGTTGTGCAACCTGCCTGGCCGCGTTCACTGACACCAGGGGCGCAAAGGGATTGGCTGTCGCCAGATCAGCCGACTCCTGGGCCAGGTATGGGACTAACCCGCCAGTCTCAGCCTGGTGGCGAGGCAGGAGCATGCCTTCTAATCCCGTCTCTTGCCACAAACGACCCAGGAATCCTCGCACGGCACCCAGTGGGTCGCCATTCGTCTTGATCATCCAGGTAGTTGTCATGATAATACCTCCATACTGGTCATTCAGGCCCTAACGATTACATCCTCGCTTAGCGAAACTGGCATTGGCAAAAATTCTCCGTCTACCAGGGCATCGATCTGGGCGATGAACTGCTCGAAGGTGAAGTGGTGGACATTGATCGCCCCAGAAGGGCAAGCGGCGGCGCAGGCGCCACAACCCTGGCAGAGCACCGGGTTGACCGTCATGACCCCGCGTAGCGGGTGCAGCGCTAAGGCTGAGAAAGCACACACCTGGGCGCACTGCCCGCATCCGGCGCATAATTCTTCGTCGACGTAAGAGGTAGCGGCCTCCACAGGCACCTGGCCGCGCATCAAGGGGATCAACGCCGCGCAGGCCGCAGCGCGCGCCTGGGAAATGGTTTCCGAAATGTCTTTTGGCCCCTGGCAGCAGCCGGCCAGGAATAACCCAGCCATGGCGGTGTCAACCGGGCGGAGCTTGGGATGGGCTTCGAGGAAAAAGCCATCCGCTGAGCGGGCGAGTTTAAGCAGCCCAGCGACGGCGTCGGTGTCTGCGCGGGGTGTCATCCCGACCGCTAGTACCACCAGGTCGGCTTCTACCTCTACTGGCTCGCCGAGCAAGGTATCTTCGGCGCGCACAACCACCCGTTCGCCGCGCCGGATGATCTCGGATGGGTTCCCCCGGCGATAAATCACGCCTTCCTCTCGAGTGAGGTCGTAAAACTCCTCGAAATTCTTGCCGAAGGCGCGCACATCCATGTAAAACACGCTCACTTCAGACTCGGGCAGGGTTTGTCGCACCAAGCGAGCCTGCTTGGCGGTGACCATGCAGCACACGCGTGAGCAATATGGGTTGCCCAGGGATTGATCACGAGAGCCGACGCATTGGATAAATACCACCCGCTGCGGTTGGCGGCCGTTGACCTGGATTCCCTCGGCAGCCAGCCGCTCAAAGTCGAGCGTGGTGATCACTTGGGGGTATACGCCGTAGCCAAGCTCTGGTTTGCAGTGGGCGTCGAAGACTTCATAGCCAGTAGCCACCAGGATGGTGCCAACCAGCAACTCAGTTACTTCTTCGCCGCGCCGGACTTTCACTTTGAAGTTGCCTACATAGCCGCCGACTTCGGTCACCTCAGTCTCGGTCATCACCGCGATGCGCGGGTGTTCCTTCACCTGACATATTACGGGATTCAGCAGGTCAACCACGGACTCGAGCGTCGGGAATGTTCGGTAGAGTTGTGCGGCGTGCCCACCGAGTTGGGATGAGCGCTCGACGAGCGTTACCTGGAAACCCGCCTCGGCGATGTCCAGGGAAGCTTGCAGGCCAGCAAACCCACCGCCAATGACCAACGCGGCCGGAGTGACCGGGACTTGCCGGATTTCTAATGGTTCAAGGTGAGTTGCCTTTGCCACGGCGGAGGCCACGAGCTGCATGGCCTTAAGGGTGGTGATAGAACCGCCGGGATGCACCCAGGAGCATTGCTCGCGAATGTTCGCCATCTCATAGCAATAGGGATTCAACCCGGCATCGGCAACAGTGGCGCGAAAGGTTGGTTCGTGCATCAACGGCGAGCATGAAGCCACCACGACCCGGTTGAGGTTCAATTCGGCGATGTCGTTCTTGATCAGCACCTGGCCGGGGTCAGAGCACATGTAGGTGTAATGGCGGGCGACTACCACGCCCGGCAGGCCAACGGCAAACTTGGCAACTGCAGCGACGTCCACCGTGGCGGCGATGTTGATCCCGCAGTGGCAGATGTACACACCAACTCTTGAAGTGAATACCATCTCTCAGCCTCCGATCTACAGCGCCTGCAGCGCAATTTCGGCAATATCCATGACGCGCATCTGCCCCTCGGCGCTGAGGTGCTTCACGGCTTCCTCCAGGGTGAGCAGGCAGAACGGGCAGGCGGTGGCCAGCACCTGTGCGCCGGTCTCCAGGGCTTCCTTAACCCGCATCTGCGCCAGGCGTGTCGCCGGATTGGTTCCTTCCAGCCACATCCGCCCTCCACCGCCTTCGCAGCACAGGCTCTTTTCCCGCGAACGATCCATCTCGACCAGGGTGAGGCCCGGAATGCCCTTCAGCACCCTACGCGGTTCATCGAAGACGCCGTTATGCTTGCCCAGATAACACGGATCGTGGTAGGTGACTGTCTTCTCGAAAGGTTTAGTGAAGGACAGAGATCGGGTGTCCAGCAAGCCAGCCATGACCTGGGTGTAATGCTGAACCTGTAAGCCATTCTTTGGATAGTCGTTTTTGAAGGCGTTAAAGCAGTGGGGCGAGGTAGTGAACATGCGTGTAACGCCCAGGCTTTTGAGGGTCTCCTGATTTTCTTCCACCATCATCTCGAACAGGCCTAGCTCGCCCAGGCGGCGCACCTCGCTTCCACAGCAATTCTCTTGAGCGCCCAGGATTCCGAAGTCCAGCCCGCCGCCCTGCAGAAGATTAACAATGGCACGTGTCACCCCCTGGACGCGTGGATCGTAAGAAGGCGTGCAGCCGACATAATACAGGTACTCGGCGCCCTCCTCGATGGATTTAACTGCCATATCACCCACCCAGGCCGCACGATCCTCGCGCGGCATGGTTAGGGGATTGCCATGCCGGAAGGTGCTTTCCAGGGCGGTCTTTACATTGGGATGGACACGCCCCTTCTCCACGAAGGCGCCGCGTAGGGCGATCACAGCCTCCATCGGGTTGACCAGCTTGGGGCAGCGGCTGAAGCAAGTGGCGCAGGTCGTGCAGTCCCATAATTCTTCTCGCCCTTCCAGGTCGAATCCATTCCCAGCCACTAATAACCGGTAAATCAGGCTGCGCGGGTTAAGCTTAGTCTTAATGGCCATTGGGCAACCCCCGGTGCACTTGCCGCACTGGATGCAGGCCAATAAACCGTGTTCCTGGACGAATTGGCGGCTATCAATCTGAAGCATTTCCAGCTCCTTTTCTGGCTAACAGGATCATCGCCGCGGAGGCGGCAGCTTTGGCGTGAGCAACCGTGTCGGGGATATCTTTTGCCCCCTGGCAACAACCAGCCAGGAACACGCCCGGCACGTTGCTTTCCATCGTGCGCAGCTTGGGGTGGCTTTCTTGGAAATACCCATCTTCACCCCGCGCCAGGTTGAGTGTCCTGGAGATGTTGTCTGCATCCTGGCGAGGCAGCATGCCCACGGCCAAGACGACCAGGTCGGCTTCGACCTCGACCGGTTCGCCGAGCAGGGTGTCTTCGGCGCGTACGATCACCTTATCACCGCGTTTTACGATCTCGGAGGGGTTGCCCCGCCGATAGATGACACCTTCGTTGCGCACGCGGTCGTAAAATTCTTCGAAGCCTTTGCCAAAGGCGCGCACGTCCATATAAAAGACGGTGATCTCCGCGCCCGGCAAGCGGTCGTGAGCGAGGTGAGCTTGCTTGGCGACCGCCATGCAGCAAACGCGCGAACAATTCGCCAAGCCCAGGGTGCGATCACGTGAACCCACACACTGGATAAAGACCACCTTTTGTGGGAGATGTCCATTCAGGGTGATCTTGCCCGCTGTAGGACCGGAGGCCGACGCCAGCCGCTCAAACTCCAAGGTGGTGATGACCTGTGGATACACGCCATAGCCGAACTCGGGCTTGCGGCGTGGGTCAAAGATGTCATAACCGGTAGCGACGATCATGGCACCCACCTCCAGCTCCAATTGCGTTGGCTGGTCATCATGCCGGATGGCACCCCGCTCGCAAGCGACGACACACTGCATGCACTCCGAACAAACCGCGCAGCTCAGGCAGCGCTGAGCCTCTGCCAGCGCCTGTTCGGTAGTGAAGCCTTGCTCGACTTCCAGGAAACCGGAAATCCGTTCCGCAGGAGGCAGATCGGCCATAGGCAGGCGCGCTGCCTGACGGACTTGTTCAAGCGGCTCTACAATGATGTCCTGCGGCCTGGGCTGGGAAGGTTGCCGGCCTGTACGCAGGTCGAAGCCGCGCAGGAAGCGGTCGATTGACTCGCAGGCTTCAATGCCTGCGCCAATGGCTTCGACTACGGAAGCCGGGCCGAGGACGGCATCTCCGCCGGCGAAAACCCCAGGCAAAGAGGTTTCCAAAGTCAGCGGATCGACTACCACCCGATCCCACTTGGTCTCCAGGCCGAACCCTTCTGACTCGACGTTTTGCCCGATGGCCGCGATCAACGTGTCTACTTCGACAATAAATTCTGATCCAGGGAGTGGAACGGGCCTTCGCCGGCCGCTGGCGTCAGGTTCGCCCAGCTCCATGCGGATGCATTCCACCCCGGCTACCTTGCCATCCTTTTCCAAAACACGGGTTGGGGCGACCAGAAAAGTCAGCTCGACGCCCTCGGCCTCTGCGGCCGCGACTTCGTGAGGCGCAGCCGGCATTTCGAGGCGCGAGCGGCGATAAAGCAGATGTACTTGTGCGCCGAGGCGCAGGGCGCAACGGGCGGCGTCGATGGCCGAGTTGCCGCCGCCGATCACCGCCACTTTCTTACCGGTTTTAACTTCGCGACCCAGGTTTAAATCTCTCAAGAAGGGCAGCGCCTGGAATACACCGGGCAGGTCTTCCCCAGGAGCGCCTAGCTTGCTGCTGCCATGGGCTCCCACAGCCAGGAAAACGGCGTCGTACTCACGGCGCAGGCTATCCAGGCTTGGACCTCCGTCTTTGCCTACCGGTGAGTTCAGGCGAACTTCTGCCCCCAACGAACAAATGTATTGGATTTCGTGATCTAGCACTTCCCGCGGCAGCCGATAAGTCGGGATCCCAACCGCCATCATGCCGCCAGCTACCGGAAGCGAGTCGAACACGGTGACGCCGTAACCGTGCCGCAAGAGCTCGTAGGCGGCTGTCAAACCAGCTGGCCCAGCCCCGACAATGGCGACGCGCTCATCCCACTGGCGGGGAGAGGGTTGAGGGATGTCTTGCTCAGATCCGGCATCGTAAGCGAAGCGCTTGAGGGCACAGATCGCTATAGGTTCATCCCACTCGGCACGCTTACAGATACTTTCACAGGGGTGGTAGCAAACCCGCCCCAAGGTGCCCACGAAAGGCACCCCCGCGTCGCGCACCCGCTGCAAAGCTTCTTTAAACTTGCCTTCGGCGATCAGGGCGATATAACCCTGGACCGGAATATGCGCTGGGCAAGCGATCTTGCACGGCGAGGCGCGTTTCTCGATGGCGAAAGCGGCTGGGATAGCTTGCGGGAAACGTCGATAGACTGCCTTTTGCGTGGCCAGGCCGGCGTTAAATTCGCTTGGCATCACCACCGGGCAAACTTCGGCGCACAAGCCACAGCCGGTGCAGCTGTCCACATCCACATAACGCGGCTGACGTTCGACCGTGACGTGGAAGTCTCCAGGTTTTCCACTGACCGCCACCACTTCGCTGCCTGTCAATAGGGTGATGTTCGGCCGGCGAGGCACGTCAGCCATCTTTGGTGTAAGGATGCAAGATGAGCAGTCCAGGGTCGGGAAAGTCTTGTCCAGTTGCGACATCCGCCCGCCGATGCTGGACGAACGTTCCACCAGATAGACGTGGAAGCCGGCGTCGGACAGGTCAAGCGCGGCCTGAATCCCAGCGATGCCGCCGCCGATCACCAGAGCGGCGGGACCCCTCCCGTTCGATCCACTGGATGTGGTGGCATTTAGTCCCGAATTAGTCATTTCTCCTCGCCTATCTGTGTCCACTCGTTGGGGTGAAATGTGATCAACGGCAAGGGTTCGGACACGTCCCGCCCTGGCCGGTAATCAAAGGCGGCCTGCACCTGAGCGCCAACGGCGCTGAAGATCGCCCCGACCGGGATGTCTGCTGGGCAGGCGGAGGTGCACATGCCACAACTGACACACGAGGCGCTCATATGGTTGAGGCGCGTCAATTGAAAAAGCAACGTATCACCGAGCATGCGAACCGCGCCCTTGCGTCTGGCGGCGTTCAGGTAATGTTCCGGAGGATGGTCAAAGGCTGCCGTCTTGAACAGACAGGTTTTGCAGTAGCAGATCGGGCAGACGGTCATGCAGTTGTGGCAGCGGATGCAGGTGGCGAATAAGCTGGCTAGACCGCCATCCGCATCCAGGCGTTCTCGGATAGCTGTCAGTTCCGTTTCCCGAACCTGGCGGCGCGCAGTGGTCAGGCGATCGACTATTGTCTGACGCTCATCGGCTGCTGGCTGTGAACCCTGCGACAGTCCTAGTTTTCCAGCAATCTCATCGCTCAATGTGACTGGAATGGCTTGGTCCATCCCCAGGCCGAACAGGTGCAGATGAATGTCGACATGCTCGGGGACGGGCTGGTCGCACATCTGGCAGGCCGGGCGCAGGGATGGCCCTTCAAGTGCAGGTTGGCGACCTTCCCTGGCGATCTCCAGGTAATCTGCCAGGTCGGTGTGACCGGCGCGCTTTCCCTCTATATACTCGGCCACTTCATACGTTCCTGGACAATCCAGGCCGATCAGGGTGACGCCTTCCAGGGTAGCCTGTTGCAGCTTGACCAGCTCGATCAAGGCGCGTATTTCGCAGGGTCGTAACACGACGCCCAGGCGCGCCGGGCTATGCTTATTGGTCAGGGCAGAGACAGCCCGGGCGCTGTTAATCGGCATGACTGGCGTCAACGGGTCAGCCTGATCTAACCAGGCAGGGTCGGTTACCAGGGCCGGGAGGGTGGCCCCACCGTCCACCTCCAGCGGCAGGAAGATGGCTTCGACCACGCCGGTTTCTAATAGTTGACGCAGGAATCCCCGCAACGTGGTGAGTGGATCGCTGTTCTGGAGCGGAAGCATTGTTTTCATTGACCAATCCTTTCACACCGTCCAGGACGTGCGCATTGGGTTTGGGCCCAACTCTTTGATGGCGACCACCATTTCGGTCATGGTCTCCGCAAATTTTTGACCCTCGCTGGCGCTGATCCAACGCAGCCACACCCGCTGATCGTCAACCCCAACGGCTTTGAGAATCTCCGTCAGGGCGACGTAACGGCGGCGGGCTTTATAGTTGCCGGTCTGGTAGTGACAATCGCCGGGGTGGCAGCCGCCGATAAACACTCCGTCGGCGCCGTCCAGCAGGGGCTTGAGCACATACACCGGGTCGACGGCGCCACTGCACATGGTACGGATGACGCGCACGTTAGGCGGATATTGCAGGCGCGAGGTGCCGGCCAGGTCCGCGCCGGTGTAAGTGCACCAGTTGCAGAGGAAGGCCAAGATATGGGGCTCAAAGTGGTTGTCGTTGTTCATAACTTAATACCTTTTGCCAGTCAAATAGTGTTGCTTAATGTGGATACATGCTGCGAAATGTGTGATGGGTGAATTGTGATGCATGGTGACCTTATACAATCGCTGCCTCGATCATGGCGAACACCTGGCTGAACTCGAATCCTTTCTGCTGGCTGGCCTTATTGGGACAGGCTGCCACACAAGCCCCGCAACCCTGGCATAGGACCTCGACCACTTCGGCGTGGGTCATGCCTGGCTCAAGCCGCCGGGCCCCGTATGGGCAAACTTCAACGCACAGCCCGCAGGCGGCGCACAATTTCGGATTAACGCTGGCGACGATCGGTGGGGCGGCCAGCTGTGACTTGGATAGCAAGGCGACAGCACGCACAGCTGCAGCCTGAGCCTGGGCAATAGTCTCTTCGATCGAGCGCGGTGAGTGCGCCAGACCAGCCAGGAAGACGCCCTCGGCGGCAAAATCCACCGGGCGCAACTTGACATGCGCCTCCAGGAAGAAGCCAGCTTCATTTAGCGGCACCTTGAGCAGCTGAGCGAGGGCAGGGTTGTCGGGCTCGGCTTCGATCCCTGCGCTGAGGATCAGCCAATCCGCCAACAGCGTCATAGTCTCATTTTCGGGTTGGACGGCCAGCGTGACCCGCAGCTGGCCTTCATTGTCAGGCGCCACTTGAGGTTTGTTGGCCTCGTCGTATTCAAGGAAGACGACGCCCGCCTGACGTGCCTGGCGGTAAAGCGCTTCGCGGAAGCCATAACTGCGCAGATCACGGTAGAGAACAGTGAGGTTGGCGCGCGGCACCTGTCGTTTAATAGCGAGAGCATTCTTTAGGGCTTGTGTGCAACAGATCCGCGAGCAGTACGGGTGGTCCTGGTCGCGCGAGCCAACACACTGGATCATGGTGAGATTACGCCCTGCCAGGCTATCGACAAAACCGGGATCGGCCAGGCGTTCTTCCAGCTCCCGTTGGGTCAGGACGTGAGGATGTATACGATACTGGTATTCGGAGGGGGAGATCTCTCTCGCCCCCGTGGCGACTACGATAGCGCCATGTTGGAGTTCCAGGGTTGTGCCATCCACCCTACGCAGGGTGGTGCGGAATTGGCCGGTGTAGCCGCTGATGTCCACCACCTCGCTCTCGGTCATCACGCTGATGAGCGGCTCGGAATTGACGGCGGCGATCAGCTCGCTTAACAGTTTTTGTGGATTATCCTTCTCGAATTTCCCGGTATAAATATGGCGCAGGTTGCCACCCAGCTCAGCCTGCCGCTCCACCAGGAAGACGACAAAACCTTGCCTGGCGATAGACAGCGCGGCGGTCATCCCGGCCAGGCCTGCGCCGATCACCAATGCCTGGCGACTGACGCCAAAGGTGTTGCGCGAGATAGGGCGCAACCGCTGTGCCTTGGCGACGGCCATGGCGGACAGCTGCTTGGCCTTCTCGGTAGCTGTTTGTGGGACAGAGCGGTGCACCCACGAGTCCTGTTCACGGATATTGGCCATCTCGAACAAGTACGGATTGAGCCCGGCCTGGCGGAGCGTATCCTGGAAGAGAGGTTCGTGTGTGCGGGGAGTGCAAGAGGCTACTACTACGCGGTTGATGCCCTGTTCCTGGATACGCTGGCGGATGCGTTCTTGCGTGTCTTGGGAGCAGGTGTACAGGTTATGCTCAGCATAGACCACGCCCGGCAGAGCCCTGGCGTATTCGACCACCTCAGGGACGTTCACGACTGATCCAATATTGATGCCGCAGTGGCAGATGAAAACGCCCACCCGTTGTGGTTCTTCGCTGACATCGCGTTCCGCGGGGTATTCTGGTTCTCGGGTCAGTGTCCCCCGGGCTGCTCCCAGCAGAGCGGATGCCTGGGCAGCAGCGCAAGAGGCTTCGATCACTGACTCGGGAATGTCTTTCGGTTCGGCGAAAGCACCCGCTACGAAAATACCTGGGCGGGAGGTCTGCGATGGGGTATAACTAGCGACTTCGGCAAAGCCGAATTCGTTGAGCTGCACGCTAAGCCGTTCGGCCATCGTGCGCGCCGCAGCCGAGGGCCGTAATCCCACCGAGAGCACCACCAAGTCGAATTCTTCTTCATGCAAGACAGGTCGTTTGCCATCGGCGCCCTCGTAAGTCACGTAGCCTAATCTTAAGTTGCGTGATTCAGGCACCTCCTTAACCGAGGAGACCATGCAGCGCACGTAACGGATACTGTGCTCGGACTTGGCGCGTTCGATATATGGCTCGAAACCCTTGCCGAAGGAACGGATGTCAATATAGAAGATTGTCGGTTCGATGTGCGCGTCGTGCTCTTTGGCGATGATGGCTTCCTTGGTTGCGTACATACAACACACCGACGAACAGTAAGCAGCCCGTTTTGTCCCATCCAACCCGACGGTGCAGTCGCGTGATCCGACGCACTGAATCCAGGCCACTTTACGCGGGTGAGCGCCGTCGGAAGGACGCTGCACGACACCTGTAAATGGCCCGGAGGCAGATAACATGCGCTCAAATTGCAGACTGGTGACCACATTTGGAAAGCGCCCATAGCCGTATTCAGGCCGGATATCCCCGGGTATGGTCTCCACACCTGGAGTCAACAAGACTGCTCCGACGTTCAGTTCGACCACCTGTTCGACTTCATTATGGAGGATAGCCCCGGCGCGGCAAACGTAAACGCACTGGTTGCATTCGGAACACACTCCACAGCGCAGACAGCGAGCTGCCTCGACCTGGGCTTCGGTCTCGGTCAAGCCGGCGTATACCTCGGCAAAGTCTAGCACGCGTTCAATAGCCGGCCGCTTGGTGAATTCGGTCCTGGGCGTGGCTAAAGCTGCCTGCGTGGTGATGTGCCAATCAACCTGCTTGGGGCTGATCTTCGCCACAGGTGCATTCCCATAAGTCAAATTGCTAATTTGACCTACAACGAGATAGTCCCCAATAGAGTGCGCTACGCGATGTCCGGCGGCGATGGCGTCCACAATGAAGGTTGTCCCGGTAACGGCGTCACCTCCGGCGAAGACCCCTGGCACATCTGTGCTGAGTGTTTTGGGATCGACCTGCACCCGCCCTCCCCGCAGGCGTGCTGCCTGTTTCAGGCAATCCGAGTCAGGTCGCTGCCCGATGGCGAAAATCACCAGGTCGGCGGGGATGACCTTTTCGGTACCGGGAAACTCGTCAAAGTCAGGCCGGCCATCGATGAAGCCGCGGAAATTAACGTCCACTGTGCGCACGCCGGTCACCCGTCCCTCCTGGCTGGCGATCTCCTTGAAGGTGCGGGAGGGAAAAACCTGGATGCCTTCTTCCTCGGCGTCGCGCCCCTCCCAGTCGTGAGCGGGCATCTGGCTTCGCCCCTCCAGGCAGGTCATGCCGACCCAACCCGCGCCCAGGCGGACAGCGGTCATCGCCGCGTCGATGGCAACATTGCCACCGCCGAGGACCAGAACGCGCCGCCCCTTGACTTCTGAAGGATGAGGGATGAAGGATGAAGGATGATCGGTGATGTCTGAAGGCTGATTGTTGATCGCTGACCGTTGAATGCTGACTTCCCGCAGGAAATCTGTAGCCAGGATAACCTCGGGCAGATCCTTGCCGGGGATGGGTAGCTTAACGCCTGCATGGGCGCCTATGGCGACAAAGACCGCGTCGAACTCCGCAAGCAGGGCTTCTACATCGTCGATGCGGTGGTTGAGCTGCAGATCAACTCCCTCGGCCAGGATGGCATCGATCTCGCGCAGGACGACCTCTGGCGGCAGGCGATACGCCGGGACGCCAACGCGCATCATACCGCCTGGCACCGGCAGCGCCTCGAAGACGGTCACCGTGCAGCCTTGCCGCACCAGGTCCTGGGCGCAGGTCAAGCCAGCCGGGCCGGAACCGACGATCGCCACGCGCTTACCAGACAAAGGTTGTGGGCGGGTTTCGATGGATTTATTTAATGTAGCCAGTGCCTGCTCGCGGTTTTCCCAAGCCCAGTCAGAGATAAACCGCTTGAGAGCCATAATGTTTACGGCTGTGTCGGTTTGAGTCCGATTGCAGGCGTCTTCGCAACGATGGTTACAGACACGCCCGCAAATGGAGGGGAAGGGGTTATCTTCTAGAATAGTGCGGTAGGCGTCGGCGAAGCGTCCCTCGGCGATTAAGGCGATGTACCCCTGGGCGCGCTGGTGGATCGGGCAGACATCCCGGCAAGGCGCAATGCCGATCTTTTCGATGGCGAAAGCATTGGGAATTGCCTGTGGGTAGAGTTTATAAATTGCCTTGCGTTGTGAAAGCCCGCCGTTGAAGGAATCTGGGAGATTAATCGGGCAAGCCGCGGCGCAATCCCCACAACCGGTGCATTTCAAGCGATCGACGTGGCGTGGGTGTTGGCGGATGGTTACCGTGAAATTTCCCGGCTCGCCGGAAATGGCGTCGACTTCGGCGCAATTCAGCAACTCGATATTGAGGTGGCGCCCCACCTCGACCAGCTTGGGCGACATGATGCACATTGCGCAGTCGTTGGTGGGGAAGGTCTTATCGAGCATCGCCATCATGCCTCCGACGGCGGGG
>MGOK01000022.1:19423-22508 GCA_001795335.1 Chloroflexi bacterium RBG_19FT_COMBO_55_16
GGCCAAAGGCGAGTCCCAGGAGTTCTGTAAAGTAGAAGGCCGGAACCTTGTTGTCTTCGGTTTGCCTCATTTCAAGGTTAACCTGGCACAGTGGGCAGGCTGTCACCAAAGCCTGGGCACCGGCCTCACGCGCCCGTTCAGCCAGCCGGCCGACCAGGTTTTCTACAACATCAGAACGGCTGAGTGAAAGGCTACCGCCGCAGCAATCTGTAGCGTGAGACCAAGCCATAACTTCTGCACCGGCGGCGCGCAACAGGCCGGCCATCACCTGTGGATCGTCCGGGTCGTCAAATTGGGTAATCTCAGGTGGCCGGACGAGCAGGCAGCCGTAGTAAGGCACAACTTTAAGCCCGTGCAACGGTTGCTTTACCAGTTGCGATAGATGGTTTGTGCCATAATCGTCGTGTAGAACAGCCAACACGGGGCGGATGGCGATCTCACCGCTGAACTTGAATCCAACCAGCGCCTCAACTTCAGCCCGGATGGCGGTATCTGTGCGCAAAGCGTGATCGGCGCCCTTCAAACGATTGAAACAGGCCGCGCACGGGGCGACCAGGTCGTGACCGACTGCTTGAGCCAGAGCCAGGTTACGCGCCGGGAGGGCGATCGCCAGCCTGTTATCCAAGGCATGTGCCGAGGAGGCGCCGCAACAGTTCCAGTCCGGCAGCTCAACCAACGCCACCCCCAGGTGGTGGAAAACTGAGCGGGTGGAGAGGCCATATTCGAGGCCAGTGGAATGAAGGCTGCAACCGGGGTAGTATGCGTAGACGTTTTTGGCTTGGGTCACGGGTCATTTTCTCCGTTCGAAGATCTGGCCGACCTCTCTGGATGCCCGAGTGTGACTGGGTAGGATGGGGACTTTGCCGCGCAAGAACAGCTGTACGCCTGCGCCTACATCGTTGAGCAGGGGGACATCAGACAATACTTTGAACAGGCCGAGCATGGCGGCTTCGTGCGAACGGCCCAGGCGTCTCACTACGCCCAAGAACAACCGGTGGAAGAGGAGGGCGTCTGGCTCGCCAGCGCGATAGCCGCGCTGGATGGCCAGCTGGCGCAACCCATCCATTACAGCCGAGATGTCAATTTCGTTTGGGCAGCGTGTTGCGCACGTGTAACAGCCAGCGCACAGCCAGATATCCTGACTGCGCAGGACTGCATCGCTTTGGTTTAGCTTCACCATACGCAACAGCCGGTCTGGCCCAAAGGCCATCGCCTCCACGACCGGGCAGCCAGCCGTACACTTATGGCAGTGGTAGCATAGTTCGATTGCTTGGCCGGAACGGCGATTGATTTCGGTTGCCAGGTGATTTACCATTCAAATCTCCTCGGGTCTGGTTAGCGGGAACGAGACCGTAAATGTCGTACCGACATCTGGAGTGCTTTGAACAGCGATGCGACCGCTAAATCGAGTGACGATATCTTTTACGATGGTCAATCCGAGACCGGTGCCCTCGTGTTCGATGGCCTTGGCATTAGGAGCGCGGTAGAACTCCTCGAACAGATGTAGCATCGCTTCCTCTGGGATGCCGATGCCAGTGTCCTCTACCATCACATTAGCCTCGCCATCCATTGGCCTCAGGGTCACCTTTATAAGGCCTCCAGGCCGGGTGTATTTGACCGCGTTGGAAATCAGGTTGTCGAAGACGCGATCAAGGCCTTCCATAGTGGCCATCACGACCAGAGAATCGCCAGTGGTCTCCTTGTACAAAGCCAGTGTCAGCGATTTCTCCTGAGCGGATAGCTCGAATCGCTTGACCACGCGCTCGAGCGAGGCGGCCAGGTCAACCGGTTCGCGGGCTTCGAGGGCTTTTACCTCGGTCTTGCCGGCTGCCAGATCGAGTAAATCGTCGATCAGCTTTTGGAGGAACTCCACCCGACGAGTGGTCCGGTTGAGAATGTCTTGTTGCTGTTCTGTGACGGATCCAGCGTATCCCGCGGCCAGGGTTCGCAGCAGGCTTTGCGTTACGCTGACCGGCGAACGTAATTCATGGGTGACCATGCGGATAAACTGGCTCTTGGCCTCGTCGAGCTGTTCGATAGTCTGGTAAGTCATCGCGTTCTCGATGGCGATGCTTCCCTGGGCGGCGATGGCGGATAAAAAGGCTTCATCCTCCGGTGTAAATCGGTCCGGTTCGACTGCATAGGCGCGCAAGATGCCCAGAGGTTGGTCCTTTCCAATCAAGGGGGCAGAAAGCATCGAGCTGATTCCCTCTTGCCTGGCCTCCTCCGGGTATTGGATCAAAGGACTGTTAGGTGCATCGGGGATATTGATGGTTTTGCCTGCCAGCACTTCGCGTGCCAGAGGGTTAGACATGGCGACCACTGGCCCTTTTTCGAGGTAAGCCTGACTCAAGCCAAAGACCGCCACCGGCTCCAAGCGCTGACCGCTCTTGTCCAGCAGCCGGATTGAGCAGGCGCGCACCTCCATTGCCTCAGCAGTGCTCTTGACCAGCCGGTTGAGCACCTTAGAGAGCTCCAGGGTAGACCCGACCGTGCGGGCGCCATTGTTCAGCGTTTGCAGCCGGGTCGTTGCTCGCTGCAGGCTTTTGCTCAGCTCGACGATCTCTTCTTCGCGCAGACGCAGGCGCTCGTGGATCGAGGAGGCCAGGTAGGCAGCGATCAGGCTGGTGCTGGCGAAGAAGATCAGCATCGCAGTCAGGTAAAGCCCATTCAGGTACAGCCGCGTTTCAAGGTAGCCTACGATGGTCACATGGGGCAGAAGGCCAAAGAACTCCATTAGCGCAATCCCTGAAATCAGGCCAATCGCCAGGATGGCAAAGGCAAAGGCCGTACGCGGCGGGAAGAAGATCGAGGCGATGATAAGATGAAAGATGAAAAACAGGATGGCTGGGCTTTCAATGCCGCCAGAAAAATGGATCAATAACGTCATTGCCAGCCAGTCCAGGCTAACCTGCCATTTAGCCAACCGGTCATAGGCCTCAGCTGGTGCAGAGGCGTGAGTAAGGCGACGTTCCGCTAGATAAAAGATCAGATTGTAGATCAGAATGCCTGAGCCGATGGTAAAGAGCGGCCCGGCCGGTATGCCCAGGTTGAACACCGTGCCGACGAGCCAGGTGGCCAACAG
>MGOK01000022.1:22520-27924 GCA_001795335.1 Chloroflexi bacterium RBG_19FT_COMBO_55_16
TGCGATCCAACGCAAATGGATCAACCAGGCAACGCTGGAGACCAATTCGGCCTCCACCAGTGTGCGAGCTGGTCTGACCGGCGAAGGTTTCGGTGGGCCAATAGCGTTCCCAGGAGGGGAGGAAATACTCATATTCGCCTCTACTTATCGCCTAGTATTTCTTGCACCTTCGCCAGCAATCCTTCAGGGGTGACTGGTTTTTCGATGAAGGTCTGAACGGGCAGGTAGTCCTCATCTGGGGTAAAACGTAAGGGGGTCGTGCTGTGGATCGCAGTCAACATGATAATTGGCGTCCGACGGAAATCCTTGTACTCGGACTCTGGATCGGGGCTGTGCAGGTCTAAGGCTAGCTGAAAGCCAGCGGTGGCAGTGTCCATCATCACGTCAAGAATGATCAGGTCGGGCTTGACTTCCTTGACTTTCGCCAAACCTTCTGCAGAGCTCGTGGCCTCAGATATGGTATAGCCAGCGGATTCCAGCGGCAAGCGGAGCGTCAGGCGTTGATCGGGGTCGTCGTCAACAATGAGAATTTGTTTTTTATCCATGTTTAGTTCTTCCATTCCATAGATCGGACAAGATAGCGTCGACCAGCTCAGGAAGGGCTGATATGACAGCTGGACTAAGTTCCTGGCCTGGTTCGCAGCACCCGGGTTCGACGCCGTAGATCAGGATCTCCTCTGGCAAAAGGTCTAAGGCTTGGGCTAATTCCAGGCCATTCGCCAGGCCCGGCTCGTGCAGGGAGATGACTTCATCTTGGGCAATGAGACGGGCATCTTGCGGTCCAAAGCGCCGCCAGGTGCCCGGCGCTCTCCCCATATGTACGGCGTCGATGATGATCGCCCGTGACCAGCCCTCCAGCCAGGTCGCCAGCCCCCAGCCGGGCGTACCAGCCTCCATAACGCTCACCTGTGGGGGTAGGTCACATCCAGCCAGGATATCCACAGCCCGCACACCGAGACCATCATCTCCCAGGAGAGGATTGCCAATTCCTAAGATCAGCGTGCCGGGCTGCTGGTGAGTCGAGGTCATTTCGGCTCTACTTTCAAGACGTGCACCGAGCAAGATATGCACGGGTCGTAGGCCCGCACCAGCATTTCCAGGTCTAATTGCATAGCCTTGATTGGCTTCTCGGCAATGAGGGGGGTCAGGGCGAGCATATCTGCTTCCAGGTTTGCCAGGTTTTGGTTGGTAGGAATGACACAATCCGCGCCGGTCAGATTACCATCCTCGCCGATCCAGTAATGGTGGATCAATAGTCCACGCGGCACTTCACAGACGCCTACTCCCTCGCCTGGGATTGTATTCACTGGCACTGGCTGCTCGCTATTGATGCCACGCTCAAGCAACCTGTCGATGATCGCAATAGCTTCTTCGACGCAATGGACGATCTCCACCACCTGGGCGGCCGAGTTCAGGTAAGGGTTAGTGATCTTGGGTTTAAGCCCCAAAGTCGCAGCAGCCTCTTTGGCACGTGGTTGGAGTTGTGGGTAGTTATTATTGAATCGAGCCAACGCCCCAACCATGTACGACTGGCGCAGGTGGCGAGTATGCTTGGCCGAGGAGTGAGCCACCAGGTGTTCGTTGGTTATCTGGTGGTATGCCTCGGCTGGCAGGCGCGCTCCGTCGCTGGTGATGATCTCGCCGTCAATGAAAGCGTATTCGTCAGGCTTGGTGAGCGAGACATATTCGGTATCCCGCTCGAATTGTGGCCAGGGCAGCGTAGCGAACAAGGCGACTGTCTCGTCGACATCAGCGCGGGTAGCAACCAGTCGCTGGCGCAGGTTCTCAAGCTCAGTCGGCTTGGGGAAGTGGGTGAAGCCACCGACGCACATGGCGATCGGGTGCGTGTGCCGCCCGGTTACCACGGCACAGATGTCACCCGCCAGTTTCTTCATACGCAGGGCGCGCAGGACCACCTCCGGATGGCTGGTCGCCATGGGGATGACACTGCCCACGCCCAGGAAATCGGGAGCCACCAACATATAAGCATGCAACACGTGGCTATCGAGGATCTCGCCGTGAAAGGTTAACTTACGCAATAATTGGGTTTGCTCGCTCGGCTCAATGCCCAGGGCTTTTTCGGAGGCGCGCAGCGAAGCTGTGGCATGACCTGTGGCGCAGATACCGCAGATGCGGCTGGTGATGTGGGAGGCTTCTTGATAAGGACGGCCACGCAACATGGCTTCGAAGAAGCGCGGTGTTTCCACAATATCCAGGCGGCATTCCTTGATCCGCCCGTCTTCGACTTCGACGACGATATTGCCGTGGCCTTCGACCCGCGTGATATGGTGGACGTCAATTCTCTTATTCATTGGCATTTTTCCTCTGCAGCAAGGTTTCACGCACCTGGTAGGTTGTGAACATGGTGTACATCGAGGTGAGCCCCTCCACGGTGAGGCCGTGCTTGGTCAGTACCTCTCGCATGGCGTTATCGTTGGGATTAGAGATGAATCCCCGGCAGGCTTCACACGATTGGCCGTAAGTTGGGCAGATGGCGTCACAACCTGCGCGGGTGACCGGTCCCATGCAGACCTTGCCTCGAGTAAACAGGCAGGTGTTCTCTTTCAGCTTGCACTCGACGCACAGCGGGTAATCTGGGATGAAAGGCTTTTTCCCGACCAGCAGGGACTTGACAGCGGAGATGAATTCCTGGCGGTCGATTGGGCATCCAGGGATAACGAAATCCACCGGGATCACAGCCTCAATAGGGCGCACGTCGTATGTGTCATACCAGTCTGCCTGATCGCCATACACGTACTGGCGAACTTCATCCAGAGGATGCAGGTATTTGAGAGAATTCACACCCCCCAGGTGGGCGCAGGCGCCCAGCGCTACGACGATGGAGGCCTGTTCGCGAATCTTCTTCAGACGGGCTTCGTCGCTTTCCCGGCTGCATGAACCCTCGATGAATGCTACGAGATAGTCCTCGCCTTTCTCAGACATGGCTTCCCGGAATTGGACGATCTCGACCGCCGCCAATAGATCCGGATGGTCCTGCAGTGAATCTATCACTGTAAGCTGGCAGCCCTCGCAACAGGTGAAGTCGAAGAAAGCTACTTTGGGTTTACCATTCTGGCTCATAACGCCTCCTCCAGCCCTTTGATATCCCGATAAGAAAAGACCGGTCCAGATTGGCAGGTATAAATGTTGTTGATCTGGCAGTGGCCACACTTGCCTACGCCGCATTTCATACGGCGTTCCAGGGACAGCCAGATATTGCCCTCTGGAATTCCTTTGCCGAGCAATTCCATCAACACGAAGCGGTACATCACCGGCGGGCCGACGGTCACCGCGACAGTGTTGCGCGGGTAAATTGAAATATCCTTGAACAGGGTGGTGATGACGCCGATATGTCCGTCCCAGGTCGCGTCGCCGCGATCGACGGTGAGATACAGCTCGACATCCTCGCGTTCCCCCCAGCGCTTGAGTTCATCTTTAAAAAGCAGCTCGGAGGGGGTGCGAGCTCCGTAAAGGATGATCACCCGCCCAAACTGGGCGCGCTCATCCATTACCTGGTTGATCAGCGAACGCGCAGGGGCAAGCCCCAATCCGCCAGGCGCGAACAGCATGTCCTTGCCGCGGAAGCGCTCGATCGGAAAGCCGTGTCCATATGGTCCACGAATACCGATCTTGTCACCAGGCGTCAGGCGATGCAGTGCACCGGTCACGTCTCCTACTTTGCGAACACACAGCTCAAAGATGCCATTGCTCCGGCTGGGACTGCTACTGATGCTGATCGGGGCTTCGCCGACCCCCAGGAAAGAAACCTCGACGAACTGTCCCGGGCGGTGATCCAGGGATCTCCCGGCCGGTAATTCGATTGTAAAAAGCTTCTCTAACGCGGTGAGCTGCTCAATTTGGACGATACGCGCCATCTCCGGGAGGAAGATCTGGAGCTCATCAGTCATTGATGGATATGTTCTGTTCGTGATCATAGTGTGCTCCCTGCCTCTTGTTGGCGGTAGAGTTCGTTAAAAACACCCACTGGGGTGATATTAACCAGACAAGCCCGGGCACAGCGGCCACAACCAACGCAGCCCAGGTGTTTATGGGCTTCTAGAATGTACTTACCTTTCCGCATGAAGCGATGGCGTTGGCGCAATGCCCGGCTCTTGCGGAAGTTGTGACCGCCGGCTACCGTGGCAAATTCATCTAGCTGGCAGCTGTCCCAAATCCGCACTCGCTCCCCATGGCGCAGGTCTAGTTCGATTTCGTCCTTTACGTCGAAACAGAAACAGGTTGGACAGACATTGGTGCACGCGGCGCAGGCCAGACAGCGCTCTCCTAATTCAGCCCATAACGAGCTTTTTGCGCTCAGGCTTAACAGGGAGGGCAAATCGCTGACATCGAACTCCAAGCGATAGGGGAACTTTGGCCACTTCTCGCTGATCACCGCATTCAGCCGCTGCATTTCACCTGGTTTGGCGGGGGTAGTGGAGGCGTACAGACCTAATAAATCGTGCCCATCTGACGTCCCGATGTCGACTGCATAGGCATCGCCCAGGTCGATCAAATGCAAGTCGTAACCTTCCTCGGCGGTCAGCGTGCCCATACTCTTGCAGAAGGAGTGTTCGTCGCAAGGGCGGAGGCACTCAATGCCCACGATCAAGGTGCGGTTCCGCCGCCCCAGATAGTGCGGGTCGGGAAAGCCTGTCGAGAAGACTGCATCGAGCAGCTGGATGGCGTGCAAGTCGCAGGTGTGTACGCCGAAGATGACGGTAGGTCGGTCTTGCGGTGCTGGCTCAATGTAACCGCCATTTGTTTTATCAAACTTAAACAAGGTTTCCCTCGGCGGCAGCAGATACTTCTTGGGAGGCAGGATCGTCGTGGGATAATCCAGCCGCAGGGCATTTGGATCGGCGATCTCGTCAAAGGCATACCCGCCGTTCGATTCGACCGGCCCGACGACCCTGTAATGCGGCATGAGCCGGTGGATAAAATCGGAAAGTTCGGGTTTTTGAAGGATGGTAAGGCTCACGGATCGCTCCTTAAGTGATGTATTTCACTATCAATATAACGGATAGCAGTGACAAACATCGTGATAAGCGAATGACAAACCTGTGACAAAAACCGGTCTCCCGCTTTAAACCTTAGCGTTGTTCACCCGTAGTTGCCAGGCGATAGCCCACGCCGGGCACAGTTTTAATGAAGATCGGGTTAGTCGGGTTGGGTTCGATCTTGCTGCGCAGCCGGCGGACAAGCTGGCGCAAGGCGGCTCGCTCCCCACCTTTGTAACCCCAGATGTGTTCGATGATGGCATCGCACTCCAACGCCTGTCCTGGATAAGTTCGTAGACAATCCCAAAGGCGCCGCTCCAGGGGAGTCAAAGAAACCCATTGTCCTGGATGGTTGGATTCGAGGCGGTAGTCAGGCGCGCGAGGGACCTCGCCCTGGGTGAGAGGGG
>MGOK01000023.1:0-1537 GCA_001795335.1 Chloroflexi bacterium RBG_19FT_COMBO_55_16
GTAACCCAACGCTTGCCCTGCAGAAGCCAGCATCTGCTGTCCCGTTTGCTGTACCGGCTCCAGGTCTGGTAGTGTCGCTGGGAGGAACTCACTCAAGCGCACAATCAATTGATTGGGATAATTAACCATCCACTCACGCAGGCTTTGGTAGTAACCCGGCACTGCGGCAGCAATCGTTGTACCTTGCTCGACAATCAACGGGAATAACAATAGCACGAAGCTGATCAGCAGGGCGAGCAGCAGGAGGTAGACAAGAATGACCCCCGCTATCCGGGGGAGTCCTCGCCGATGCAACCAGGTTACGACTGGCCGGATCACCGTGCCCAACACGATGGCGATAAACAAGATGAAAACGACCTGGTTAAAGCGATAGAGAAGCCAGAAGCTGAGGGCGACAAAAACGAGGACGAGAGTCGCCCACATGACGCGCCGAAATGTCCATTGATCCGGTTGTGAAGGTGGTTGGAGTGCCATGCTTTCCCTACTCTTTGTGAGTGTTTGAGATACACGGGGCCATCCGTGTATGCAAGGCTATCCGTGCTCAATACCTACTTCAGCGCCCCTTCTCCAGCGAGAAGGGGCGCGGTACCAGCCAGAGCACAAGCCTGACTTTCAGCCCGCCGCCAGGACACGGCTTTCATGGGCCTCAGACTTTATCAACTGCCTCTTTCACTTCCTTTATCCGCCGGTTGAATTCCTCTTCGGCGCGCTGGCGGGTGTAGCCATACTTCTGTTGGAGCAAGCCGACGATTTGTTCGGCATTGCCGCCCGCTTGTTCCAGGTCATCGTCGGTGAGCTTGCCCCACCACTCTTTGATCTGACCCCGCATTTCCTTCCACTTGCCTTCGAAGATATCCTTGTTCATAATGTGATCCTCCTAATCCTTTGCATTAGCTGCCCCGTTTGTTTACACTGGCGCTCTGGGCAGCGTAGGGAGTTGCACCTTCACACGCCATCAGCGCCAGAACCATCAGGGTTAACATCATCATCGTCGCGATACGCCGCTTGTTCATCGGGAAGCCTTTCAAACTGCGTTCTCTTCATGTGTGGGCGGAGGAATTTGAATTGTCTGCCCATCTTACGGGTTGGAGAACAGGTTATCCTCCAGTTGTGCCAAGTTCTTCGTCAACTGATCCAGCTCCGGCTGCGCTGACTTGAGATCGGTCTTTTCATCGGTCAAAGCCTGAGCAGCACTCTTTTGCATGGCGGCGAGCACGTCTTTGTGATCTGCTCCCAGCAGGGTGGACAGGGTATCCAGCGCTGCGGAGGTCTGGGTCAAAGACAGGCGCGCTCCGGCGTAATCGTCGGCGGCCACCGCCAGGCTGGCTCCGCGCACGCCTGACAACGCCTTGAGCACGTACATATGCAGCCTAGCGGAGTCCAGATTCTTTCGGGTGGGATCGTAGAACAAGAAGACGATCCACAGCGCACCCAGCCAAAACGCTACCAGCGCCAGCACCACCCAACGCAGGGCAACATGCACTGACTTTTTTTGCGGGCGGGTCTCAGACCTGGCCTCGGATAGGATGGATTCTTT
>MGOK01000023.1:1587-5008 GCA_001795335.1 Chloroflexi bacterium RBG_19FT_COMBO_55_16
CAGTTTAAGTTTGGCAAACTACTAGCGGCGGATTGCGCGAGCGATGATAATGATCAACACCGCGCCGAGGAAAGCAATCACGATGCTGGTCAGATTGAACCCATTCACCCCGCCAATCTTAAAAAAGTAAGAGGCGATAAAACCGCCTAGAATGGCTCCAGCGATCCCAATGATAATATTCCCGAGGAGGCCAAAGCCACTCCCTTTCATGACCATTCCGGCTAACCAACCGGCGATCAGACCAACGACAATCCAGGAAAGTATTCCCATTCTAGTCTCCTTTTCTTTTTTATCAGGTTTATCGGTTGGGGTCATGCGAAGGGTCTCCGCCCTTCGCATGACCGTTTCAACAAGAAGGCTTAGCTCTTCTTGGGGTCGCTGCTATAGCCAAGCTGGAATTACCCATTCCTTTCTGGCTTTCGCCGTGAGTTTGTTCGGTTTCTATCCAGTCTTTCAGTCGCACATCTAACGATGGTATACACCAGCATCCTCCAGGTCCTGTTGCGTCAGACTGAACAGACTGACCAGCCGACTGATGAAGCCCCTGACGATCAGCAGTCCGGCCGAAAAGCCCCTCGGCTGTTTATGGTCCGAACCGTGTTTGTCGCTATGATTGTCCATTCTGTCTTCTCCTGGCATGAATGCTTAGGGTCTGCCCCGCCAAGTCTTGGCAGGTTTTGCGTAGATTCCCGAGTAGAGTTCCTGATCAGTTCCGGTTCATCCGCCAGCGCTGGAATTCAACGTCCATTCAAAAAGCAACTCCTGGTTGAGGGGCAGCGGCATTCGCTGCGCGAATTGCTCATACCCGGCCAGGTTGATGCCATGCAGCTCCTGCAACCGCTCCCGATACCAGACGTCAAACGGGAGGCCCGAGGCGATGATCTGGCCCAGCGCCTGAGCCACATCGGGAGCTTCCAGGGTGGTCACAGCCGTCGCCCCAAAAGCGGTTTCTACCAATGCCAACCGTTCGCGCGTGATGCCCAGCCGCTGGCGCGAGGCTTCGTACGGCTTTCGACGAGAGGCGGATAATTCCTGGCAAAACCGCCGCCAGGCTTCCACCTTGCCGGCTAGAATGGGGAATGTTAGAACAATGCCAGACATCGGGGGCCTCTTCCAGGTTACAGCGCTCTCTTAAGCAGGATTATTGTCTTTTTCTTTAATCTGAGTATAATGATCTAGAGTCTCAAAAGCGTCACAAGGGACCATACGATGGCAAACCCAACCCTACCATTGCAGCTCTTTGCACTTGGGCCGCCCGAAGTGCGCCTGGGTGAAAGACTGCTGGTGTTTCCCACCCGCAAGACGCTGGCGCTGCTGATCTACCTGGCGCTCGAGGCAGGCTTGCAGCCGCGTGAGCACCTGGCCGCTCTGCTGTGGCCGGAAGCAAGTCCTGAGCGCAGCCATGCATCACTTCGCAACACCCTCGGCCACCTGCAAACAGCCTTGCGCCAGGCGAGCGGTCAGGCCCAAACATCCTACCTTTCCGTCACACACAATTCGCTGGGTCTCAATCCAGACGCCGACATCGACTTTGACCTGCGTACGATAGAGCGCGCTTACGCTCTGGCGCGTGCCGACCGTTCAAGCCGGACGCTGCCAGAGGGATCGGCCAGCCTGCCTTTACTACAGTCGGCCGCCGCCTGCCAGCGCGGCGATTTTCTGGCCGGATTTTCGCTTGGCGATGCGCCCGGCTTCGATGATTGGGCCGCCATCCAGCGCGAAGTCTGGCACCGCCGCCTGGGCCTGATCCTCGACCGGCTGTCCGAAATCCAGTTTGCCAGCGGCGAGTTTGCTAGCGCCACGGAGACCGCCTCGCACTGGATTGCCCTGGATGCACTGAATGAAGTGGCCTATCGCCGTAAGATGCGGGCGCACTTCGCGGCTGGCGAGCGTGGGCAAGCGCTGGAAACTTATGAGGCCTGTCGCGCCATGTTAGCGGCTGAATTGGGCATCGAGCCAGAGCCGGATACGGCCGCGCTGGCAGAGCGCATTCGCACACAAGCCCCCCCCGTACATCCTCACATCCGTCGCTCAGCGCCTCGGCCACACCGCCCAGATACATCGGTTGCTTTTCTGGAAAACCTGTTTGCCGGGCGCATCAGCGAGCATCAGGCGCTCGTGAAAGGTTATGACCGCGCCGCCGCAGGCCAGCCCCAGCTCGTAGTGCTGCGCGGCGAGGTTGGGATTGGCAAGACTTGCCTGGCCAGAAAATTCATCCATTGGGCCAGCGCCCAGGGAGCAGAATTGCTGGAGGGAAGCGCCTTTGAGAGTGGCAGCCATTTGCCATTTCAACCGCTGGTGGATGCGCTCCGGCTGCGGCTCGAAGGCAAAAACTCGTTAAAGGATTTACTGGCTGATGTATGGTTGTCCCCGCTGAGTCAACTACTGCCGGAATTGCGCGAACGCTATCCGGGTTTGCTCCCTCCCCCAAAGGTGCGCCCTCATCTGGAAGCGGAAGTAAGCCAGACGCAGCTCTTCGAGCCATTCACGCAATTAACGATGGCCCTGGCCCAACGGGCGCCGCTGGTGCTGTTTATAGATGATTTGCAGTGGACAGATAGCGCCACGCTGGATCTGCTGCAATATGCCATCCGGCGCTGGCGAGACAGCTCGGCGCGGGTTTTGCTGTTGGTCAGCCTGCGGTCAGAAGCTTTGCACCCGATGACCCAGACCCAGCAAACGGGCGGGTCGCAGGGCTTGATCCAGTGGCTGGCGCGCGTGGGGCGTGAGTTGATGCCGGTCCATCTCGAGTTGGCACCATTGGGTGAGCGCGAGACGGTGCAAATGGTGCTGTCCATCCTGGCGCCACCAGCCGCCGACTTCGCCCAGTGGTTGTACGCTGAAACGCGTGGGCAGGCTTTTTACTTGATGGAGACTTTGAAGGATTTACTCGAACGGCGAGTGCTTCATCCCAAACGGCGGGCGGAGGGGCAATGGACCTTTGGAGTAGACGCTGAGCACGATCTTGGGCAAGCGGTGCGCGTCCCGTCTACTGTGCATGCTGTGATCCGCTCGCGCTTGAATCGCCTCAGCCCGAATGCCTTCAGCCTGTTGGCGGGCGGGGCCGTGCTCGAACAACAGATCAAGTTCGAGCGCCTGTGTGCCATCTCCAATGTGACCGAAGATCTGGCCTTACCCGCCCTGGATGAATTGATCGGCGGCCGGCTCTTGCTGGAAGCAGTGCAGCCGGGCGTGGCCAGCGCGTACGCTTTCGCCAACAACATGCTGCGCGATGTGGTGTATACCGAAGCCGGGGATGCGCGGCGGCGGCTTTTTCACCGGCGGGCGCTGGAAATCCTCGAAGCGGCCGGGGACTCGGCGGCGGTGCTGGCCCATCATGCGCTGGCCGCCGGACTGGCACAGGCCGCTTTCCGCCACAGCCTGGCTGCCGGGCGAGAAGCGCTGCGCATCTCGGCGGTGA
>MGOK01000023.1:5107-9106 GCA_001795335.1 Chloroflexi bacterium RBG_19FT_COMBO_55_16
TGGGCGGTCAGACGGAAAAGGCTTTGGCTATTGATGCTGAACGAGATAAATTCTCATTGGATTGAAGAACCGTCAATTAAGTGCTTCTACAACCTCCTTCACAAACAGGATGGTGCGCTTCCCATACAGTTTGCGGCGTTCCAGGGCAGCCTCGATCACTTCTCTAAGTTCGGCTTTCCCCGCCAGCACCGCCGATAAGGTCTCGAAGTGGCTCTTGATCTGGTTGGCGATGATCTGCGCCAGGGTGGTCTTACCGCTGCCGGGCGGCCCCCACAGGATGATCGACGAGAACAGGCGGTCGGCCTCGGGCGTTAACAAACAGTGCTTGGCGCGCCGCAACAGGCGCCCCTGGCCGACGATCTCCTCTTGTCCGACGATCGCTGCTTGCAGCGCCTTGTCCAGCGTGCGCGGCCGCATGCGCGCCGCCAGCGGCGCTTCGGCTCTCATGCGTTGTTGCATGGCGTGGGAGAAGAGATCCATGGCCCGATTATAAACGGTTGAGACCCATTATTTGAGATTATCAAATCCTGTGCGCGCCGCTTCCAGCGCAGCCGGGTCTTTCCACCTGCCGGTCAAGATCAGCCTGCGCGCATCCACAGCCTCACCGACGACGCGGTAAAAATGCAGCTTCTTCTCTGGCACGTGATACTCGGCCATGAGCTCGCGGATGTTAGACATGATCTGCGCTTCGATCTGGCCATCAGGGGCGGGGCGGTACACCAGGCCATCCTCCCGACAATACCAGTTGCCGCACTGACAGTACACGGCAATCCCGCCATCGGTCAACTCCCAGGAACGAACAGCGATCTCGCGCTTTTTCACCATCACGTAAGCCGAGACCAGGGGCTTGGCCGCACCAAAATAGATATCTACGTAATCGCCAGTGGGGCCGGCGACGGGTTTTTTGACAGATGTTGTCCTGGCTTTGGGTATTCCCCTTTTTTTGGCAGCTTTACGCCGCGCGGCGAGTTCTGCCCCGTGGGGTGTCGGAACCGGGGCTGCCGCGGGCGCAGCTTTCTCGAGGGACGCGGCGGCTTCGGGAGAAGCCGCCTGGATGCGCTGCGGCTCGCCATTGGCGGCATGGCACAAGTTAACGTGCTCGTGGCAGGTGACGCGCTGGCACTCAGGGCAGCGCGCTAAACTATGAACGCACACAGGCCGGGCGCATACCACGCAGTTTTGCAGGCTCTCGGCGCATTTCTGGCAGAAAGTGCGCTTGCATTCGACGCACTGCGGAGCCAGGCAGGCGGCGTGCGCCAGGTGGCCGTTCTCGCACAGGTGCAGCTCCTCGCCCGGCAGGCCACATATGTCGCATGCAAGCGGCTCGACGGTGTGGCGCAGCGGATCCCAAGCCACCTGCCGCTGCGAGGCGGCGGTGCGCTTCTTGATTTCCACCTTCAGATCCAGCTTGGGCTGGGCGATCACCGCCAAGTTGACCAGTTCTAAATCAACTCGCAGGCGATATTTCTGCACCACGTCGGCCAGCTTCGCCTGGCGTTCGGTCTCGATGGCGGACAGCTTGGCTTCCAGAGCTGGGCGGTGGTCTGCGTCGGCTTTTTGCAGCCGTTTTTCAGCGTCCTTCTGCAGATCGTCGTAATACTGGCTCAGGCGGGCGTGGTCGAGCTCCAGGAAACGACGCAAGCGCTTTTCCAGGCTTTGCAGGGTGTCACCCAAAGCAATGCGGGCGGCCAGGCGGGCGCGTTCCAGGAGAGGATGCAGCACCTCCTCGGAGAGCGGATTCGCCGGGGGCCTGGGCAACCATGCCAGTTCAGCTGGGTCGAGGTGCTTGAACTGGTTCACCACGTCCAGGACGGCCAGGCGTTCGATGTCGTCGCTCTTCACCGGGTAACCGCTTTGCAGGTGCATCCAGATGGGCAGGATCAGTTCGCGCTTCTCGTCGGCGATCAGGCTGGCCTTGAAGTTGAAGCGCACGTAATGGTACAACCGCCGCCGCTCCACCGCGTCGGGAACGGGGAACAGTTTAGCGTTGGGCAGCCCCACGGCTTTCTCGATGACCGAAAACAGCCCTGGTTTTTCCAGGCGGACGTTGTTGACGAAGAACAGCCCGTTGGCCGACTGGCGGCGCAGCTCCTCGACGACGGTTTCCACCAGCGGGTGGCCGTAGTGTAAGAGGGTGGCGGCGCTACCTTCGGTGGCAACACTCCCCTGGGTCGCGGAACCTTCCAAGACCGCCCTGTGTTCTTCCTCGGCGAAGAGGAATCTTTGGTGGGCGGGGAACCCCCAGCGGGCGGCGACGTCATCCGGCAGCAGGACCTCGTAAATCCCATAGGCTGGCGGTTCCACCAATCCGCCCACTTGCTGGCAGTAGCCGAGGATCAGGTCTTGGAGTGAAGGTTCCTGGCTCATTCTGAAGAGAAGTCCTCGCCGAACAGGGCTTCGTCGTACTCGCGGGTTTTCTGGTGAGCCTGGCGGGCCTGGAGTAGGGTCTCGCCTAGTTGGCTGAACCCGGCCTGGAGTTCGGCGTCGTTCTGGGCCTGCACCCACACGTCAAGCAACAAATCCTCGAAGTCGCGTTCATCCAACAAGCGACCGAGGATCATGTCCATCTCGCCAATGACCAGCTCGAACATATTGAGCTTCTGGTCAAGCAGTTGCAGCAGGTAATCTTCGATGGTGCCGCGCGCCGAGAGGTTGTAGATGCGTACCTCGCGGGTCTGGCCGACGCGATGAATGCGCCCTACGCGCTGTTCGATGCGCATCGGATTCCAGGGGATGTCGAAGTTGATCATGGTACGACAAAACTGAAGATTTCGGCCTTCGCCGGCGGCCTCGGTGGAGAGCAGTACCTGGGCGCGTCCCTGGAAATCGGCGATAGCCTGTTGTTTGGCGGCAATGTCCAGTGCGCCGTGATAGGTGACGAAATCTATCCCCATCATGCGCAGACGCTCGGCGAGCAAGCCGAGCGTGCGGCGGAAGTGAGTGAAGAGGAGCACTTTTTCGGTTTTGTCGGCGTGGAAGATAGTGGAGAGTAACTTTTCGAGAGCGTCAGCCTTGGCCCAGGTAGGAATGCGGGTGGCCTGCTCGGCCAGGGCAAGCAGGTGATCACGTTGGCCGGCAGTGGCGGCGCGGCTGGCGAGCGAGCGCAGGGTGGACTCGGCGGCCTGGGGGCTGCTGCCGATTTCGCGTTGGAGGGTAAGGAGGGCAAAGCGGTCTACCTGGCGCAAGGATTCTCCCTCAATCCCACGCAACGTACTTTGTTGCCCCTTTCCCCCGCTGGGGGAGGGGAGCGTCCCCAACTGTTTGCGTACCATTCCGCTGACGGCGGCGTAGAATTCAGCCTCCTGCTGGGTCAATTGCAAACGCACCGTGCTGGCCTGGCGCGGCGGCAGATTGATGTTGACCTGGCCCCGGCTGTGGCGCACCATCACGTCGCCAAGCAGCTCGCGCAATTGGCCGCGGTTCTTGGGCTGGCGCGGGTCGCCGCGCGCTACGAACTGCTTGCGGAACTCGCGCGGCGTGCTGAGCTGGCCTGGCTTGAGCAGGGTGATCAGGTTGTATAGCTCGTCGAGGTCGTTTTCCACCGGGGTGGCGGTGAGCAGCAGGATGAATTTGCGCTGCAAGTCGTTGACGAACTTCCACGAGGCGCTGGCGCGGTTCTTGAGGTGGTGCGCTTCGTCCACAATGACCAGGTCGTAGGGGATTTGGACGAGGCGGGCGCGGTGATCGGCGCGGCGGGCGGTGGCGAGGGATGCTATCAGACGCGGGAAGCGCTCCCAGCCCTCGAGGCCAGCGGCGCGGAATTCCGGGTCGGCGGTGGTGACGAAATTGGGCAGGCCGAACTTGGTGGCCAGCTCCTCGCGCCATTGTTCCACCAGCGCCGCCGGGGTGACCACCAGCACGCGCTGGACTACGTTGCGGACGAGGTACTCTTTGAGCACCAGGCCGGCTTCGATGGTTTTGCCCAAGCCCACCTCGTCGCACAACATCCCCCGCCCGCGGAAGTGGCGCAGAGCGATCTGGGCGGCGCGCACCTGGTAG
>MGOK01000024.1:0-2277 GCA_001795335.1 Chloroflexi bacterium RBG_19FT_COMBO_55_16
TCATCAATGTGGGAGAAACCCAATTCGATTTCATGGGCGTTCACAACCCAGCCCGCGCCCAGCAGGATATTTTTAATCGCATGGATGCCTTGCGTAGGCAGAAGGAGCTGGCCCAGGCGGCGCGCGAGCGGGAGCGCATTGTTGAAGTGGTGACAATCTATCATCGAAACGCAGAAGAAGCTCGCCAGGAAGAAGAATATTTTGATATGGACGAAGAATATTGGATTGATTGAGGTAGGCATGACAACGCGTGAAATCATCACTCTCCCCCACCCAACCTTACGGCGAAAATCGCGTAAGGTGACTGACTTTGGGAATGAGTTACAAACCATAATCGACGATATGGTTGAAACTATGCGTGCAGCACCGGGAGTTGGGCTGGCTGCGCCTCAGGTAAATGTCCCTTTACAAGTGATCGTTGTGGAGTATGGTGACGAAGAAGATGAGAATATTCCACCCAAATTGTATCTGGTAGTCAACCCACAGATCACTCGCTATTCTCAGGAAGTCGTCACCGGGATAGAGGGCTGTCTCTCTGTCCCGGGATTCGTCGGCGATGTAGAACGAGCACACTGGGTAACGGTTAAGGGAGTTAACCGCCGCGGCCAGCCGGTCAAGATTAAGGCAAAAGGGTGGCTGGCGCGCATTTTCCAACATGAAGTCGACCACCTGGACGGCGTACTGTTTGTCGACCGGGCTGAAGAAGTCTGGCCGGTGGATGAAAAGACGACCCAGATCTCGCCCGTCGTTTGAGTTTACCCACTTGCATGGGTAAGGATATATCTCTCATCGAAGAAGAACATGCCACGGGGCTCGCCCCTCCGTGGCATTTATGTGAAAAATGTTCCTGACCCATCTTTCATTGGAAGAATTTCGCAATTTTGCCCGGCTGGACAGGGATATCCCGTCTGGGGCGGTGCTATTGGTCGGGGCGAACGCGCAGGGCAAGACCAGCCTGCTCGAAGCGATCTACTTCCTGGCGACGTTTACCTCCTTCCACGCCGATCACGACCGCCAGCTGATCAATTTCCTGGCTGTCCGCAAACAGCCGGCCGTGGCGCGCATCGTGGCGATTTTCGATCGAGATGCGAGCAGCCACCGCCTGGAAGTGCGCATTATTCAAGACGCCAATGGCATTGACGGCGGGCTTAGAGTGCGCAAAGAGGTATTGCTGGATGGCTTGAAGTTAAAAATGGGTGAAGCGATAGGTAAGTTCAACGCAGTGCTCTTCTTGCCCCAGATGGTGCGCGTGATCGAAGGTGGGCCGGACGAGCGGCGGCGCTTCCTTAACCTTGCCCTGGCCCAGGCGAGGCCGCGTTATGGCGAGATCCTGGCAGATTATTTGCAGGCGCTTACCCAACGCAATGCCTTGTTGAAAAAACTAAACGAGTATGGAGGCGACCCCGATCAGCTCACTTTTTGGGAAGAGCTGCTGGCCTCGAAGGGGTCACAGTTGGTCCTGGCCCGTATTCAAATTATCCAAGAATTGGAACGTCTGGCCGGGCGCATCCACCGCCAGTTGACCCACGGTGGAGAGGTCTTACGCCTTTCCTACCAGCCGGCATATGACCCGCTTCCAAGACCCCCTGGTCAGTTTACCTTACCGCTGGATGCTCCCGTGGACCGGTCGGGGATGGCGCTCGAGCAAATCCGCCAGGGCTTTCAAGATAGCCTTAAAGCCAGGCGCGCTGAAGATATCCTGCGTGGGGTGACGACCCTGGGGCCACACCGCGATGATTTGCGTTTTCTCGAGAGCGGGGTTGACCTGGGGACGTATGGATCGCGCGGCCAGGTGCGCACGGCGATACTGGCGGTCAAGCTGGCTGAGGTGGCTTGGATGAAGGAAAGAACCGGCCAGGCACCAGTGTTGCTGCTGGACGAGGCCCTGGCCGAGTTAGATCCTGATCGGCGCACCGATTTACTCAAAAGCCTGGCCTCGGTGGAGCAAACTCTGCTTACCACGACCGATTTAGCGCTCTTCTCGCCGCAATTTATCCAGAAGGCGACTGTGTGGAAAGTGAAGGAGGGGCGGGTGGAGGGAAGGGAAACGTGAGACGTGAAGCGTGAAACGTGATGTTTAGAGGGGTTTTTTGGTGGGGAGGCCGGTGCGGCGAGGGTAGCGGTCCGGCGTGGCCGCCAATTTTTCCACGATGATTAAATAGCGTTGGTCTTCAACCCCAGGCAGAGTCACAGGCAGGAGCTGCTGTAAATGACCTCCCAAGAGGCGCATGGCGCCTTCGGCGGCCTGGGCTTCAGCCGGGCCACCTTCCCCTTTCA
>MGOK01000024.1:2312-10488 GCA_001795335.1 Chloroflexi bacterium RBG_19FT_COMBO_55_16
AAAAGATATTCCATCAGCGTGGACATGGTAGCCACTGCTCGTGCCAAGGCCCAATCGTAGCTCTCGCGATGGGCAGTGGACAATCCGACGGCCTCGGCCCGTTCTGGCAAGACTTCTACATCCCTCAGGCGTAAGATTTCCACGATGTGCTGGCAAAAAGCGGCCTTCTTGCCGACCGACTCCACCAGGGTCAGGCGCATGTTGGGGCAGATGATCTTGAGCGGTATCCCGGGAAAACCAGCCCCGGTGCCGATATCGATCACCCGCTCCATGGGCGCATTGCGCATCGCCAGCAGGCAGGTGAGCGAATCCAGGAAGTGCTTGGTGCGAATTTTCTTTGGGTCGTCGATCGCCGTCAGGTTGAAGCGGGCGTTCCAGGAAAGCAGTTCTCGCTCATAGGTATCCAGGGCTGCTAGCTGGGCTCTGTTCAATTGTAAGCCGATCAGGGCGCGCGCCTGTTGAGATAGGTCCTTCATAGTATGAATTATACTTGCTCATGGTAGTAAATTGCTTCTGCGGATGATATCGTGATTGCGGAAGGCAAACCTGGGAATATAATCCGGAAGGTGGCAGTTAGGTTAAATTTAGAATGGGCTCCGATCCGGAGCCCATTCTAGGTTGCGATTGTGGGATTAGTATCAGTAATAAAGAGGGTCTTCTGCACTCAACCGCTGGGTGGGGGGCTGGGGACCTGAGCGGCGCGTCTGGCTTTGCGGCGGGCGCGCCAGCGCAGGAGGCCGCGCACGATCAGGTAGACCGGCAGGACGATCACCACCAGGACGGGCAGGGCGAACAGCACTAGCCAGATGGCGATATTGACGATCACTTGCAGCGCTCTGATCAGTGCCTGAATGGCACTTTTAACTACCCCCACCGGTTCCCAACCGCCGATGGTAATAGCCTGTTCGGCTGCGCTGGCGATCAATTCCACGGATATAGCGGAGAGTTTGGCCGATTCATCATAGTACTTGATCTGCCCTTTGATCACCTCGATTTGCTCACGCACCTGGACGAGCTGGTTGTAAACGCTGAGTACGTCTTCCGTGCGCCTGGCTTCTTGCATGATCTGTGTCAATTGAGCCTCGGCCGCCTCCAGGTTGCGCAGGCGGGACTGCAGGTCGGTGTATTCGCTGGTCACATCCTGGCTATCGATGGTCTTGTTGAGAGGCAGGCGGCCGCTCTCAGCCTCGATCCGCGCCAGGGCTTCATCCAATCGCTCGGCTGGTACGCGGATGGTGATCGAGGCGCGCGGCACTTCCTGGCCGTTGGCCAGGAAACTCTGGTAGAGGTTGGCAGAGACGACGTAACCGCCCATTTCCTCCGCTAACTTGCCAATCGTTTCCATCGATTGATCTGGCTTGTCGACCACGATCTCCAGACGGGCATTTTTTATCACGATCCGTTCCGCCGTACCCCCAGTCTGTGCTTGAATATTGGAGGCTCTATCGAAAGATGGCGGCGCGGGCGCTTCCATAACGGGAGCGCCGGCTGCCCCCTCAACGTAAACTTCTTGGGGAGGCGCGGCGGCTGGAGAGCAGGCGGCCAGCAAGCCGGTGGCCAGTAGACTGGTGGCCAGTAGAATTGGGATCAGGCTTGAGGCAAGAAAATTTCTTTTGATCATTGCGATTTCTCCTCGGTAGTTATTTTCCTTCTCAAGACGTCAATCCCCTGTGAGAAGTTCCATAAGATGGATTACCTCTGCATGGTTATTGACACTCACCAACCGCCGCTCAGGCGGTGGATGTGGCGAGCGGGCAGGTCGTGTGCCTGCATGCGGTCTTGAACGCCGGTCACATCGTAGGAAACCCGGCGGTAATCCCAGGTGTGTGCTTCAGGTTCGAAAACAGCATAGGAGGCGCGCGGGTCCCGGTCGCGCGGCTGGCCGACGGAACCCGGGTTTAATATGGCACGCGGGGCCATAGCGATGTGGTTGCCGGTTTCGGGAATGATCAGATCTGCGGAGCGTCGTCCCTCATTGAGCTGGTAGATGACTGGTAAGTGGCTGTGTCCCACGAAGCAAAAGGGCGTTTCGAAGTGGGCGAAGTTTTGGGTGGCGGTGCGGGTATCCAGCAGATATTCCCAGACTGGCTGGCGCGGGCTGCCGTGGACCAGCGTGACAGAGTTTAATATGGCGCGCTCTGGCAGGCTGCGCAAATAGGCTGCATTGGCTGAGGTGAGGTTTTGTTGTGTCCACACCACCACCTGGCGGGCTTCGGGATTGAAAGAATCGATATCAATTTGCCCAAGGACAGCCGCATCATGATTGCCGATCAGGCAAAGTAAGTTGGGGAGCTGGCGCACCCGCTGGATGCATTCATTGGGGTCTGGACCGTAACCGACCAGGTCGCCGAGGCACCAAGCCGCGTCGATTTCACCAGCGTCGGCAATTACGGCTTCTAGGGCGGTCAGGTTGGCGTGAATGTCGGAAATGATCAGGATACGCATGGGGATGGACAGAAACTTGAGCAGAAGAGATACACCCGGGTTGGATCTATTATACTATCATCCAAACCTGATACAGGCTCAGCTGGCCTCCCTCTCCATCGGAGAAAAAAGTTTTGCCGATCGTGAATCCGGATTCTCTGGCCAGATCAGCCAGCTCCTCCAGGGTGAAGAAGTGAACATAGCGTAAGCCCAGGCCGCCTTGTCGCCAGTCGATCAGGTAATCGCCGGGGTCGACGTCGGCTTCGCTTAAGCCGAGCTTCTCCCATGGTTGCAGGCGAGCGCGCAGGCGCGGGCTGTGCAAGAATTGCCACTCGGAGTGGATGAAGCAGCCCTTTGGGGATAGCCGCGCGCTTACCCTCTCCAACACTTGGCGGCGCAAGGCAGCGCCAGGCAGGTGATGGAGCACAGCAAAGGCCAGGATGATATCGAAAGCCGAAAATGGGAGATCCCTGTCCCAGTATGGGGCAGCCAGGTCTCTTTGCAGGAAGGTACTAAGCGAGTCATCTGGTAAGTCCTTACGGGCTTGTGACAGCAATTCGGCGCTCAGGTCCAGCCCCACATAGTGGCCTTGGTGGGCTCTTCTCGCCAGTTCTCGTCCCAATTCCCCGTTGCCACAGCCTAAATCCAGCACGTGCGCAGCGCTGTCCAACGATGCCAAGACTTGCCGGACGCCGGGTTGCAACCGTTGCCGGGTGGCAGAAAATTGGAGGGCAAAGGTCTGGTAAAATTGTCGATTGAGGTCGAGCAGGCGAGTAATGGTGGTTGCGTTCATGGGAATATTCTAAATCGTGTCGCGTGAAAAGTTAAGCGGTAATCATGAATTGTGAAACGTATTACGTGAGATGTGAGATATTAAACGTGACGCGTGTAAATGGGTAGGATGATGGATAAGCGGGATTGGTGGCAGGCGCGTGAATATACAGTAGAGAAGATGGCTCTGGCACGGCGCATCCTGGAGGAAGTGCGCGCGGGACGGCGGGTTGCCGAAGCGGTCGGGCGAAATCCCTTGCCCGGTGGGGTTGGTTACCTGGGTAAGCACATGTTGGTGGCTGCCTACCGACAATTGATCGAAAGCGGGGAATGGCAACCCGACCCGCGTCTATTGGCACGCATCCGAATGAAACCGGTGCGAACGCTGTCTGGTGTGACCGTGGTGACTGTTTTGACCAAGCCATACCCGTGCCCGGGAAAGTGTATTTTTTGTCCTACCGATGTGCGCATGCCTAAGAGCTACTTACCGGATGAACCCGGCGCCATGCGTGCCCTGCAGCACGATTTTGATCCTTATAACCAGGTGAAATCCCGCCTGGAGGCACTGAAGGCAGTTGGCCACCCGACCGATAAGATCGAGCTGCTGGTGCTGGGTGGGACGTGGAGCGCGTACCGCCGAGATTACCAGGAATGGTTCATTCTGCGCTGTCTTGATGCCCTGAACGAAGAGGAATCCAAGACACTGGTTGAGGCACAGGCGCACAACGAAACGGCTGCCCATCGCAACGTGGGGATGGCCATCGAGACTCGGCCGGATCACGTCAACCAACAGGAGCTGGCCTGGCTGCGCTATCTTGGAGTGACCAAAGTGCAGCTGGGCGCCCAAAGCCTGGATGATCGCATCCTGGAATTGAACCAGCGCGGCCATTCCGTGGAGCAGACGCGGCAGGCGGTATCCTTGCTGCGAGCTGGCGGTTTCAAGATCGTCTTGCACTGGATGCCGGACCTTTTGGGATCTACCCCAGCATCGGACCGGATGGATTTCCTCCGGCTGTGGGATGGATTTTGCCCGGATGAAATCAAGATTTACCCCAACCAGTTGCTCGCCAACGCCGAGTTGTTTGAATATTGGCAGCGCGGCGAGTTTGAGCCCTATACGACGAAGGAACTGATCGATCTGATCGCCGATGTCAAGCCAGCCATCCCGCGCTATTGCCGGGTCAACCGGGTGATCCGCGATATCCCCTCGACGAACGTTGTGGAAGGCAACAAACGCACCAGCTTGCGGCAGGACATTCATGCAGAATTGAAAAAGCGCGGGACGCGCTGCCAGTGTATCCGCTGCCGGGAAGTACGCAAACAGCCGGTTGGCAGAGAGAACTTAAGATTCGAGGATCTGACCTACCAGACTGGGCAAGCTGAGGAACACTTCCTATCATTCGTGACCGAGGAGGATAAGATCGCCGCGTTTTTACGCCTATCGTTACCAGAGCTTGATGAGCATGGCAAATCGCCTCTTGAAACAGGGTTGGCAGATTTGCCAGGTGCAGCCATCATCCGCGAGGTGCATGTGTATGGCCAATCACTCGAAGTGGGGACGAAGCAGGATGGGTTAGCGCAGCACACTGGATTGGGCACGCAGTTACTCCACCAGGCGGAAGAAATTGCCCACCGCAAAGGCTTTCGCCGGCTAGCGGTGATCGCAGCAGTTGGCACGCGGCGTTATTATCTCCAGCGGGGGTTTAAGCGCGGGAACTACTACTTAATCAAAGATTTAGCCTGATGTCTACAAATCGCTGATTTTATCGGCAACTTTCAGAACTGCAAACGAAAAGTGACATTTCAGATAGGGTCAGAGCGTGGATAGCCGATAGAAAAAGTCTATAATGGGCGCATGGGAAATAAGGCGCCTCGTACACAGGAGATCAACGAGCAGGATTGGGCAGAAGAGGTCCTGCGTCGCCGGGCTGAGGAGCTTGCCAGGTTGCATGCGATTTCCCTGGAAATCACAGCTTCTCACTCGCTTCCTGACTTGCTTCAAATCATTGTTAAACGGGCGGCGCGTTTGCTGAATGCCCCCGGCGGCAGCTTATGGCTCTGCGATCAGGAACGGCAGGAAGTCACTATTCACGCAGAGAGCTACCCACTCAAGAAGGATTACACTGGGGTTAAGGTCAAAATTGGAGAAGGCGCGGCGGGGGTTGTTGCCCAGACCGGGAAGCCTTTGATCATTGATGATTACCGCGTCTGGCCAGGACGCGCCTCTATTTTTGAACAGGACCAACCTTATTCAGCGGTGCTCAGTGTGCCCCTTCTCTGGCAGGGACAGGTGATCGGGGTATTGCAGGTCTTGGACGATATAAACCTGCGCCGTTTCACGGAGACTGACCTAGAATTATTAACTTTGTTTGCCAACCAGTCTACCATCGCAATCGAGAACGCTCGTTTGGTTGAGAGGGAGGAAAAGCGCGTTGCCCAGTTGGAATTGTTACGCCAGACAAGCCTCAGTCTGACCGCCAGCCTTGACCTCAGCGAGGTATTAGACAGGATCCTGGAATGCACCTTAAATTTGCTGGCTGGGGCGAACAATGGCCACATATTCCTTTACCATCCAGAGAGCGGTAGCCGGCTGACTTTTGGAGCGGCCTTGTGGCCGGATGGACGGCGGGGTCAACCGGTAGCCGAACCGAGACCCGAGGGTCTGACTTACACAGTTGCTCGCCTGGGAGAGCCCATACTGGTGCCTGATATGCGTACCCACCCGTTATATACCAGCGCTCCGTCCTCGTGGACTGGATCGATTTTCAGTCTCCCGCTGAAGATTGGCGAACGCGTGGTGGGAGTGATGAACGTCTCACATACAAAGCCAGGAGGTTTCTCCGAATCTGACTTACAGGTATTAAGGTTGTTCGGGGATCAGGCGGCGATTGCCATCGAGAATGCCCGTCTCTATCAGGAGGCAGCTACAGAACGCCGCCATTTGAGCCTGCTCTACGATATGGGGAGAGAATTAGCTCCCAGCCTGGATGCGGATGAGATCCTTCAACGCGCCGCCCAGCTGACAAGCAGAGCTCTGGGAGGAACCTATGGAAAAGCATATCTCTTCCTACCCGAGGAGAATCGGCTTTATTTGCGAGGTGTATCTGGTTATTCTGAAGAACAATTTAATATTCTGCGGGAATTAAGTGTTTTTGACCTTGGAGAAGGATTGGCTGGCTGGGTGGCTCTAAACCGCCAGCCGTTGCTCCTGTCCGATGTTCAACAGGACGCGCGCTGGAAACACGTGCCGGGATGTGACGAGGAGGTCCACTCCGCCATTGTCGCCACGATCCTGCAAGGAGAGCGGTTGCTGGGTGTGTTTACATTGCTACACCACGAAGTAGCAGCCTTTACCCCAGATCATTTAGACTTACTGCAAGCAATCTGCCAACAGGTAGGACTGACTCTGAGCAATGTTGAGCGATACCAGCAAGTCCAAACCCTGGTGGACTTGCTCGCGACGGAGCAAAAACGCCTGGAGAACCTGGTAGAGCGATTGCCAGTGGGTGTGTTGCTCTTGGATGCAAACTACCAGATGGAGGTAGTCAATTCATTCGGCAGGGAAATCCTCTCGTTGCTGGGTGCAGGCGGATTGAATGAAAGGCTAGTCCAGTTAGGGCCGCATACGATCGATGACCTGGTCAACGGAGACCATGAGAGTTTGCCGGTTGAGATCCTTATAGAAGAACCTGCCAAAATGATGCTTGAAGTAGAGATTCTATCGCTTGGCGTCGAACGCGCCCAGTGGGTAGTGATGATGCGGGATGTGACTCAGGAACGCCAGAACCAGGCGCGCATTCAAATGCAAGAACGCCTGGCCACGGTAGGTCAACTGGCAGCTGGTATTGCGCATGACTTCAACAATATCATGGCTGCCATCCTTGTCTACACTGATTTGTTAAAAAAGGATCTGGAATTTGTGCCGACTGGCCGTGAGCGGTTGACTATCATCCAACAACAGGTGCAGCGCGCGGCCAGCCTGATCCGGCAGATCCTGGATTTCAGCCGCCGGTCAGTGATGGAACAGAGCACTCTGGACATGCTGCCCTTCATCAAGGAATTGGATAAGCTCCTGGCGCGGGTTTTGCCAGAGACGATCCGCGTCGAATTGACTTACCAACCGGATACCTATCTGGTAAATGCCGATCCAGCCCGTTTGCAACAGGTTTTTATGAACCTGGCTGTCAATGCTCGTGACGCGATGCCCGAGGGTGGAACCTTACGCTTTGCCCTAAACCGCCTGCGCCTCCAAACTAAGGACAATCCGCCCGCTCCTTACCTGACGCCTGGGGAATGGGCGGCGGTTACCGTCAGCGATACCGGTACCGGGATCGTTCCCAAGGCAATGCCGCACATTTTTGAACCCTTCTTTACCACCAAGCCAGCCGGACAGGGCACTGGATTAGGATTGGCTCAGGCGTATGGCATTATCAAGCAACATGATGGATATATTGATGTGCAAAGTAAGCCAGGCACGGGAACCAGTTTTACTATCTACCTGCCGGCCTTGCCAAGTCCCGAGGTGGCGGTTTCCCCAGAACAAGAGTCTTATCCGGCTGAGGGGATGGGAGAGACGATCCTGGTTGTAGAAGACGATGAAGTCACGCGGACAGCTATGCAGGCGTTGCTCGAGGCTCAAAATTACCGGGTAATCACCGCGGGGGATGGCGGCGAAGCCTTAAATATCTTTGAACAGAACCCGGATGGCATCGCGCTGTTAGTGAGCGATGTGGTGATGCCGAAGATGGGTGGGGTGGCGTTGTACCGCATATTACGCGATCGCTGGCCGCAAGTGAAGATGCTGCTGGTCACTGGCCATCCTCTGCAAGAGGAGAATCAAACATTGCTGGAAGAGAATCAGGTCTGTTGGATGCAGAAGCCGTTCTCCGTACCTGAATTCTGTCAGGCGGTGAAAGTGCTATTGGATGGCAATGGGCGACTGATTTAGAGCTCTTCTCTGTTATGCCCGTTTAACAAAACG
>MGOK01000024.1:10542-11313 GCA_001795335.1 Chloroflexi bacterium RBG_19FT_COMBO_55_16
TCCATGAGTTGCTGAGGGGTTAGCACTTCGCCAGGATTTCCTGAGGCGCGCAGATGGCCATTCACGAGCAGTGCGACCTGGTCACTATACAGGGCGACCAGGTTTAGATCGTGCAAAGCCATCAAAACGGCCAGGCCCTGTTCCTTGGCGAGACGTCGCACTAAGCTGAGCAAATTGGATTGGTGATGCAGGTCCAGGTGGGCAGTGGGTTCGTCAAGCAGCAGAATGGGTGTGTCTTGTGCCAGGGCGCGCGCCAGCAACACCAACTGCTGTTCGCCTCCGGAAAGCTGATCCACGCACCGGCCGGCCAGATCGATGGTCTGAGTGCGTTCCAACGCCCATTGGGTGCGCTGGAGGTCGCGCTGGCTGGGCTGTCCCAGCCAACCTAGATGAGGGGTGCGGCCTAGAAGCACTGTCTGCCAGACTGTATAGGCTGGAGGGAGTTTTCGTGCCTGTGGAACTACTGCCAGGAAGCGCGCCCGCTGAGTGGCTGGTAGCTGGATTAAGTCTTTGCCAAAAGCCTGCACCTTCCCAGCCAGGGGACGGATCACACCACTGATGGCCCGGAGCAGGGTCGTTTTGCCGGCGCCGTTCGGCCCGATCAAGGCGAAGACTTCGCCGGGTTTCACACTCAATGAAACCTCTTGAAGAACAGGCTGTGAGCCGTAACTAACCGAGAGAGACTGGATAGTGAGCATGCTTGAGAACCCCTTGCCGTTTACTCGCGCATTTTAGCGGCTTGGGAACGGCGCAAGACCCACAGAAAGAAGG
>MGOK01000024.1:11378-12395 GCA_001795335.1 Chloroflexi bacterium RBG_19FT_COMBO_55_16
AGCAGGTCGGCGATCAGAAGCGCGGTTGCGCCGCCCAAAATAGAGAGTGGGATCAGGTGGCGATAGTCTGGTCCCCAAAGCAGGCGGACCAGGTGGGGGACGATCAGACCAATAAAACCGATCACACCCGAAAAGGCGACTGCTGTAGCCGTTGTCAACGAAGCGGCCAGGACCACGATAGTCTTAATCCGCTCCACTGGCAAACCGAGTTGGAGGGCTTGTTCGTCCCCAAATTGGAGGACATTGAGCGAGTGACCGGAAGTGAGCAGCACGCCAATACCAAGCATTAAATAAGGCAAGGCTGCATAAACCGGGTCCCAACCGGTCATCGTGGAACCGCCCAGCAGCCAGGCTAATGCTCGCCGTACCTCGCCCTCCGAGCGGAGCATAAAGAATGAAGTCAATGCAGAGGCAAACGAGCCCACTGCTACGCCAGCCAGGATGAGGGTGGTCGTGGGGAGCGCGTTCCCCGACCTGGCCAGGGCGTAGACGATGGCTACAGTCAGGATGGCTCCCAGGAAGGCGGTAACTGGGATGGTGAAATACCCCAATAAGTTATCGGGCCAGTTAGCAGACATGGCTAACACAGCCCCCAGGCCGGCACCTGAAGCAACACCAATCAAGTAAGGGTCAGCCAGGGGGTTGCGGAAGAGACCCTGGTAAGCTGCACCGCTGCCAGCCAGGGCCGCGCCGGTCAGGGCGATCAAAACCGTGTGCGGCAAGCGCAGCTGAAAGACGATCGTATTGAAAGTCTCCGGCCAATCCCTGTAGCCGGACAATCCTGGTAATGTAGTAGCCAGCATTCGCGCTACCGTGCCTGGAGGGATGAATACCGCCCCTACCGCTACGCTGAACAACAAGGCGAGTGTCAGGAGTAAGAGATTGAGCAGGAAAGGACGCATGGGAAAATTCATAAATCTGGGTGAAATAATCGGGCCAAAGCTTCCAATCCGTCCACCAGGCGCGGGCCTGGACGACTCACCAGGTCGTCATCGAAAGGATAGACACGTTGATTCT